>CAYNYQ010000130.1:0-12416 GCA_964401305.1 uncultured Acetobacteraceae bacterium | reverse complement strand
TCCGGCGCGTCCATGTCGTCGGCGGCGATGAAGGTGGGCTCGCCGCCCATGGTCAGGCGCACGTCGCCGCCGGCGAGCGCGCGGTCCACCGCCTGGCCGCGCGCCAGGATGTCCTGCCACTGCTGGTCCGTGTAGGGCCTGGTGACCCGCGGCGTCTCGCGGATGCGGGTGACCTTCATCTCGAAGGCGAAGTCGGTTTCCGCCCCGGCCTCGATGCCGCCCGAGACCGGCGCGGCGGAGGCAGGCTCCGGCGTCGCGGCCAGCGGGATATGGCCCTCGCCGGTGAAGAGGCCGGAGGTGGCGTCGAGCCCGACCCAGCCGGCGCCGGGCAGGTAGACCTCGGCCCAGGCGTGCAGGTCGGTGAAGTCCGCGGTCGGGCCCTCGGGTCCCTCGAGCGGCTTCTGGTCGGCGACGAGCTGGATCAGGTAGCCCGAGACGAAGCGCGCGGCGAAGCCGAGATGGCGCAGGATCTGCACCAGCAGCCAGGCGCTGTCGCGGCAGGAGCCCTTGCCCTGCTCGAGGGTCTGCTCCGGCGTCCAGACGCCGGGCTCCATCCGCACGATGTAGGCGGTGTCCTGCTGCACGCGGCGGTTCAGCGCGACCAGGAAGTCGATGGTGCGCTGGCCCTCCTGCCGCGGCACCGCGGCCAGGTAGGCGGCGAAGCGCGGCGTCGGGGCGAGCTTCTTGCGGAAGGGGGCGAGCTCCTCCTCCAGCGCCGGGTCGTAGGCGAAGGGGACGGTCTCGGCCTGCGGCTCGAGGAAGAAGTCGAAGGGGTTGATCGTCGCCATGTCGGCGACGAGGTCCACGACCACGTCGAAATGCGTCACGCGCTCGGGGAAGACGATGCGGGCGAGCCAGTTGCCCTGCGGGTCCTGCTGCCAGTTCAGGAAGTGCGGCTGCGGCGCGATCGTCAGCGCGTAGGAGAGGACGGGCGTGCGGGCATGCGGGGCGGGGCGCAGGCGCACCGTCTGCGGGCCGACCGAGATGGCGCGGTCGTAGCGGTAGCGCGTGGCATGGTGCAGGGCGACATGCAGGGCCATGGGGTGCTTCGGTGTCCGTTCCGGCGTCGGGTCGCGCGGGGTTAGAGCAAGAACCGCGCCGGGCGCGGCATGCCGATCCCGGGATGGTGCAATGCAAGGGCGCCGGGGCATTGCCCATTTCGCAGGCAGTTTGTCGGCGCCGGCGAACGGGATAGGCTGCCGCCAGTGGAAAGGCGAGGGACCGGACAGCACATGCCCCGAAGAAGCAAGGTCTTCGGCAGCTTCGCCGAGGCGGTAGCGGATATCGCGGACGGGTCGGTGGTGGGCTTCGGCGGCTTCGCCGGCCCGGGCACGCCCTACAACCTGACCAAGGCGCTGCTGGAGCAAGGCGCGAAGCGGCTCACCTGCGTCGCCAACACGACAGGCGGCGCGCACCAGCCCCGCATGCCCGATATCGGCATGCTGGTGGAGAACGGGCAGGTGGCGAAGGTGGTGTGCAGCTTCACCGCGGCGACGCGCCCGACCGACGTGCTGCCCTTCACGAAGTACTACGAGAGCGGCGAATGCGACGCCGAGCTCGTGCCGCAGGGCACGCTGGCCGAGCGGCTGCGCGCCGCGGGCGCCGGCATCCCCGCCTTCTACACGCCGACCGCGGTGGGCACGGAACTCGCCGAGGGGCGGGAGACGCGGGTGATCAAGGGGCGGGAATACCTGCTGGAATACGCCCTGCCGCTGGACGTCGCGCTGGTGCGCGCCTGGCGCGCGGACGAGGCGGGCAACCTGGTCTTCCGGCTGGCGCAGCGCAATTTCTGCCCGTTGATGGCGACGGCGGCGAAGCTGACCATCGTGGAGGTGGAGGAGCCGATCCTGCCGGCGGGCGAACTGGACCCCGACCTGATACACGTGCCGGGGATCTTCGTGCAGCGGCTGGTGAAGATCCCGCCGGCGCCCGAAGGGCTTTGGACGGTGCGCCGCGTGGAGAAGGCCCGATGAGCGAGAGCCAGAAGAAGCCCGGCTGGGACCGCCAGCAGATGGCGGACCGCATCGCCCGCGAGTTCCAGGATGGCTGGATCGTCAACCTCGGCGTCGGCATCCCGACCATGTGCAGCAACACCGACATCGGCGACCGCGAGATCACCTACCACGCCGAGAACGGCGTGATCGGCTACGGCCCGGTGCTGCCCATGGGGCAGGAGGACCTGCACCTGGTGAACGCGGGCGGGCAGAACGTGTCGCTGAACCCGGGCGCGGCCATCGTCCACCACGCCGACAGCTTCGGCATCATCCGCTCCGGGCGCATCGACGTGACGGTGATGGGCGCCTACGAGGTCTCCTCCGGCGGCGACTTCGCCAACTGGAAGGTCGCGGGTGCCAAGGGCGGCGGCATCGGCGGCGCCATGGACCTGGCCGCCTGCGCGCAGCGGGTCTTCATCATCCTCGAGCACACGCAGCGCAACGGCGCCTCGCGCCTGGTGCGGCACTGCGCCCTGCCGGTGACGGCGCGCGGCGTGGTGACGCTGGTCTGCACGAATCTCGGCCTGTTCGAGCCGGCAGGCGAGGGGTTCCGCGTGCGCGAGCTGGCGCCGGGCGTGGACATGGCGACGGCGCAGGCGGCGACCGCCATGCCGCTGTACACCTGAAGGGGGCGATCATGGGCCTGCACATTGACTACTACGTCTCGCTGAACTCGCCCTGGACGCATCTCGGCGCCGCGCGCATCGAGGCGATGGCGGCGAAGCACGGCGCCACGATGACGATCTGGCCGGTGGATTTCGGCACGATCTTCGCCGGCTCCGGCGGGCTGCCGCTGCCCAAGCGCAGCCCGCAGCGCCGCGCCTACCGCATGATGGAGCTGAAGCGCTGGCGCGACCACCTGGGGGTGCCGATCGTGCTCGAGCCGAAGCACTTCCCGACCAGCGAGGCGCTGAGCAGTGCCTGCGTCGTCGCGCTGCGCGAAACGCAGGGCAATGCGCCGGCGATCAGGCTGGCGCACGCCGTGCTCAAGGCCCTGTGGGAGCAGGAGCGCAACCCGGGCGACGAGGCGACGCTGGCCGCGCTGATCGGCGAATGCGGGCTGGATGCGGCGGCGGTGATCGCCCTCGGCAAGGACCCGCGCTGGGCGGCGATGAAGGAGAAGGACACCGCCGCGGCGCTGGAGCGCGGGGTCTTCGGCGCGCCGAGCTACGCGATCGGCGACGAGATCTTCTGGGGCCAGGACCGGCTGGAGTTCGTGGAGCGGCGGCTCGCCAGGGGCTGACGCCCCGGCCCTTCCGCCGCGCACATGACAGAAAAAGGAGGGGGTCTGGGGGCGTTCATCGCCCCCGGCGCTTTCCTGCTTTTCCGTCCGGTGTGCCGCGCCATACTCACCGCATGACAGACACCCTCGCCGCCGCCCGCGCCACCGCGCTCGCCTGGATCGAGGCGAACGAGCCGCGCCTCTCCGCCTTCTGCCGCCAGGTCTGGGACCATGCCGAGCCGGCCTGGCGCGAGTACAAGTCGGCCCGCCTCTATGTCGACACGCTGCGCGCCGAGGGGTTCGAGGTGGAGGAAGGCTCGGGCGGCATGCCCACGGCCTTCGTCGCGCGCTGGGGCCAAGGCGGCCCGGTGCTCTCCTCCTTCGCCGAGTACGACGCCGTCCCCGGCCAGTCGCAGCAGGTCGTCCCGTACAAGGCGCCGCGCGCGGGGCTGCATCCCTGGACGGCGGGCCACACCGACCCGCATTCCTCGCTCGGCACCGCGGCGCTGACGGCGATCCTGGCGACCAGGGCGGCGATGCAGCAGCACGGCGTGCCCGGCCGGCTGGTGCTGTTCGGCGAGCCGGCCGAGAAGGTCTGCGGCTCGAAGCCCGTGCATGCGGCGAAGGGCTACTACGACGGGCTCGACGCCGCGGTGGTCTACCACCCGCACATGCAGAACACCGTCACCGACCATACCCAGTTCGGCGCCTACTGGTCGGCGGTGATCACCTTCGAATGCCTCGACCCCGAGACCTGGATCGACAAGGACCTGCTGCCGATCCGCGACGTGGGCCACGCCGCCGCCCGCGCCCCCGGCGCGATCGACGCGCTGATGCTGATGTACATGACCACCAAGGCCACCAAGGAGGCGATGTTCCCCCACGCCGGCTCCTGGACGCTGAACGAGTTCATCCTGGCCGGCGGCGACGCCACCAGCGACAACCTCGCGCCGCGCTTCGCGCAGATCCAGTATTCCTGGCGCGCCTCCAACCTCGGCATCTGCGCGCAGATCGAGAAGGTGCTGCGGCAGAACGCCAGGGCCGCAGCCGCCGCCACCCATTGCGTCGCCTCGCTGCGCTGGGTGACGAAGACCCGCGTCGGCCTGCCCAATGCCGTGCTGACGGAGGCGACCTGGGCCAACCTGCAGGCGGTCGGCGCGCCGCGCTACGGCCAGGACGCGGTCGGCTTCGCGCGGGAGATCCAGCGCAACCTCGGCCTGGCGCCGATGGACGACCCCTTCGCGCCGGCGAACACGAAGCTGACTCCGCCCGCCGAGTTCGAGGCCGGGTTGCGGGCCTTCCTGCCGCCCTGGCAGCACCACCTCTCGGCCGACGACTATGTCGAGTTCTGCTGGCACTGCCCGACCGTGCGCCTGCTCACCGCAAGACCAAGGCTGCGCGTGCCGGATCCGAAGTACGACTATCCGGCCTGGTCCACCAATGCGCTCGGCGGCCTGCCCGCGGCGATCGACCCCGGCATGTTCGTGGCCGGCCGGACCATGGCGCTCACCCTGCTCGACCTCGCCCTGAAGCCCGGCCTGCTCGAGGCCGCGCAGGCCGAGTGGCGCGAGCGCACGGGCGGCGGCATCGGCGGCACGGCCTGGGTGCCGCCGCTGCTGCCGAAGGACTTCGTCGCCCCGCACGATCTCCGCTGGCCGGAATACGTCACCACCGCGCGCGGCGAGGAATGGTGGATCCCGACGCCGGTCGAGGGCGGCGGCGCCGGGGAGCGCCTGTGATGCAGACCGGGCTCTCGCGCCGCCGGGTCGAGGACCGGCGCTTCCTCACCGGCCAGGGCCGCTTCGTCGCCGATGCCGTGCTGCCGGGCATGCTGCACGCCGTGGTGCTGCGCTCCCCACACGCGCATGCGCGCATCCTGTCCATCGACACTGGCGCCGCACGCGCCATGCCCGGCGTCCGCGCCGTGCTGACCGGCGCCGACCTCGTCGCCGAGGGGCTCGGCACCATGCCCTGCCCCTTCCCCCAGGCGGTGGTGGGCAACACGCTGATCGTGCCGCCGCGCCATGCGCTGGCCGTCGATGCGGTGCGCCATGTCGGCGAATGCGTCGCCCTGGTCGTCGCCAACGACGTGGCGCAGGCGCGCGACGCGGCGGAGGCGATCGCGGTGGCCTACGAGCCCCTGCCCGCCATCACCGATGCCCGGGCCGCGCTCGCCCCCGGCGCGCCGCAACTCTGGCCGATGATCCCGGGCAACCGCTGCTTCCGCTTCGAGAAGGGCGACCGCGCCGCGATGGAGGCCGCCTTCGCCGCCGCCGCGCATGTGGTGGAGCTGGACCTGGTCAACCAGCGCATCCACGCCCTGCCGATGGAACCCCGCGGCGCCATCGCCACCTGGGACGGCCCAAAGGGAGAGGAATCCTTCGACCTGCTCTGCGCCGGCGCCTCGGTCCACGGCATCCGCGACCAGCTCGCCAAGGCGATCTTCCGCCTGCCGCCCGAGAAGATCCGCGTGCATTGCGAGGATGTCGGCGGCGGCTTCGGGCTGAAGAACTTCGTCTTTCCCGAATACATCGCCATGATGATCGCGGCGCGGCGCCTCCGCCGCCCCATCCGCTGGATCGCCGAGCAGACCGAGGAGCTGCAGGCCGCGCTGCACGCCCGCGACCTCGCCGGCCTGGCGCGGCTCGCGCTGGACAAGGATGGCCGCTTCCTGGCGATCCATGTCGACATGGCCTCCGACATGGGCGCCTATGTCTCGGCCGGCGCGCCGGGCTGCCACACCATGGCCTTCTCCACCGCGGTGGGCGGCGCCTATGCCGTGCCGATCATCCGGCTGGAGGTGACCGGCGCCGTCACCAGCGCCGCCTGCACCGATGCGTACCGCGGCGCCGGCAAGCCGGAGGCGAACTACCTCACCGAGCGCCTGGTGGAGGAGGCCGCGCGCATCACCGGCATCCCCGCCACGGAGCTGCGCCGCCGCAACGTGATGCGGCACTTCCCCACCGTCAGCGCCCTCGGCATGGAGATCGACACCGGCCGCCAGGCCGAGAACATCGAGGCGGCGGAGCAGCTGGCCGACCGCGCCGGCTTCGCCGCCCGCCGCGCCGCCAGCGAGGCGCGCGGGCTGCTCCGCGGCCTCGGCGTGACAGGCTTCATGGAGACCTCGCGCGGCGCCCCCGGCGAGTGGTCCTCGCTGCGCGTCCATCAGGATGGCGCGTTGGACATCCTCATCGGCACGCAGTCGAACGGCCAGGGGCACGAGACCAGCTTCCCGCAGGTCATGGCCGACCGGCTCGGCCTGCCGGTCGAGCACTTCCGGCTGGTGCAGGCCGACACGGCGGTCATCCCGCGCGGCAACGGCCATGGCGGGGCACGCAGCCTGCATGTCGGCGGCACGGCCATGGTCATGGCGGGCGAGGCGCTGCTGGAGAAGGCCCGCCGCCTGGCCGCCCACCTGCTGCAGGCCGCACCCGATGCCCTCGCCTATGCCGAGGGCCGGTTCGGCCTGCCGGACGGCCGGGGGATGGACCTCGCCGCGCTGGCCGCCGCGGCCGCCGACCCCGCCAACCTGCCCGAGGGCATGGCCCCCGGCCTCGCCGCCGAGGCCTGGAACGCCAGCGAGGCGCGCACCTTCCCCATGGGCATGCACATCGCCGAGGTGGAGGTCGATCCCGCCACCGGTGCCGTCGCCCTCGCCCGCTATCTCTGTGTCGACGACTACGGGCGGCTGGTGAACCCGCTGCTCACCGCCGGCCAGGTGCAGGGTGGCGTGGCGCAGGGCGTGGGCCAGGCGCTGATGGAGCACGTCGCCTACGACGCGGAGGGGCAGCTGCTCTCCGGCAGCCTGATGGACTACTGCGTGCCGCGGGCCGAGGACCTGCCGGACATCGCGGTCACCTTCGGCGAATGCCCGAGCACCCACAACCCGCTCGGCGTGAAGGGCGTGGGCCAGGCGGGGGCGATGGCCGCGCCCCAGGCGGTGATGGCGGCGGTGCTGGATGCGCTGGCGCCGCTCGGCGTGACGCGGCTCGACATGCCGGCGACGCCGGAGCGGGTCTGGCAGGCGATCCGCGCGGCCCGGCCGGCATGACCCGCCGCCGCCCCCGGCCCGAGGGCCTCGCCCCGACGCGCCGCCGATGAGCGCCCGCGTCACCCCGGCCGTGCGCGCCGCGGAGGCGGCCGGCCTCGCCTTCCGCGTGCTGGAATATGACTACGACCCGGATGCGGAGGCGATCGGGCTGGCCGCCGCCGCGGCACTCGGGCTGGAGCCGCGTATGGTGTTCAAGACGCTGATCGCACTGCTGGACGGCACGGAGATGGTCACGGTGATCATCCCCTCCGACGCGCGGCTCGGCCTGAAGGCGCTGGCGGCGGCGGCCGGTGCCAAGCGGGCGGAGATGGCCGAGCCGGCCCGGGCGGAGCGGGCCACGGGCTATGTGGTGGGGGGCATCAGCCCGCTCGGGCAGCGGCGCCGCCTGCGCTGCTTCCTCGATGCCAGCGCCGAGGGGCTGCCGGAGATCGTGGTGAATGGCGGGCGGCGCGGGCTGCAGATCGCCGCTGCGCCGGGCGCATTGGCGCAGGTCCTGGGCGCCCGGGTGGCGCCGCTGCTGGCGGCCTAGCCTGCTCCCGGCGCCGCAAGGCTGGGATTTGCCCATTGCAGCACGGACCAGAACGTTCTAAAATGCGCGCATCGTCCCATGTGGAGAAACGCGATGCCGCGCGCCGTCGCACTGTCACTGCTTCTGTTCACGGGCCTGGCGGCCTGTGCCCCGCAGCCGCAGGCCGTCTATGTGCAGCAGCAGGCGCCCGTGGTCCGCAGCTGCGATACCGCCTTCCGGGTGGTGAACGCCTCCTCGGGCACGGTCGAGCGGTTGTACTTCAGCCATGCCTCGCTTGGCGGCTGGGGCACGGACCAGCTCGGCACGGCGGTGCTGCCGCCGGGGCGCGCGGCCAACTACCGCGCCGCCAACACCGGGCGCTATGACTTCCGGGTCGTCTGGGCCGGCGGGCGGGCCGCCGAGCTGCGCGGCGTGAACATCTGCGCCGCCAGCACCATCACCGTGACGAATGGCGGCCTGCGCGCGAGCTGAGCGAGATCGCCGAAGGGCGTAGCGCCCGAAGTCGCGGAGCACGCACGGAGCGGGACCAGGATCCGCGAGCCCCTCCTCGCGGATCCCGCTCCAGGCGCGCGGACCGCTACTCGGCCGCCAGCGCCAGGCCGGCCTCGCCAGGCCGCAGCACGGCGCGCAGGGCCCGCACGAGCTCGGCCAGCATCGCGTCGGTATGGAAGGGCGTGGCGCAGAGGCGCAGCCGCTCGGTCCCCCGCGGCACGGTCGGGTAGTTGATCGGCGTCGCGTAGATCCCGTGCGCCTCCAGCAGGCGGCGCGCGACGTCGCGGCAGCGCCCGGCCTCGCCCAGCATCACCGGGACGATGTGGCTCGGGCCGGGCAGGCGCGGCAGGCCGGCGGCGTCGAGCGCGGCCTTCAGCGCCGCCGCCCGGGCGCCGAGCCGCGCCCGCAACGCCATCCCCTCGGCGCCGCGCAGCACGCGCAGGCTCGCCAGCGCCGCCGCCACGTTCGCCGGCGGCAGGGCGGTGGTGAAGATCAGCCCCGAGGCGACGCTGCGGATGAGGTCCACCACCTCCGCATCGCCGGCGACGTAGCCGCCGACCACGCCGAAGCCCTTGGCCAGCGTGCCCTCGATCAGGTCGACGCGGCCGGCGACGCCGTCGCGCTCGCTGATGCCACCGCCGGTCTCGCCGTAGAGGCCGACGGCGTGCACCTCGTCGAGATAGGTCATGGCGCCGTAGCGCTCGGCCAGGTCGCAGATCGCGCCGATGGGGGCGATGTCGCCGTCCATGGAATAGACGCTCTCGAAGGCGATCAGCTTCGGCGCCTCGCGCGGCACGGCGGCCAGCTTCGCCTCCAGGTCGCCGAGGTCGTTATGCGCCCAGATGTGGCGCGCCGCGCCCCGCGCGCCGCGCATCCCCGCGATCATCGAGGCGTGGTTCTTGGCGTCCGAGAAGACGTGGAAGCCCGGCAGCGCCTCCAGCACCGCCGCGATCGCCGCCTGGTTCGCCACGTAGCCGCTGCCGAAGAGCAGCGCCGCGCCCTTGCCGTGCAGGGCGGCGAGCTCGGCCTCGAGCGCGGCATGCAGCGGCGAGGTGCCTGAGATGTTGCGCGTGCCGCCGGCGCCCGCGCCATGCGCGGCCAGCGCCTGCTGCGCGGCGGCGATCACGGCCGGGTGCCGGCCCATGCCGAGATAGTCGTTGGAGGACCAGACCGTCACCGGCCGGGCGGCGCCATCCGGGCCATGCCAGGCATAGACCGGAAAGCGCTCGGCGCATTTCTCGAGGCTGGCGAATTCGCGGTAGCGCCCTTCGCGCCGCAGCCCGTCCAGGGTGTCGCGGCAATGGGCCAGGAAGGCGGAGCGGGTCGGGTTCATGGGAACTCGGATCTGGTGCTGCCCGGGGAAGTTGCCAGGAAAGCGCGCCCCTCTGCGCCGCGATATGCGGCAGATCAAGGCCGGGGGTGGCTCGATCCGCGGGCCGCGATCGCGATAGCATGGCCCGGCCACCGCAGGGGAGACGCGCCATGGCGCAGGTCGTGGATGCCGGGACGATCGCCGACTACGGGCGCGACGGGGCGGTGGTGCTGCGCCAGGTCTTCGCGCCGCACTGGGTGGCGCTGCTGGCCGCCGGGGTGGAGCGCAACCTCCGCGAGCCCGGCCCCTACGGCAAGCGCTACACGCCGGACGGTCGGCCCGGCCTGTTCTTCGGCGACTACTGCAACTGGCAGCGCATCCCCGAATACGAGGCCTTCCTGCGCCACTCCCCCGCCGCGGCGATCGCCGGCGCGCTGATGGGCAGCGGCAAGGTCAACCTCTTCCACGAGCATGTGCTGGTGAAGGAGCCGGGCACCGAGGAGCCGACGCCCTGGCACAACGACCAGCCCTACTGGACGGTCGAGGGCTGGCAGGTCTGCTCGCTCTGGATCCCGCTCGACCCGGTGCCGCGGGCGAACGGGGTGGAATACGTCGCCGGCTCGCACCGCCGCGGCGAATGGTTCAAGCCGAAGCGCTTCGCCGACAGCGCCGACCATCCCTCCGACGATCCGCGCTTCCTGCCGGTGCCGGACGTGGAGGCGAACCGCGCCGACTACGCGCTGCTGGGCTGGGACCTCGAGCCCGGGGATTGCGTGGCCTTCCACGGGCTGACGCTGCATGGCGCGCCGGGCAACCGCAGCGGGCAGCTGCGGCGCCGCGCCGTCTCCGCCCGCTGGACCGGGGACGACGCGGTGTTCTGGCGGCGCAAGGGGATCGAGAGCCCCCCCGTTCCGCCCGACGCGCCGCCGCACGGCGCGCCGATGGACAGCGCGGTGTACCCGGTGGTGTGGCGGGCCTGACCCGCCACCCGCCCGGGGCGCCGCCTCAGATCACCTCCAGATCCGAGGCGAGGATGGCCGGCGTGCCGTTGAGATGCGCGAACTGCACGCCGCCCACCCCGCCGATGCCGTCGGCGTCGTACCAGAGGTTGCCGTTGCTGGTGTCGTAGATCACCTGCGCGAGCCCCGCCGGGTTGGTGGAGGCGGCGCCGACCTTGGCGATGAAGTTCGAGGCGTTCAGCGCGCCGAGCGAGAGCCCGGCGAAGCCGAAATCGTCGATCTGGATGAGGTCCGTGCCGGAGACGAAGTCGGTGATCCGGTCGACGCCCTCGCCGGGGTTGAACAGGAAGAAGATGTCGGCGTCGGCGCCGCCCGTGAGCGTGTCGGCGCCGAGGCCGCCGACCAGCGTATCGGCCCCGGCATTGCCCAGCAGCCGGTCGTTGCCATCGAGCCCGGTGAGGGTATTGGCACCGGCATTGCCGCGGATGGTGTTGTTCAGCGCATTGCCGGTGCCCGTGATGTTGCCGGCACCGGTGAGGGTGAGGTCCTCGACGTCGCCGAGCACGGTGGCGCTGACGCCGAGCGTGAAGCTCACCGAGGAGTTGACCAGGTCGTTGCCGGTCGACCCACTCTCGTCGACGATGTCGGTGACCGAATCCACCGTGTAGCGGTCGTTGCCGTTGCCGCCCTGCGCCGAGTCGGTGCCGGCGCCGCCGGTGAGCGTATCGGACCCCTCGCCGCCGATCATGGTGTCGTTGCCGCCGCCGCCGAGCAGGACGTCGTTGCCGTTGCCGCCCTCGAGCCGGTCGTTGTTGGTGCCGCCGTCGAGGCTGTCGGCGCCGAGATTGCCGAGCAGCGTGTCGTTGCCGCCCTCGCCGAGCACCGTGTCCCCGGCATTGCCGCCGCTGAAGCTGTCCGCGCCGTCGCCAAGCGCGGCGTTGATGGCGGTGGGCGTGGCGCCGCTGGAGGTGAAGGTCAGCAGGTCGGCGCCCGTCGAGCCGGTGAGCTGCAGCGTGGTCAGCCCCAGGATCTGCGTCGTCGCCGTGCCGCCCGCCGAGAGCGCCAGCACCCCGGTCGTCGCGCCGCTGTCGGCGACGATCGTCGTGAAGCTCTCGAGCTGCGCCGCGCTGAGAGTGAGGGTGGCGACGTCGAGTGCCAGGCGCTCGACCGAGACGAAGCTCGTCAGGGCGCCGAGGGTCTGCGTCCCCTGGGCGTCGAAGACGTCGATGCCGGCGCCGCCGTCGAAGAGGGTGGCGAGGACCGTGTTCGAACCGGAAAGCTGGAGCGTGTCGTCGTTGTCGCCGCCGAAGGCACTGCCGCCGTCGTTGATCTGGATCGTGTCGTTCCCCGCGCCGCCGGTGAGCAAGTCGATGCCGCCATTGCCGCCGAGGATATCGTTGCCGGCACCGCCGTCGAGGGTGTCGTTCGAATCGAAGGTGGCGACGACATCATTGCCGTCGCCCGCGGCGATGATGATCTGCGCCGTCGGCCCACCGCCGTGGAAGAAGGTCAGGGTGTCGTCGCCGGTGCTGCCGGTGATGTTGAGGGTCGGGATCGTGACGTTGAGCGAGGCGACGCCGCCCGCCGAGAGCGCGACGTTGCCGGTTGTGGACCCGCTGTCGCTGACGATCGTGGCGAAGCTCTCAAGCTGCGTCGTGCTGAGCGTCAACAGGGAGGTGTCGAGCGCGAGCTGCTCCACCGAGATGAAGCTGGTCAGCGCCCCCAGCGTGACCGCGCCCTGCGCATCGAAGGTGTCGAGGCCGGTGCCGCCGTCGAAGACAGTGGCGAGGCTGGTGTCGTCGGAGATGCGCAGGATGTCGTCATCGGCATCGCCACGCGCCGTCCCGCCGTCGCCGA
>CAYNYQ010000129.1:0-12470 GCA_964401305.1 uncultured Acetobacteraceae bacterium | reverse complement strand
GAGGAGGTCGAGCCCGCCGCGGCGATCGTGAAGCGCTTCTCGACCGGCGCGATGAG
Organism: uncultured Acetobacteraceae bacterium; assembly: GCA_964401305.1. Taxonomy (GTDB): domain Bacteria; phylum Pseudomonadota; class Alphaproteobacteria; order Acetobacterales; family Acetobacteraceae; genus JAIEOP01. Next base: position 12,414 of record CAYNYQ010000129.1, on the reverse strand, counting down.
CTTCGGCTCGATCAGCCGCGAGGCGCACACGACGCTCGCCGTCGCCATGAACCGCATCGGCGGGCGCTCCAACACCGGCGAGGGCGGCGAGGAGCCGGACCGCTACACGCCGCTGCCCAACGGCGATTCCATGCGCAGCCGCATCAAGCAGGTCGCCTCGGGCCGCTTCGGCGTGACCACCGAGTACCTGGTCAATGCCGACGACATCCAGATCAAGATGGCGCAGGGTGCGAAGCCCGGCGAGGGCGGCCAGCTGCCGGGCCACAAGGTGGACAAGAACATCGCCAAGGTCCGGCACTCGACGCCGGGCGTCGGGCTGATCTCGCCGCCGCCGCACCACGACATCTACTCGATCGAGGACCTGGCGCAGCTCATCCACGACCTGAAGAACGTGAACGACCGCGCGCGCATCTCGGTCAAGCTCGTCTCCGAGGTCGGCGTCGGCACCGTCGCGGCGGGCGTCTCCAAGGCGCGGGCCGATCACGTGACCATCTCCGGCTACGAGGGCGGCACGGGGGCGAGCCCGCTCACCTCCCTCACCCATGCCGGCTCCCCCTGGGAGATCGGGCTCGCCGAGACGCAGCAGACGCTGGTGCTGAACGGGCTGCGCGGCCGCATCGCCGTGCAGGTCGATGGCGGGCTGCGCACGGGGCGCGACGTCGTCATCGGCGCGCTGCTCGGCGCCGACGAGTTCGGCTTCGCCACCGCGCCGCTGATCGCCGCGGGCTGCATCATGATGCGCAAGTGCCACCTCAACACCTGCCCGGTCGGGGTCGCCACGCAGGACCCGGTTCTGCGCGCGCGCTTCACCGGCCTGCCGGAGCACGTCATTAACTACTTCTTCTTCGTCGCCGAGGAGATGCGCGAGCTGATGGCACGCCTGGGCTTCCGCACCGTCGACGAGATGGTCGGCCGCGTCGACCGGCTGGATGTCCGCGCCGCGGTCGATCACTGGAAGGCCAAGGGCGTCGATCTCAGCCGCATCCTCTACCAGCCGCCCGCGGCCGAGGGCGTGGCCATCCACCATTGCGAGAGCCAGGACCACGGTCTGGACCGGGCGATGGACCGCGCGCTGATCGAGGCCGCGGCGCCGGCGCTCGACAGCGGCCAGCCCGTGCGCCTCGCGCGGGAGATCAGCAACGTCCACCGCACCGTGGGCGCGATGCTCTCCGGCGAGGTGGCGCGGCGGCACGGCAATGCCGGGCTGCCGGAGGACACGATCCGCATCGCCTTCACCGGCCATGCCGGCCAGTCCTTCGGCGCCTTCCTCGCCCGCGGCGTGACGCTGGAGCTGACCGGCGACGCCAACGACTACGTGGGCAAGGGGCTCTCGGGCGGGCGGCTCGCGGTGAAGGCGCCGCCGGGCACGGGGCGCGACCCGCTGCAGAACATCATCGTCGGCAACACCGTGCTCTACGGCGCGACGGCGGGCGAGGCCTATTTCGAGGGCGTCGCCGGCGAGCGCTTCGCCGTGCGCAACTCCGGCGCCGTCGCGGTGGTGGAAGGCTGCGGCGACCATGGCTGCGAATACATGACCGGCGGCGTGGTGGTGGTGCTCGGCGAGACCGGGCGCAACTTCGCCGCCGGCATGTCGGGCGGCGTCGCCTATGTGCACGACCCGAAGGGCGTCTTCCGCAGCCGCTGCAACCTCTCGATGGTGGCGCTGGAGGCGATCGCGCCGGCCGATCCCGCCGCCGCCGACCATCCGGAGCGGCCGCGACAGCGCAGCGTCTCGGCCGAGGAGTCCGGCATGGGCGACATGCTGCGCTTCGACGCCGAGCGCCTGCGCGTCCTGATCGAGCGGCACCTGCTGCTGACCGGCTCGGAACGGGCGCGCTCGCTGCTGGAGGATTGGGACAATGCCCTCCGGCACTTCGTGAAGGTGATGCCGTCCGACTATCGCCGCGCCCTGCTCGATCTCCGGGCGGAGCGCGAGGGCCGCACCGCGGCCGCGGCGGCCGAGTAGGCGAGACGATCCATGGGCAAGATCACCGGCTTCCTCGAGATCGACCGGCGCGACCGCGGCTACGTCAAGCCGGAGGTCCGCGTCGCCAACTACAAGGAATACGTCACGCCGCTGCCGGAGGCCGAGCTGAACGGCCAGGCGGCGCGCTGCATGAATTGCGGCATCCCCTACTGTCACAACGGCTGTCCGGTGAACAACCTGATCCCGGACTGGAACGACCTGGTCTACCGCGAGCAGTGGCAGGCCGCGCTGACGACGCTGCACTCGACCAACAATTTCCCGGAGTTCACCGGCCGGATCTGCCCCGCGCCCTGCGAGGAATCCTGCACGCTGAACATCCAGGACACGCCGGTCACCATCAAGTCGATCGAATGCGCCATCGTCGACCGCGGCTGGCAGGAGGGCTGGATCCAGCCGCAGCCGCCAGCCCGCAAGACGGGAAAGCGCGTGGCCGTGGTGGGCTCCGGCCCCGCCGGCCTCGCCTGCGCGCAGCAGCTCGCCCGCGCCGGCCATGCGGTGACGCTGTTCGAGAAGAACGACCGCATCGGCGGCCTGCTGCGCTACGGCATCCCCGACTTCAAGATGGAGAAGCACCTGATCGACCGCCGCATGGCGCAGATGCAGGCCGAGGGCGTGGAGTTCCGCCCCGGCGTCGAGGTCGGCGCGGTGCTGCCCTTCGACGTGCTGCTCGCCGGCCATGACGCCGTGGTGCTGACCGGCGGCGCCGAGGCCCCGCGCGACCTCGAGGTGCCGGGCCGCGCGCTCTCCGGCGTGCACTACGCGATGGACTACCTGACGCAGCAGAACAAGCGCGTCGCCGGCGATGCCGAGGACCGCGCCGCGCCGCGCGGCACCATCTCGGCCAAGGGCAAGCACGTGGTGGTGATCGGCGGCGGCGACACCGGGGCGGACTGCATCGGCACCGCGGCGCGCCAGGGCGCGGCCTCGATCCTGCAGCTCGAGATCATGCCGAAGCCGCCGGAGGTGCCGAACAAGGCGCTGACCTGGCCGAACTGGCCCGTGCGCCTCCGCACCGCGCCCGCGCATCACGAGGGCGGCTGCGAGCGCGACTGGGCCGTGCTGACGAAGCAGGCGCTCGGCGAGGATGGCCGCGTCACCGGCATCGAATGCGTGCGCGTCGACTGGGTACGCGACGCCGCGGGACGGATGCAGATGCAGGAGCGCGCCGACAGCCGCTTCACGCTGAAGGCCGATCTCGTGCTGCTCGCCATGGGCTTCCTCGGGCCGCGGCGCGAGGGGCTCCTGGCCCAGGCCGGCGTCGCGCTCGATGCGCGCGGCAACGTGCGAGCGGATACCGAGGGCTATGCCACCTCCCTCCCCAAGGTCTTCGCCGCGGGCGACATGCGGCGTGGCCAGTCCCTGGTGGTCTGGGCGATCCGCGAGGGCCGGCAATGCGCCCGCGCCGTCGACGCCTTCCTGATGGGCGACAGCACCCTGCCGCGCTGACCCTGGACGGGCGCGGCACGCGACCCTTAGGCTGGTTCCCGACGCGCGGCGCCTGGCCGCGCGCAGCGAGAACGCGCCGCGAAGGCGCACCGGCCAAGGGAGACACGCCATGACCGTCCCGCATTCGCGGCGCCACCTGCTTCTCGCCGCCGGAACCGCCGCGCTGGCGCGGCCGGCCCTCGCGCAGGGCGAATGGCCGAGCCGCCCCGTGCGCCTGCTCGTCGGCTTCACCGCCGGCAGCGCCACCGATGTCACCGGCCGCCTCTTCGCGCAGAAATTCGGTGATGCCTGGGGCCAGCCCGTGGTGGTGGAGAACATCGCCGGCAATTCGGGCGGCATCGCCGTGGACCGCGTCGCGAAGTCGCCGCCGGACGGCTACACGCTGATGTGGACCGGCAACGCCGCCATCACCATCCTGCCCAACCTGCAGCGGCTGCCCTTCGACCCGCTGAAGGACCTGGTCTCGATCGGCCGCACCCTCTCCATGCCGTCGATGATCATGTGCAACAACGACCTGCCGGTGCGCTCCATCACGGAGCTGGTCGCGCATGCCAAGGCCAATCCCGGCAAGCTCTCCTACGGCACGCCGGGCATCGGCACGCCGCAGCACATCGCCGGCGAGATGCTCTGCCACCAGGCCGGCATCCGCATGGAGCACATCCCCTATCGCGGCGCGAACCTGGTGGACGTGATCAGCGGTCTCGTCGCGGTCGGCATCCAGAACGCGGGTGCCGCCATGCCGCTGGTGCGCGACGGCAGGCTGCGCTGCCTCGGCGTCACCTCGCTCACCCGTTCGGCCAATGCGCGGGACCTGCCGACGGTGGCCGAGCAGGGTTTCCCGGGCTTCGAGGCGACCTCCTGGTTCGGGCTGATGGCGCCGGCCGGCACGCCGCAGCCGATCCTCGACAAGGTGCATGCGACGGCGAGGAAGGCGCTCGGCGAGGATGACATGCGGAGCAAGGTGGCCGCGCTCGGCCTCGACATCCTCGAGAGCACGCCGGAGGAGATGCGTACGACCATCGCCGCCGATATCCCGAAATGGGCGCGGGTGATCGAGCAGGCGGGCATCCCGACGCAGCGCTGATGCGCGGCTGACACCGGCCCGGCGCGCACGCATCTGCCGAAGAACAGGGCGCCGGTTGGGCCGCCCTGTTCACTCCGCGGGCAGATCCACGTTCGTGCCCTGCCTTTCCTCGCATCCATCGCTTGTCCATCGGCGCGCCATGCCGTGCCCTGTTGCCCCGAGGAGCGGGTCTCCGGCGGCGCGGCCGTCGAGGCTGCGTGCAGCCCATGCCATGCCGCCGGAGAGGGGCCGGGACCCTTCGCCGCTCCTTCAGGCCAACGAGGAGAGGGCATCCGATGCAGGGGATCACGCGACGTCAGGGGCTGGCGCTCGGCGCCGCCGCCTTCGCAACCGGGGCGCTGGTGCCCGAGGCCCAGGCGCAAAGCGGCGGCGAACTGCGCATCGGGATGACGCTGGCCGACATCCCGACCGCCCGCGGCGCGCCGGACCAGGGCGGCGAGGGCATCCGCTGGATGGGCTTCACCGTCTACGACAGCCTGGTCTACTGGAGCCTGACGCAGAGCGAGCGGATCCCCGAGATCGTTCCCGCGCTGGCCGAGAAGTACTACCCGAACCCCGACGACGCGAAGGAATGGATCTTCGAACTGCGCCGCGGCGTGAAGTTCCACGACGGCTCCGACTTCGACGCCGACGCGGTGATCTGGAACATCGAGAAGCTGCTCAAGCGCGACGCGCCGCAATACGACCCGCAGCAGCGCCTGACGCTCGCCTTCCGCATCCCCGGCGTGAAGACCTGGCGCAAGATCGACCAGTTCAAGGTGGCGATCGGCGGCGACGCGCCCGATGCCTCGATGCTCGACCAGGTGGTGTTCCTGCACATCTCGAGCCCGGCGCAGTGGCAGAAGCTCGGCGGGTGGGAGGCGTTCAGCCGCCAGCCCTCCGGCACCGGCCCCTTCCGCGTGCAGGAGATCGTGCCGCGCCAGCGCGCCGTGCTGGTGCGCAACGAGGCCTACTGGGACAAGGCGCGAGTGCCGAAGCTCGACCGCGTGCTGCTGCTGCCGATCCCGGACGCCAACCAGCGCGTCGCCGCGCTGCTGACCGGCCAGGCGAACTTCATCGAGGCGCCGCCGCCCGACGCCATCCCGAAGCTGCGGCAGGAGCGGATGGTCATCGTCACCAACCCCTATCCGCACATCTGGCCCTACATCCTGCGCACCACCGGCGAGAACACGCCGCTGACCGACGTGCGGGTGCGCCGCGCGCTGAACCTTGCCGTGAACCGCGAGGAGGTCGTGGCGCTGCTCGGCGGCCTGGCCGCGCCGGCGCAGGGCATGGTGCTGCCCGACAGCCCCTGGTTCGGCAAGCCGGAGTTCAGGATCCGCCACGATCCGGCCGAGGCGCGCCGCCTGCTGGCCGAGGCCGGCTACGGCCCCGCCAACCCGCTGAAGATCACCTTCCTGATCTCCGCCTCCGGCTCCGGCCAGATGCAGCCGTTGCCGATGAACGAGCTGGTGCAGCAGCAGCTGCGCAACGTGGGCGTCGAGCTCTCCTTCCAGGTCGTCGAGTGGAACGCGATGCGCGTGCAGCGCGGCAAGGGTCCGCTCGACGCCAGCGCGCGGGGGCTGCACGCGATCAACAACTCCATGGGCACCTCCACGCCCTTCGACGCCTTCCAGCGGCATTTCAGCTGCGACGCCGCGCCGCCCCAGGGCATGAACTGGGCCGGCGTCTGCGACCCGAAGCTGCAGGCCATGCTGGACGAGGCCTCGCGCACCTTCGACGTCGCCGCGCGCGATGCCATCGTCGCCCGCATCCACGAGCATGTGGTGGACAACGCCTACTGGCTCTTCGTGGTGCACGACGTGAACCCGCGCGCGCTGCGACCCGATGTGCGCGGCTTCGTCCAGGCCAAGAGCTGGTACCAGGACCTGACGCAGGTCTTCATCCAGCGCTGAGCCGCCGCCCGGCTGCCGCTTCGCGACGCGGGCTGCCGCCGGAATGGGCAGGGGTGGCGCAGGGCGCCGCCCCCGCCACGGCCGGCAGCGGGCCGCACTGGTGGCATGAGCCTTGCGAACGGGACCGGACGCCGACCGGGAGAACCGCCATGTCCACCCTCGCCCCGAACCGCCGCGCCCTGCTGACCGCCGCCCTCGCCGCGCCCGCCCTGCTGGCCCCGGCCGCCGCTCGCGCCCAGGCGGCGCCGGTGACGCTCGACGCCATCCGCCGCGCCGGCAAGCTGCGCATCGGCTGCGAGGCCACCTACCCGCCCTTCACCTACCGCGAGAGCGGGCAGATCGTCGGCTACGACGTCGACCTCGCCACCGCCATGTGCCGCAGCCTCGGCGTCGCGCCGGAGTTCATCGACACGCAGTGGTCCGGCGTGATCCCGGCACTCTATGCCGGCCGCTTCGACATCATCATGTCCTCGATGTCCTATACCCGCGCGCGGCTCGAGCGCGTCGCCTTCTCCATTCCCTACGCCGAGGCCGGGCAGTCCCTGCTGATCCGGGCCCGCGACGCCGATCGCATCAAGGGCATCGAGGACATGTCGGGCCGCGTGCTGGGCGTGAAGCTCGGCAGCCCGGGCGAGACGCTGCATCCGCGGCTCAACCAGCGCATCGCCGCCGCCAAGGCCGGCACGGGCTTCCGCGAGGTGAAGACCTATGACGACCACCCCGCCGCCTACCTGGCGCTGCTGCAGGGCACGGTGGACGGTGTGCTGAACACGCTGCCGACGCTGGCCTACGTGACGAAGTCGCAGCCCGGCCGCTTCGCCGTGCTGCGCGGCATCGGCGCCGACAACTGGGCCGGCGTCGCCTGCCGCAAGGAGGACCCGGAGATCGTCGCCTGGCTGAACGAGCGCATCGCCGCCTTCCGCGCCGACGGCTCGCTGAAGGCGCTGCAGGAGAAGTGGTTCGGCATCGCCTTCAACCTGCCGGAGACGATTCCAGACCTCGCCGCATGATCTTCGACTGGTCGGTCGTCGCCTACGCCGCGCCGCTGCTGGCGCATGGCGTGGTGATGACGCTGCAGGTCAGCCTGGTGGCGGGGGTGCTCGGCCTCGGCATCGGGCTGGTCGCGGGGCTCGCCTCGCTCTCCGGCGTCAGGCCGCTGGAGTGGCTGGTGCGCGCCTATGTCGACTTCATCCGCGGCACGCCGCTGCTGATCCAGATCTTCCTGGTCTTCTTCGCGCTGCCCGTGGTCGGCGTGCGGCTGCCGGAATTCTGGGCCGGGGTGGTGGCGCTGGCGGTGAACTCCGGCGCCTATATTGCCGAGGTGGTGCGCGGCGCCGTCGGGAGCGTGGAGAAGGGCCAGACCGAGGCCGCGCTCTCCATCGGCATGGTGCGCCGCCAGGTGCTCTGGTGGGTGCTGATGCCGCAGGCCTGGCGGCCCATGGTGCCCTCGCTGACCAACGACCTGATCACGCTGACGAAGAACTCCTCGCTGCTCTCGGCGATCTCGGTCTACGAGCTCACCCGCGCGGGCCAGGCGGTGATCTCGACGCATTTCGCGCCCTTCGAGATCTACCTGCTGCTGGCGCTCTACTACTACGTGCTGATCTCCGCGCTGAGCTGGGCCTCGCGGCGGTTGGAGCGGAGCCTGCCGACATGGTGAGCCCGGTCCTGGTCTCCGTGCGCGGCCTCGCCAAGCGCTTCGGCGAGCGCACCGTGCTCGAGGGCATCGACCTCGACGTGCGGGAGGGCGAGACGGTGACCATCATCGGCGCCTCGGGCTCGGGCAAGACCACGCTGCTGCGCTGCCTGAACTGGCTCGAGCGGCCCGATGCCGGGGAGATTCGCATCGCCGACGCGGTGATGGGCCGCACCGCCATCGGCCGCACGGCGGATGAGCGGCAGCTGGCGCAGCAGCGCCGGCTCTTCGGCTTCGTCTTCCAGCGCTTCAACCTCTTCCCGCACCTGACCGCGGTGGAGAACGTGGCGCTCGGGCCGCGCCGGGTGCTCGGCGTGCGGCGCGCCGAGGCCGAGGCGCGGGCGGTGCGCGAGCTGACCCGCGTGCGGCTCGAGGACCACCTGCACAAGCGGCCGAGCCAGCTCTCCGGCGGGCAGCAGCAGCGCGTGGCGATCGCCCGGGCCCTGGCCATGGATCCGCGCGTGATCCTCTTCGACGAGCCGACCAGCGCGCTCGACCCCGAGCTGGTGCAGGAGGTGCTGGACGCCATGCGCGGCCTCGCCGCCGAGGGCATGACCATGGTCGTGGTCACGCACGAGATGCGCTTCGCCCGCGGCGTGGCGGACCGCGTGGTGTTCATGGCCGATGGCCGCATTGCCGAGGAAGGCGCGCCGGGCACGCTGTTCGACGCGCCGCGCGACCCGCGCCTGCGGCGCTTCCTCCGCCACCTGGAGCCGGCCGCGACATGAGCGACGTCCCGCCCACCTTCGACCTGCTGGTGGAAGGCTGCACGCTGGTCCCCGGCGCCTTCGAGGCGCCGATCACCGATGCCGCCATCGGCATCTCGGGCGGCCGCTTCGTCTTCGTCGGCCCCGCGCGCGACCTGCCACCCGGCAGCAGCGCCGCCGAGCGGCTGCGCGCGCCCGGGCACCTGGCCATCCCGGGCCTCGTCAACGTGCACACCCACACCATCCTGGCCATGGTGCGCGGCGTCGCGGAGGACATGGGGTTCGCGCCGGCATATACGCCGGGCGTGCCGCAGGGCCACATGGTGCGGGAGGAGGAGGCCGTGGCGCTCGCCCGCCTCGGTGCGCTGGAGGCGATGCTCTTCGGCTCCACCCTGATCAACGACACCTATGTGCACACCGCGCTGACCCTGCCGGCGATGGCCGATCTCGGCCTCCGCGTCTTCGCCTGCAACCGCATCCACGACGTGGATTTCTCCGGCGTGTCGCAGGGGCGCTGGACCTACGACCCGGCGATCGGCGAGGCGACGCTGGCCGAGGCGGAGGCGCTGGTGCGGCGATTCCACGGCGCGCCCGATGCGCGCACCGGCGTGCAGCTCGCGGCGCATGCACCCGACACCTGCTCCACCGCCTTCCTGCGCAGCATCGGCGAGGCCTCGCGCCGCCTCGGCATCCCCGTGCAGACGCATCTGGCGCAGAGCCGGGTGGAGGTCGCGCGCATCCGCGAGCGCGACGGCAGGACGCCCGCCGAGCTGCTCGACGAGGTCGGGCTGCTGGACGAGCATCTGGTCGCCGCCCACTGCATCCACCTGACCGAGGGCGACATCGCCCGCATCGGCCGCGCGCGCGTGCGCGTCGCGCACATCCCGAAGGGCAACGCCACCGGCGGCACCATCGCGCCGACGCGGGCGCTCACCGAGGCCGGCGCGCGGCTCTGCCTCGCCACCGACAACATGCATGCCGACATGGTCGAGGTGATGCGCTGGGCGCTCGCCATGGGCCGGGTGCAGCGCGGCGCGGTGGACGAGGCCTGGCAGCCCGAGCACATGCTGCACGCCGCCACCGAGGAGGGCGCCGCCGCCATGGGCCTTGCCGGCGAGCTCGGCGCGGTGCGGCCGGGCTGGCGCGCCGACCTGGTGCTGCTCGATCTCCGCCGCCCGCACCTTGTGCCGCACGGGGATCCGCTGGGGACGATGCTGCACACCGCGCATGGCCGCGACGTCGCGCATGTGATCGTCGAGGGCGAGGTGGTGGTGCGCGACGGCCGCCCGACCCGCGCCGACATGGAGACCATCTGCCGCGAGGGCGCGGCCGCCGCCGCCGCGCTCTGGCAGCGGGCGCGGGCGGGCTGAGGCGCCGGCACGGCCTCGTCCCCGCGGCGGATCGGCGGCATGATGGCGCGGACCGAGAGGGAAACCGCCATGTCCGCGCCGCTCCGCGTGCTCTCCACCCTGGGCGTCCTCGGCGTGCTACGCGCGGTGCTGCCGCGGGCCGAGGCCGAGGGCTTCGCCATCGAGACGCGCTTCGACCCGACGGCGCGCCTCCTCGCCGCCATACGCGACGGGCTGCGCGGCGATGTGGCGATCCTGACCGCCGAGGGCATCGAGGCCGAGATCGCCGCCGGCGTGCTCGCGGCCGGCAGCCGGCGCGACCTGGTGCGCTCCTTCGTCGGCGTCGCGGTGCCGGCCGGCGCGCCGCGGCCCGACATCTCGACGCCCGAGGCCTTCCGCACCGCGCTGCTCGCCGCGCCGTCGCTGGCCTATTCGCGGGCCGGCGCCAGCGGGATCTTCTTCGCCGGGCTGATCGAACGCCTGGGCATCGCGGATGCGGTGAACGCCAAGGCGCGCATCATCCCGCAGGGCTTCACCGCCGAACTCGCCGCGCGCGGGGAGGTCGCGCTGGCGATCCAGCAGGTGAGCGAGCTCATGGCGATTCCCGGCGTGGACGTCGTCGGCAAGCTGCCGGAGGCGATCAACACCTGCGCGATCTTCTCCGCCGCCACCTTCTCCGGCGCCGCGCCGGAGGCCGGGCGCTTCCTCGGCTGGCTCGCCGCGGCGCTGACGCCCGAGGTGCTGCGGGCGGGCGGGCTGGAGCCGGCCTGACCCGCACCCGGCCGACCTGCCTGCCGCCTGGACAGCGGCTGCGCGGCGCGCGGGCAGGCGCGGGTCCCCGCGGTGGCCTGCCGCGCCCGCGTCCATGGCATGCGGATTGCTCGCCGGCGGTCCGAGCACGGGCCGACCACGCGCCCGCCGCGACCGCAGGAAGGAAGACCGGGGATGACGACACAGGGCAGGTTCGGGCGCCGTACGCTGCTGGCGACCGGCGCGGGCGCACTGGCCGCACCACGCCTTGCGGGCGCGCAGGGCACGACGGCAATCAAGTTCACCCTGCCGTGGCTGGCCCAGGGTGCCACCGCCTATGCCTACATCGCGCGCGAGATGGGCGCCTTCCAGAAGCGCGGCATCAGCGCCGATATCAGCCGCGGCTTCGGCTCCGTCGCCGCGGCGCAGGCGATCGCGCAGGGCCAGTTCGAGTTCGGCCTGGTCGGCGCCGGCCCGCTGATCCTCGCCGCGGCGCGCGGCCTGCCGGTGGCCGGCCTCGGCACTGTGAACTACGACATGACCATGGGCATCGCGCTGCGCGCCGACAGCCCGATCAAGGAGCCGAAGGACCTTGCCGGCAAGAAGATCGGCGCCGTGCCGACCTCGGCCGAGTTCCCGTTCTGGCCGGCCTATGCGCGGCGCATCGGCGTCGATCCGGCCTCGGTCACCATCGTGCAGATGGACAACCGCGTGCTGGAGCGCAGCCTGATCGACCGGCAGGTGGATGCGATCACCGCGGTGGGCTCCTCCACAATCCCGGTGATGCAGGCGCAGAACGCGCAGCACCGCTTCTTCCTCTACTCGGCGGCGGGCATTCCCTTCTACGCCAACGTCATCACCACCCGCACCGAGATCCTGCGCGACCGCGCGCCGCTGTGCGAGGCGGTGGCCGAGGCGCTGCTGGAGGCGGCGGCCTTCCAGCTGCGCGAGCCCGACAAGGCGCTCGACATGTTCGTCAAGCAGGTGCCCGAGCTCGGCCTGACGGCGGGCGGGCGGGAGAATGCGCGCCTCTCGCAGGGCCTGATGCAGTGGACCATCCTGGCGCCGGAGGCGATGGAGAACGGCCTCGGCTGGACCGACATGGGCCGCTGGAAGGCGATGACCGACCTGGTGATGGAGTTCGGCGCTCCGGCCGATGCGCGCCGCCCGGACCAGGATGCGCTGATCACCAACCGCTTCGCCGGCAGGATCAAGCTCAGCGCCGCGGAGTGGCAGGCCCAGCGCGCGCGCCTGGAGCCCATCGGCAAGCTGCTGGGATGATCGCGCTCCGCGCCGTCCGCAAGACCTTCGAGACCCGCTCCGGCGAGGTCGAGGCGGTCGCCGGTGTCTCCTTCGACGTCGCCGAGGGGGAGTTCGTCTCCATCCTCGGCCCCTCCGGCTGCGGCAAGTCGACGCTGCTGATGATGCTTGCGGGGCTCGAGGGCGTCAGCGCCGGCCGCATCACGATCGGCGGCGAGACGGTGATGGGGCCGCGGCGCG
>CAYNYQ010000128.1:0-12614 GCA_964401305.1 uncultured Acetobacteraceae bacterium | reverse complement strand
GTCGAGATGCACGCTCTGCCCGTCGCGGGACTGGATGCGGTGGCTGTAGAGGATCCTCATCGTCCCGCCTTCCTGCCTTGCTCGCCTCGTCAAATCCGACCTGCGCCCGCCCAAGGCGGCCGGGGCCGCGAATGCGGCCCACGGGTCACGCGCAGGCGTGCTCCCCGCAGACTGCCGCGAAGCCAAGCCGCCGGAGCCGGTGCCGGCGATTGAGGCATGACGAGTGTCAGCACTTCATGAGCCACGTATCACGAGGGGCCCCAGTCATCGTGCCCCCGCCATGCCACGCAGGCGCCGCAGGGCACCGCCGGCCAGGTGCCGCGCCAGGTCCAGCGCGCCCGCCGGGTGCAGCGGATCGGCCAGCGCCACGCCGATGCGCTGGCGCCGCTCCGCCACCCAGAGCTGCTTGTAGGCATCGTCGCCGACGCCGAAATCCAGCTCCCGCACGCGATCCTCCTCCAGCAGGTGGCGGACCATGAGCGCCGTCAGCGCCGTGCCCGGAGAGGCCGCGCGGCTCGCCTCGTCATGCGCGAGCTTCAGCAGCAGGGCCCGCGCGCCGCCCCGGTCCAGCACCCAGTACTGCGCCGCGACCGGCCTGTCCTCCGCGCGCGTGCGCAGCAGGCCGAGCCGCAGCACGCCCGCCGCCGCCGCCGCCCGCATCAGCGCGCCGTCGAAGGCGGGGAAGGGTTCCCAGGGCTTCCAGCTCGCGGCGCGCACCGCCTCGTAGGCGGCGATGCCGGCCTCGAGCGCGGCGCCGGGCGCGGTGACCAGCGTGAAGCGCATCTCGCGCTCGCAGCGGGCGAGCTTGCGGCGGATGGTGGTGCGCAGCGCCGGCGGGCGGGCGGCGAGATAGGCCTCCCAGCCCATCCCCGGGGCCAGCGCCTCGTGCCAATTGCCGAAGTGTTCGAAGCGCAGCGGCACCAGCCGGGCCGCGCGCAGCCCGTCCAGCAGCGGCGCAAGGCCGGGCGCGGCAGGATCGAGCGCATCGAGCCGCACCGGCGGCCGCCCGCGCAGCCGGCGCCCGAGCGCGCGCCCGCCCGCGCGCAAGCCCGCCGCATCGGCGCCCAGGGAGGGCAGGAGGGAGGGCAGGGGGGCCCATTCCAGGCTGTAGACGGTGGCGAGGCTGGTGAGCCGCCCGCCCGGCAGGCGCAGCAGCGGCAGCAGCGCCGCCTCGCCGGCCAGCGCGAGCACCGGCTCGGCCTCCGGCGGCAGGGCATGGCCAATCAGCGTCTCGTACCAGAGCCGCCCGGCGAAGAAGGCCCCCGCGCCCGGCGGCTCGAGGTAGCGGTCGCACCAGGCCGGCAGGGGCGCGCCGCGCGCCAGGGGCAGCAGGCCGGCGTCGGCCGGGGGGCAGGGCTCAGTCGCGGATGGCATAGACCAGCCGTCCCACCCATTCGCGCAGCGCGAACCAGCTCATCGCCAGGAAGTCGGGGCGCGGCTGCCATTGCAGCTCGAAGCGCTCGTGGCGCGGCACGCGGCGCACCGGCTCGGCCGCGGTGCCGAGGCCCTCCCGCGCGAAGGCCTCCTGCGCGCGCGGCATGTGCCAGCCATGGGTCACCAGGACGGCGCTGCCGATGCCGGCGGCGCGCAGCAGGCGGGTGCCGAGCACGGCGTTCTCGTGCGTGTCGCGGGCTGCGGGCTCGATCCAGCGCGCCGGCGTGGCGAAATCCTCGCGCAGGCTCCGCGCCATGAGGTTCGCCAGCGGCGGCCCGTCCGGGCTGACCGGGCCGCCGGTGACCAACAGCGGCAGGCCCGTGCGCCGCGCCAGCGCCGCGCCGGCGCGCAGCCGCTCCAGCGTCAGCGGCCCGACGGTGTAGCCCTGGCCATCGCGCAGGGACTCGGCGCCGAGGACGACGATCGCCTCCGGCGGCGGCGCACCGGCCGGCCGCAGCACCCCCGGCCGCACCTCCTCCTCGAGCGAGGCGACGAGGAGGTCGGAGAGGGAGGGCGTGGCGAAGACGAAGACCAGGGCGGCGGCGACGGCGGCGACCAGTCCGCCCGGCCGCCAGCCGCGCCAGGCGAGGAGGCCGCCGGGCAGGGCGGCGCCGGCCAGCAGCAGCGGCGGCAGGGCGAGGGAGGTCAGCAGGCCCTGGAGCGGGATCATGGCGGAGGAGAAGAGGCGCTCAGCCGCGCAGGGCGGCGACGAGCGCATCCGTGGCCGCGCCGATCCGCCCGTAGACGTCGCGGAACACCTCCGCCGGCGCGCCGTAGGGATCCTCGATCTCCTGCGGCGGGTCGAGGAAGTCGCCGAGCAGCGCGACCCGCTGGCCGGCGCCGAGGCCGCGGCGGGCGAGCTCGGCGATGTTGTTGCCGTCGAACATCAGGATCGCATCCGCCGCCGCCAGCTCGGCGTCCGAGGCATAGCGCGAGGCATGGGCGGAGAGGTCGACATCCAGGGCCGCCGCCTGCTCGACCGCGGTCGGCGGGCTCGGGCGCCCCTCCCGCGCCAGGAAGCCGGCCTGCGCCACGGCGATGTCCGGCCGCACCGCGGCGAGGCGGCGGGCCAGCAGCGCCGCGGCGAAGGGGCTGCGGCAGATGTTGCCGAAGCAGAGCACCAGCAGCCGGCGCTGCCGCCCGGGCTCGGGCCGCAGCCGCGCGAGGAAGGCCCGGCGGCGGCGCGCCGCGGCGAGGCGCGGCGGGAAGGAGAGGCGGCGCAGCGCCCCGCCCGAGATCCAGGCGCCGATCTCCTTCCACTCGCCGAGCCAGGGGCCGGGGTCGTCGAGGGCAAAGCTGTCGTAGCGCTCCCGCCCCACCAGGCTGCGCCCGAGCCCCCCGGCCAGGTCGCCGCCGGCCCGCGCCAGCCGGGTGAGGAGCGGCACGCTGCGGTCGCCGAGATCGCCCACCAGCCGATAGGCGTCGTTGCCGAGGCTGCGCGCATACTGGCCGACGCGATAGGCGATGCGGGGATGCCGCTCGCCCTTCACCAGCAGGTCGTAGAGCTGGGCCGGGAAGTCGATGCCGGCGGCGATGGCCAGCGGCAGCGAGCCCCAGAAGCGGGCATTCACCTCCAGCAGCACCGCCTGGCCGGTCGCCATGTTGCGGCGGTACTCGAACATCGCCACGCCGTGGAGCCTGGTGGCGCGGGCGAGGGCGGCGGTCGCCTGCTCGAGCCCGGGGTCGAGCGCCGCGCTGACGCGGTAGGTGCTGCCGCCGGTGGGGCCCGACTCGAAGACGCGGTGGTGCTGGAAGGCCTGCAGGACCTCGCCCTCGGCGGCGAGGATGGAGACGCCGACGCCGCTGCCCTCGAAGAAGCCCTCGACCAGGTAGTGCTCCGGGTGCTCGAGCGTGGCCAGCGCCTCGGCCAGCGCCGCCTCCTCGTGCAGGATGGTGACGGAACGGCGCGAGGCGATCTGCTCGAGCTCGAAGGAATGCCGGGGCTTGAGCGCGAGGGGCAGGCCATAGCGGGCGACGAGGGCGGCGGCTTCCGCGGCGCCCATGGGGGCGGGGCCCAGCGCCTCCCCGGGCGCCACGGCGACGCCGGCGCGCTGCGCCAACTCGCGCGTCGCCTGCTTGTCGAAGAAGGCGGCGAAGGCCTCCGGGTTCGGCAGGGCGACGCGGGTACCCTCCCAGACCTCCGGGTGGCGCTGCAGCGGCAGGATGGAGCGGTCGTCGCAGGGCACGACCAGGGCGAAACGGTGCGCCGCCAGCAGCGCGCGGACCGCCCGTCCCCAGGCCGCGGGGTCGAGATTGTAGGGCGGCAGGCGGTGCACCGCGGCGATGTGGCGCGAGCGCAGGGCGACCGAGGCATGGTCGAAGGGCGCCACATGCACCCCGAGTCCACGCCGCCCGAGCGACCGGACCACCGCCAGGAAGGCCCGCGAATCGTCGCCGAGAACGAGAACCTGGGGGGTATCCACCATCGAGATGTCGCTGGTCCACTCGGCGTCACTGGGACTTGCGCAGCACAATGTTCTAAGGTCACCACCATCCGCAAGGGAGTGGGTTGCGCGGCAGGCCAGGGCGGGCAGGATCGAGGGGCTGTGGGGAAGCAGGCACGCGGTCTTTCTTTCGATTCCCGAACGCTTCGCCGCTGGCCGACGCGCACGATATCTGTTTCCTTGCTGACGAGATGAAGTCCCTCCGCCGGTGCGCGTTCAGGTAGAAACGGTTCCTGTCGGGTCCTTTCCGGAACTGGGCTGCGCCTGGCGCAGCCTGGAGGCCGAGGCCACGGGGCTTTCGCTGTTCCAGTCCTGGACATGGGTCGGCTGCCTTGCCGAGGAACGCTACGACGCCCCGGTGCTGCTGCGCGCCGTGGCCGATGGCCGGACGGTGGGCCTGGCCCTGTTCAACCGCCGCCGGGGCCGGCTGCACCTGGCGGAAAGCGGCGACGCCTCGCTCGACGCGCCCTTCATCGAGCACAACGGCCCGCTGCTGGCGGCCGGGGCCGATGCGGCGGCCATGCCGGCGCTGCTGCAGGCGGCCTGGCGCGAGCGCGGGGTGCGGCGCCTGGTGATGGGTGGCGTGGCGCCCGCGGTGCTGCAGGCCGCAGGGGGCATCGCCTTCCGGCAGCGGCGGCAGGAGGCACCCTTCATCGATCTGGCCAGGATCCGCGCCGAGGGCGGGGACTGGCTGGCCACGCTCAGCGCCAATACCCGGTACCAGCTGCGCCGCTCGGCCCGCTTCTACGCCGCGCGCGGGCCGCTGCGGCTGGAGCGCGCGGGCAGCCTGGCCGAGGCGCTGGCCTGGTTCGACCGGCTGGTGGCGCTGCACGGCGAGAGCTGGCAGCGCCGCGGCCAGCCCGGCGCCTTCGCGCATCCCTTCGCGCTGCGCTTCCACCGCGCGCTGATCGAGCGCGCGGAGCCGCGCGGCGAGCTCGACCTGCTGCGCCTGACGGCGGGCGAGGAGGAGCTGGGATACCTCTACAATGTCCGCCTGGGCGGGCGGATCTACGCCTACCAGAGCGGGCTGAACCATCGCGGCGCGGAGCGGCACGGCAAGCCGGGCCTGACCTTCCATGCCATGGCGGTGGAGCGGGCGCTGGCCGGGGGCGAGCAGACGTACGACTTCCTGGCCGGCGACGCGCGCTACAAGCGGAGCCTCTCCAATGCCTCGGCGACACTGGTCTGGGCGGAGACGGTGCCGTGCTGGTCGGTCTCGGGGGTGGTGGCGCGGGCACGGCGCGCGGTGCAGCGGATGATCGGACCGGAGGAGTGAAGGGGAGGCGGGCTCAGGCCGGCCGCGTCGCGCTCCAGGCCGCGTGCACGGCGAGCGGGTCGGTCGGCACGCCGCCGAGTTCGGTCATGAAGGTCCGCAGGAAGGCCTCGAGCGTGGCGAGGAAGGCTTCGAGATCGGCCGCGCTGCGCACATAGGGGGTATGGCCCGGCTCCACCGAGGGCGAATGCAGGCTGAGCACGAAGAGCCGCTGGCCGCGCCCGATGAGCCAGCGCACCAGCCGCAGCATATCCTCCGCGTTGTGCCCTTCGGGCGAGAGGCCCAGCCGCTCCACCAGGCCGAGCCGGGCGAGGATGCCGGGCAGGCGCAGCGCCATGGCCGGCGGGCGCGTCGCCAGGGCGTAGAGGCCGGGGCTCGGCGCGCGCCCGATCAGCGCGCCGGTGCCGGGGATGGAGAGCACGCGGCGCGCCGGCCCGACCCATTCCGGCACCAGGCCGCGGCGGGAGAAGTCCGGCCCCCCGGCGGCGCGGTAGTCGAAGGGGGGCGCGGGGGAGAGGTCGATCTCGAAGCCGAGCTCCTCGAGGATGGCGAAGCTGTTCGGCCCGATGCCGTAGCGCCCGGCCTTGTAGATGCGCGGGGCTTCGCCGAAGGCGGCGGCGATGGCGTCGCGCAGGTGCCCGAGCTTCGCGCGCTCGAGCGTAGGCGGCAGGTTGCCGGGGAAGCTGTTGTGGCCGTTCACCGCCTCCTCGTGCGGCGGCGAGACCCAGGGGTGGAGATGGGCGCCGATCAGCGCCCGGCCGTCACGCAGCAGGGGGCCGAGGGCCTCGATGCCGGGTGCCTGGGTGGCGATGGGGTAGTCCACCACATAGGTCGGGCGGAGGCCCCAGGCCTCGCACAGGGATTGCAGCCGGCCGATCTGGCGCATGTGGCCGACGCCGGTGGCGTTGCGGTCGAAGGGGGCGTTCCAGTCGAACTCCTCCTCCGTGTCGACGACGATGGCGAGGGCGGGGGGTGTGGTGGCCCTGCCTGGCGCCTCTACCGCATAGGCCGGGGGCGGGCCGCCATCGGGCTGCACCTGCGGGCGATGCTCAGGATGGCTGCCTGGCGAGCGCGAAAAGGGAGGCGATCTCCTCCCGGCCGCGCGCGGCGAAGAACCCCTCGTCGAAGCGGAAGGAGCCGATGAAGTGGAAGAACTTCACGCCCTGCCGCGGTCCCCCCGGAAAGAAGCTCGTGTAGGCAGGGGAGGGCAGCACCACGGCACCTGGCGAGTTGGCGACGGCGAAGTTCGAGGCGCATTGCTCGGTGCCCCATTCACGCCAGCGCTCCCGCCCGACCAGGCCTTCCATGATGCCGTGGAACTCCTCGAGGCGCTGGCGCGGAAAGGCGCCGGGCGCGAAGCCCGCAAGACCAGAGGAGCCGCGGACGTAGAACTGCTCATCGCAATTCGGGTATTGATCGAACATCCGCTCCGAGACGACGCCGATGTAGTCGCTCTGCATCTTCTTCGTGGCCGCGGCGGTCTCACGCAAGGTGCGGATGCGGTTGTTGTTGTCGGCCAGGGTAAAGGAAACGTTCGCCGCGATGCAGTCAGTCACCTCCTGAAGGTCCGCGGCCACCGGCAAGGTGTCGCAGTCCACCTGCACCACGTATTCGGTTGCAGCCCGATCCAGGATATAGAGGATCCGCTCCCAGGTGCCGCCGCGCTGGCAGGGACCGGTGTCGATGTCCTCCAGGATCTCGAAGGCGATGCCGGGAAAATGCTGCTCCAGCGTGGCGCGGGCCGGGGCGGGCATGTCGCGGTCGATGATCGCCACCAGGCGCCCGCGGCCAATCCGGCGGTAGAATGCCTTCATGCTGAGCACGTACATCGGGACTTCCGATGTGGCGACCATGCTGACGATCGTCAGCGGCGCCTCAACGATGGGCATCGGAGGGGTAGAGAGAACCTCGCGAATGGTGCTGCCGAAGCGGCGTACTTGGATTTGACGCCGAAGCTTGTAGAGCATGGATGCTCCGACCGTGCGAACCAGCCTGCCTTGTGTCGCAAGTTATGGTTGCGCGCAAGGTGTGTACAGACAGAACTTCCAGTTGGACATCTCGAATGACCTGCTTATCGGACGGTTGAGGGGCCGTGAAGGCGCCGGGCCTCCTCGATTAACCGACTGACCGTGCGTTGCTGAAGCTTGCTGAAGTTCGCGGCACGGGCAGAGTGGCCATCTATGTTTCGCCGCAGCCGTCGCTGATCGGCCTCAGGTGGCGGGCTGGGGCCCTCCTGGTGCCGAATCGGTCAGAGGCGGGCGCACCTCTCCCCCTGATCCAGGCCAGGCGGCGCATGTTGTACGTCAGGTTGGCCAGTGTGATCCGCGCCGTGGCGCGCGCCAGGCCGATGCAGCGCACGACGAGGCCCATGCGTCGTAAGCGTGGCGGCGAAGACGTGCTCGACCAAGCTGCGCACGCGAGCCCGAGGGGCGTTGCCGCAGGCGATGTGGGCGGGCATTGCCTTGCCCCGCGGCTTGGCACGTAGGAACTTGGGCCGTAGGCTGCGTCGGTCCAGCAGGCCGAGGTTGGCCTTGCTGCGGTAGGTAGTGTCGGCCCAGACGGCGCTCCCGGTGTTGTCCGGGTCCAGCACCGCGCCGAGCTGGGCGCCGTTGTGCCGCGCGGCATCGGTAACCACGGAGCGCCGAATAAAGCCGTGGTGGCGGTCGACGCCGAGGTGATTGTTGTAGCCGAACACCTGCACCGCGATCTGGCCGCCTGACGCGGCGTGCCTTCGGATAGCTTGGCTTTGCGGTCGCGCTTGATGGTCCAGCGGCCATCGCGGTCGATCTGCCGCGCGCGCGCCTTCGATCAACCCGCGGGCGTACCGCCTTCGCGCAGCACTGCCTTCTCGTCGTTGTTCACCCGTGGGCGCCGGGCCTCGACGATGTCGTCGCCAGATCGTCTTGGGGTCCTGCAGCGCCAAGCCCGCGAAGCGTACGAAGGCAAGCGATGCGCAGCTGATACTCGGCCGGGTCATCGGACAGCGTGTAGAGCGCCTGCAGAACGAGGACGCGGAACATCAGCACCGCGTCCCAGGGCAGGCGACCGCCGCGACTGCGGTCGGCCCGCGGCAGGGGCAGCCACCAACTCGGCGCGGAACGCCTCAAAGTCCACTACGGCGCGCAGCCACTCCAGCGGGTCGCCAGAGGCCGAAAGCCAGCGCATCCGCTCCTTCGCATTGAAGAAACTGGGCTGGCCTGCTATCTGCTGCTCCCGCTGCCACTAGCCGCAGCCAATCAGATCAGCATGCGTCGGGGCCAAGGATGTTTCGAGATGTCTACCTGACGGGCTCGGAATGGTGGAAACCAAAAACGGCTGACACAGATTGATGTTCCTGGTCAGTCCAATCTAAACCTGCCACAGGTCCCCGCCATGTACAAGCCCCAGACACGCCGAGATTACGAGAGAAGAAATTTAGTAACGATATCTGCTGCGCGCGGGATGCCGCTACGAAGTTGGGGAGGGCCAAGTTTTTTTCTTTTCTTATACAGATCAGCTAAATTTTTTACATCGGAACTCCAAGATATAGACGCAATTTTCTCTATCTGACGCAAGAAACTTGTTTGGTGGTCATCGGCAACTGATGGGTTTGGGAAAGCAATGAAATTCTTTTTTGCGACAAGCAGCTGAACGACTGTAGCACCACCGTGCGTGAATACCGTGTTACTTTGGTCGATCAAATCTTGAATGCTAGGTTTAGCTACAAATTGATCTGCATTTTGCATTTTATACATCGAGCGCCCGCCCTGACAAATTATTGGCTCCTGAAACAGGCCCTCAGACGCGAGACGATCCACCTCTCTCAATAGAGAATCGAACGGCGCTCCTGTACCAACTGTTACCAAAATCATAGTAAGGTGCCCAACTGACTGCGCGGATAATTAGCCTGAAGCCCGGGCCATTGCACCAGGAACACGCTTGCAAGATGAAATTTGTACACAATTAGGCCCGTAACAGAAAGTCTTGGTACTCGGGTTATGGTTTCTATAAAAACTCTCTTCTTCAAGAGTATAGTCGAGGCCAATAGCACTGGAACAGCATGACTAGACCCAACAACCAAAACACAATCTATTTTCCGGGAAAGAAGCAAAAACATGGACTTAAGAAACGTCACCACAGCCGCATTTATGCTGTATAGCATCGACTTGCGTTCTCTGGTCGCGAAATCAGGAACCAGATGCAAGCTGATAGTCTCTTGTGAGTCTGGCGGATCCCCACCCCATCTAGTATGGACAACAATAAGGCGCACCTCTAGAGGTAGAGATTGCAGGAGCTGATTTGTTTCAAAAGAAAATCCTCCTCCCGTTAATGTCGTCATGATGACGGGCTTTGAGGATATGCTGGACACGAAAAGAAGCACCTTTTTTGACGCCGGTCTCTACCGTATAGTTTAATTGGAAAAAACGAAAGAGAAAATTTGTGTGCAGCTTGCTGCAAGTCTGCAACGACAAACCAGGAGGAACCCTCCGTCGCCGCGGACCGGCAGCCGCTTCGTGACCTGCCCCGCCCTGGTGGTCCGGGTTGAATGTTAGTGCATCGCCGCCTCCCCCGCCACGCTGGCCGGGAGGCGGAGCGTCGCGGAGCCGACCGGCCGGCGTGGCGGGCTGAGCGTCTCGTGCGCCGGCGGCCGGTAGCCGAGACTGCTGTGCGGGCGCTCGGTGTTGTAGTGCCGGCGCCAGCGCTCGATCAGCACGCGCGCCTCGGCGAGCGAATAGAAAATCTCGCGGTCGAGCAGTTCGTCGCGCAGCTTGCGTTGAAGCTCTCGTTGTGGCCGTTCTCCCAGGGGCTGGCCTTCTCTATGGACAGTGTCGCCACGCCGAGCCGGCCGAGCCATGCCCGCACGACCGCGGCGATGAACTCCGGCCTCTTGTCGGAGCGGATGTGCTCGGGCGGGCCGCGCTCGATGAACAGCGCCGTCAGCACGTCGTCGCTCGTCAGCCGCCGAGCCACCACGATCGCCAGGAATTCGTGGGTGAACTCGTCGATCACCGTCAGCATCCGGTACTTCCGGCTGTCGTGCGTGCGGTCCTCGACGAAATCATAAGCCCATACGTGCCCCTGACACTCCGGCCGCAGTCGGATGCACGACCCGTCGGCCAGCCACCGCCTGCCGCGTTTGGCCTGTCGCTGCGGCACCTTCAGCCCCTCCCGCCGCCAGATCCGCTCGACCCGCTTGGCGTTCACTCACCAGCCGGCCGCAGCAGTGCCGTGATGCGGCGGTATCGCCGGCTCGAGATGCTGACGGGACCTGGTCGCCGGCGGAAGTGGTCGGACGACGATAAGGCGAAGGTGGTGGCGGAGACGCTCGAGCCTGGCGCTGTCGTGGCAGAGGTGGCTCGTCGCTGGCAGATCTGTCCGCAGCAGGTGGACACCTCGAAAAACCCTGGCACCGACGCGGGGCGATCTGATTCGCTGCTGCTGGTGACGCGGGTGGCGGCCGATGGTGGGACAGCGCGGGTTCTTTGACGCGGAGGAACGGCTGCGCTGGCTTTCGGCCTCGGGCGATCCGTTGGAGCGGCTGCATGCTGTGGTGGACTTCGAGGCGTTCCGTGCGGAGCTGGAGGCGGCGCTGCCGCGCGCCGACCGCAGCCGCGGCGGTCGCCCGCCATGGGATGCGGTGCTGATGTTCCGCGTCCTCGTTCTGCAGGCGCTCTACACGCTGTCCGATGACCAGACCGAGTACCAGCTGCGCGATCGCCTCAGCTTCATGCGCTTCGCCGGCCTGGCGCTGCAGGACGCGGTGCCCGACGCCAAGACGATCTGGCTGTACCGCGAGCAACTGACGCACGCGGGTGCGCTGGCCCGTCTGTTTGCGCGCTTCGATGCCATGCTTGCCGAGCGCGGCTTCCTGGCCATTGGCGGGCAGATCGTCGATGCGACCATCATCGAAGCCCGGCGCCCGCGGCTGACCCAGGAGGAGAAGGCGGTGCTGCGCGCCGGCGGCACGCCCGAGGGCTGGCCTGCGGCGCGCAAGCGGCAGATCGACTGCGATGGCCGCTGGACCATCAAGCGCGGCCGCAAGACCAAACCGCCAGAGGGCACGCCGCGCCAGGCGGCCGAGATCGCGGTGCCGATGTTCGGCTACAAGAACCATATCGGCGTCGATCGTGCCCACGGTTTCATCCGCCGCTTCGTGGTGACCGATGCAGCGCGCCACGACGGTGCCCAACTCGGCGCCGTGCTGGATCCGGCCAACACCGGCAGCGGCGTCTGGGCCGATACCGCGTACCGCAGCAAGGCCAATCTCGCCCTGCTGGACCGGCGTGGCCTGCGGCCCGAGTTCCAGCGCGCCAAGCCGCGGGGTGGGCCGATGCCCTCCCACATCGCCCGCGGCAACGCGACCCGGGCGCGGGTGCGCAGCCGGGTCGAACATGTCTTCGCCGCCGAGAAGCGCGGTATGGGTCTCGTCGTCCGCTGCATCGGCCTGGTCCGCGCCACAGCGCGGATCACGCTGGCAAACCTCACCTACAACATGCGCCGCCTGGCCTGGATCGAAGGGAGAGGTGCGCCCGCTTGATCGGTCCCGGCGCCGCAAGAGGCGTGTAGCCCCCGCCGCGGGGCTGAGCAGAGCCGCGAAAGCACCAGATCCGCACGCGCCATCACCCTCAACAGGCCTCAGCAGCCGCCCGTCACCCAGTTATTCGAGGTGCCCGAGCGGGTCGGGCCGGCGCCGGCCGCGGGGTGTCGCCCGTTCCGATGGCGGGCGGGGATCGGCCTCGAGCCGCCCGCCGGTGCTCGGGCTGAAGCCCGCCATGGCGGCCGCGGTGGCGCGGCCGTGGGTGCGTCTGAGCGTCATGTAGCGCCTCGCCTGGTGGTCGGTGATGTGCGAGCCGGGCAAGGCGGCAATCCCCCTGGGATGACCGCCCATTCCGGCACACCGAACCGCCAAGGCACCCCACCCTGTCGGGCGAAGGCGCCCGCCGGGGTCAGCCTACGGCCGGGCTACGCCCGACCTCCGGCTGACCCCGGCGCCGCTCATCCTGATTGACGCGCTCAACTATCCTGATTGTCGCGCTGCAGGTTGACCATCAATCGCGCGCCTCAAGGGCCTCTACGCCGCGCTTACAGCCGCACGTCGCAGAGGTCTTGCCACGTGGCCAGCAGCAGGGCACGGAACAGCGCCAGCGGCGGCCAGCCGGGCTCGCCCCTGTCAGCGGCCGAGATGCCCGCGAGGGCACGGTCGATCTCGGCCCAATCGAGCAGGGCGGCGATCTTGGTCAGCGACGACGCCGTCCTCGCCTCCAGCCGCGCGATGAGATCTTCCTGCCCGATCCGCCGACGCGCCATCGCACCTCTCCCGCCGATGACACCATCGAATCAGAGCCCGCCGCGTCGCCTCAAGCACTTCCGCGCATGAGTGTCATCATTTCGAATTCGGTTTAAAGAGACAACATCATCGCTTAGAAAAACCATAGATTCCTGGGATGGTGACGGCGGAGCTTGGTTCACGCGCGAAGTCTGCG
>CAYNYQ010000127.1:0-12649 GCA_964401305.1 uncultured Acetobacteraceae bacterium | reverse complement strand
GGTGGAGGGCTTCGTGCGCGGCCACGCCCGGCGGAACCGGTAGGGCGTTCTCCGCTGCGGGCCATCGCCGGATTGGAAACCGATCCGGATCGCATTTCCTTCCCTTTCGGCGCCAGGCATGTGCATCCTGAAGCGCAAATGTCCTGGGAGGGTGTGGCGATGGCGAAAGCTTACATGGCCGGCCTCGTGAGGCTGCGCGACGCGGGCTGGCTGGACGAGTACCGGCCCAAATGCCTTGCCCTGGTGGAGAAGCATGGCGGGCGCTACCTCGCCGCCGCGCCGGGCCCGGATCAGCTCGAGGGCAAGGAGCCGGCGGATATCCTCGTCGTGCTCGAATTCCCCTCCCTGGCCGCGGCGCGCGCCTGGTATGCCGACCCCGACTACCAGCCGCTGATCAGCCTCCGCCAGTCCGGCTCCGAGATGGATCTCGTGGTGGCCGAGGGGCTCGTCTGACACGCGGCCGGATCGCCGCCCGGCCCGGCATGGTCGGGCCGGGGCATCGCACGGCGGGTCCCGACGCGGCGCATGCCGATGGCGGGCGCGGCCGGACGGATCCGGACACGGCGCAAGCTCTGCCGTGATGCCCCAGCGGGTCCGCCGCGGCCTTTGCGGTTGACTTGGCGCGAGGCGCGGCCCCACCTCTGCCGGGCCCACCGGGAGCGCAGGCCGCGGCCGCGGAGACCGCCATGCCCGACGAGACCCTCTACAGCACCGATATCGTCACCTGGTCGCGCCAGCAGGCCGAGCGGCTGCGCCGGCACGTCGCCGGGGAGCGGGTGAACGACCTCGACTGGGAGCACGTGATCGAGGAGATCGAGGATCTGGGGAACTCCGAGATGGCCCAGGGCACCTCCCTGCTCCTGCAGGCAATGATCCACGCGCTGAAGGCAGCGCGCTGGCCCACCGGCACGGCCGTGCTGCACTGGCGCGGAGAGGCGGCAACCTGCCTGTTGCAGGCGCAGATCCGCTACCGCCCCGGCATGGCGCGCACCATCGCGCTGGACGACCTCTACGGGAAGGCGCGGAGACTGGTCCTGGCGACCGACCAGGATGTTCCCCCTCATCCCATCCCCGACAGCCTGGCCCTGACCCTCACCGAGCTGACCGACGAGTCCGCCGACCTCCGCGCCCTGGTCGATGCCCTCGGCGGCCGTCCTGCCGGCTAAGCCCCGCACCGCCCCCATCGCGTCCGGCCGCGGCCGCCCTACATTCCCCCCGACTCCCTCCGCACACCCTGCCCGCACAAGGTCCCTTGATGTCCGACGCCATCCGCCTGACCCGCCTGCCCAACGGCCTGACCGTCGTCTCCGAGGTGATGCCCCGGGTCGAGACCGTCTCCTTCGGCGCCTATGTCTCCGCCGGCACCCGCCACGAGACGGCGGCGGAGAACGGCGTCTCCCACTTCCTCGAGCACATGGCCTTCAAGGGCACCGAGAAGCGCGACGCCGCGGCCATCGCCCGCGAGATCGAGAACGTCGGCGGCCACCTCAACGCCTACACGGCGCGCGAGACCACGGCCTACTACGTGAAGGTGCTGAAGGAGGATATCGGCCTCGCCGCCGACATCATCGGCGACATCCTGACCCACTCCACCTTCATCCCCGACGAGCTGGAGCGCGAGCGCGGCGTCATCCTGCAGGAGATCGGCCAGGCCAACGACACGCCGGACGACATCATCTTCGACCACTTCCAGCTGACCGCCTTCCCCGACCAGCCCATGGGCCGACCCACCCTCGGCACCGAGGAGGTCATCAAGGGCATGAAGCGCGAGGCGCTGACCGGCTACATGCGCCACCACTACGGGCCGGGCAGCATGGTCATCGCCGCCGCCGGCGCGCTCGACCACGACCGCGTGCTCGACCTGGTGCGCACCCATTTCGCCGACCTGCCGCAGGTCGCACCCGATGCGCCGCACGGCGCGCGCTACCAGGGCGGCGAGTTCCGCGAGGAGCGCGACCTCGACCAGGTGCACATCGTCCTCGGCTTCCCCGGCACCGCCTACAAGGACCCGCTGCACTACCCGACCCTGCTGCTCTCCACGCTGCTCGGCGGCGGCATGTCCTCCCGCCTGTTCCAGGAGATCCGCGAGAAGCGCGGCCTGGTCTATTCCATCTACTCCTTCGCGCATCCCTTCATGGATGGCGGCCTCTTCGCCATCTACGCCGGCACCGGCGAGAAGGAGGCCGAGGAGCTGGTCCCCGTCACCCTCGAGGAGCTGCGCAAGGTGCAGGCCGAGGTCACGCAGGAGGAGCTCGACCGCGCCAAGGCGCAGTTCCGCGCCTCGCTGCTGATGTCGCTGGAAAGCACGGGCAGCCGCACCGAGCAGCTGGCGCGGCAGCTGCAGGTGCATGGCCGCGTCGTCCCCATCGAGGAGACCAAGGCGAAGATCGCCGCCGTCACCGTGGAGCAGGTGCAGCAGGCCGCCGCGCGCGCCTTCCGCGCGACGCCGACGCTGGCCGCGCTCGGCCCCGCGGGCAAGGTGCCCGGCATCGGCGCCATCGCCGAGGCGCTGGCCGCATGACCCCCGAGGACGCACGCCACCTCGAGGCGCTGGAGGCCCTGGTCGGCGCCGCCCGCCGCGCCGGGGCCGAGGCCGCGGATGCGCTGCTGATCGCCTCCGCCGCGCTCTCGGTGCAGCGCCGCCTCGGCAAGATCGAGCAGCTCGAGCGGTCGGAGGAATTCGGCCTGGGCCTGCGCGTCTTCATCGGCCGGCGCCAGGCCATCGTCTCGACCAGCGCGGCCGATCCCGCCGGCTTCGCCGCCCTGGCCGAGCGGGCCGTGGCGATGGCCAGGGTGGTGCCGGAGGACCCCTTCGCCGGCCTCGCCGAGCGGCCGGACGGGCTGGTCGCCGCCGATCTCGAGCTGGAGGACCCCGCCGAGCCCACGGCCGAGGCGCTGATCGCCCGCACCGCCGCGGCCGAGGAAGCGGCGCTGGCCGTCCCCGGCGTGACCAATTCCGAGGGCGCCGAGGCCTCCTGGTCGCGCACCACCTATGCGCTGGCCACCAGCACCGGCTTCGCCGGCGCCTATCGCCGCACGCTGCATTCGATCAGCGCGACGGCGCTGGCCGGCAGCGGCACGGGCATGGAGCGGGACTACGACTACGCCACCGCCATCCATCTCGAGGCGCTGCGCGACCCCGCCGCCATCGGCCGCCGCGCCGGGGAGCAGGCGGTGCGCCGCCTCAAGCCGCACCGGCCGAAGACCGCGCGCATCCCCGTGGTGTTCGACCCGCGGGTCGCCGGCTCCCTGCTCGGGCATCTCGCAGGCGCCATCAACGGCGCGGCGGTGGCGCGCGGCACCTCCTTCCTGAAGGACCGCATGGGCCAGCGGGTGATGGCGGCCGGGCTGACGGTGGTGGACGACCCGACGCGCCGGCGCGGCCTGCGCTCCCGCCCCTTCGACGGGGAGGGGATGAAGGGCGAGCGCCGCGCCCTGGTCGAGGACGGGGTGCTGACCACCTGGCTGCTCGATTGGCGGAGCGCGCGGCAACTGGGCCTCGCCAGTACGGGCCATGCCGGGCGCTCCACCGGCGGGCCGCCGGCGCCGGGTCCCTCCAACCTCTGGCTCGAGCCGGGCACGCTCACCCCGAAGGCGCTGATGGCCGACATCCGCGAGGGGCTCTACGTCAACGAGATGATCGGCATGGGCGTGAACCAGGTGACCGGCGACTACAGCCGCGGCGCCGCCGGCTTCATGATCCGCGACGGCGAGCTGGCCGAGCCGGTCAGCGAGATCACCATCGCCGGCAACCTGGCCGAGATGCTGCTGCACCTGACGCCGGCCGACGACCTGGAATTCCGCCGCGGCACGGACAGCCCGACGGTGCGGGTCGAGGGGCTGACGCTGGCAGGGGCGTGACCGGGCCGCGCTTGCCGGGACAGGCGGGGCGTGGAAGCCTGACACGCAGCGGCGAGCCCCGCCGCGGGGAAGCGCCGCCATGTCCTGGACCCTCCGTCGCGCCGCGCTGGCGAGCCACGACCTCGAGGCGGCGCGGCACTTCTTCGGCACGCTGATCGGCCTCGGCGCGCCGCGGCAGCAGGGCGAGGACAGCCTCGATTTCGGCACGGCGCTGCGGGTGAGCCGCCCGCGCCGGGCCCTCGCCGAGGCCGGCGGCATGCCGATGGCGGCGGCAGGGGCGCGGTGCCTGGCCATCGGCGTGGCGGATCTCGACGGCGTGGCGCGCAACCTGGCGCGGCTCGGCGCGCCCTGCGTCCCGGCCGCGGCGGAGGCCTTCGAGGGGCCGGCGCTCCACACCCTCGACCCCTCGCTGAACCTCGTCGCCTTCTGCCAGCACCGGCCCGGCGCACCGCCGAATCCCGGCGGCGCGGGCTGGCAGCTGCACCACGTGAACATCGAGGCGCAGGACGTGCGCGCGGCCGCCGCCTTCTACCGCGAGGCGGCGGGGCTGCAGGAAGGCCCCTGGCGCGCGCCCGCCGCGCGCGGCGACTTCAGCATCGACCCGCGCGAGCTGGCCCCCCTGCCGCTCGGCGAGGACAATGCCGGCATCCACATCATCCGCGCCGATCCGGGCTTCGCGCACCGCAACGGCTTCGCCCACAACCCCTCGATCGGCGGGCATCCGGCCTTCTGCGTGCCGGACCTGGCGGCGGTGAAGGCGCGGCTCGCCGCGGCGGGGGTGCTGGTGACCGATGCCGGCACCTACGCCATGGCGGGGATGCACCAGCTCTACGTTATGGATCCCTCGGGCAACATGATCGAGGTGAACCAGCGCGTCGGCTGAGGGGCAGCGCCCCGGCTCATGGCGTCAGGTAGCGCTCCGTCAGGTGCGCGGTGAAGTCCGCGGGATCGAGCGGCTTGCCCGTGGCGTGGCGCAGCAGGTCCTGGAAGCCAAGCAGCGATCCCTGCCCGTGCACGCGCTCGCGCAGCCAGGCGACCAGCGGCAGCAGCTCGCCGCGCGCCATCTCCGCATCCAGGTCCGGGATGTCGCGCCGCGCCGCGCGCATCAGCTGCGCCGCCGCCATGGCGCCCAGCGTGTAGGACGGGAAGTAGCCGAAGGCGCCGTCATGCCAGTGGATGTCCTGCAGGCAGCCTTGCGCATCGTCCGGCGGCGCGATGCCGAGCAGCGCGGCGAACCCCTCGTTCCAGGCGCCGGGCAGGTCGGCCACGGCGAGATCGCCCCCGATCATCGCCCGCTCCAGCCGGAAGCGCAGGATGACATGCGCGGGATAGGTCAGCTCGTCGGCATCGACGCGGATGAAGCCGCGGCCGACGCGGCGCCAGAGAAGCGCCAGGTTCGCCCCGACATAGGGTGCGGCGTCGCCGCCGAAGGCGCGGTGCAGCTCGGCGCCGAGGAAGCCGAGGAAGGCGTCGGACCGGCAGGCCTGCATCTCGACGATCAGGCTCTGCGATTCATGCGCCGCCATGCCCGCCGCCTCGCCCACCGGCTGCCGCGCCCAGGCTGCCGGCAGGCCGCGCTCGTAGAGCGCATGGCCGGTCTCGTGCAGCACGCCGAGCAGCGACTTGGCGAACTCCGCCTCGCTGTAGAAGGTGGTGATGCGGATGTCGGTCGGCGTGCCGCCGCAGAAGGGGTGCAGGCTCTCGTCCAGCCGCGCATGCGCGTAGTCGAGGCCGACGCGTTCGGACAGCGCACGGCAGAGCTGCCGCTGCGTCGCCACCGGGAAGGGCCCGCGGGGTGCCACCGGCGCGGGCCTCGCCGCCTGGATCGCCTCGGCGCGCGGCAGGGCGTCCTTCAGGAAGGCCTCGTAGGCGGCGAAGACCGGCTCCACCTCGGCCGCCGTCACGCCGCGCTGATAGCCCTCCATCAGCGCGTCGTAGGGCGCGAGGCCGAGCGCCGCCGCCAGCGCCTGCGCGGCCTCGCGCTGCAGCCGCACCACCTCCTCCAGCGCCGGGCGCACCAGGGCGAAGTCGGACGTCGCCTTGGCCTTGCGCCAGATCGTCTCGCAGGCGCTGTTGGCGCGCGCCGTTGCCTCCACCAGCGCGGTCGGCAGCGCGACGGCGCGGGCATGGGCGCGGCGCATCAGGGCGAGGTTCGCTTCCTCCCACGCGCCGTCCGCGCGCGCGGCGGCGAGGTCCTCGGCGAGTTCGGGCGCGGTCAGCATCCCGTGCGCCAGGCCCGCCAGCGTCGCCAGCTGCTCGCCGCGCGCCGCGGCGCCGCCGGGCGGCATCATGGCCGCGGCGTCCCAATGCAGCATGGCCTGCGCCTCGCCGATGGTGGCGATGCGGGCGAAGCGGTCCTTCAGGCGGGCATGGGCTTCGTTCGTCGCAGGACGGGCCGCCATGGGAGCATGGTTCACGGCGCGGGAGGCTCCTTCAGCCGGCGATGGGCGAAGACGACGAACACGCCGACCAGCGCCGCCGCCAGGCCATACCAGGTTATCGCATAGCCGAGATGCGGGTTGTTCGGCCGCGGCAGGCTGCGCGCCGCCGCCGGCAACGCGTCGGGCGGCGTCCCGGGCGGCGCCAGGGCGACCAGGCCGAAGGGCGCGACGCCGGGCAGGCCGAGCGCGCGGCCGATCGCCGCCGGGTCGAAGGTGTAGAAGCGCCGCCCCGCCGCGTCGTCGGTCGGCGAAAAGCTTCCAGCCGTCACGCCCTCCCGGACATAGCCGGTGATGGTCACCTCGCCCGTGGGATGCGCGACGGGCGCGTTGCGTTCGAGCGGCACCCAGCCGCGGTCCACCAGCAGCGGCGGCGCGCCCTCCCGCAGCAGCGGCGTCAGCAGATGCGCCCCGAGCACCGTCCCCCGCACCTCGAGGCCGAGCAGCGCTTCCCGGGCATGGTCGAAGCGTCCGGTGGTGACGACCTTGGCGTAGCCCTGCGGGATGGCGGAATCGAGCGGCACCGGCGGCGCCGCCTCGGCCGCGGCGATGCGCGCCAGCAGGTCGGTCTTCCAGGTCAGGCGCTGCGCCTGCCAGGTGCCGAGCGCCAGCAGGACCGCGAGCACCGGAAGGGTGGCCAGCGCTGGGATGAGGAGGCGGCGCCAGGCGGGCATGCGCGCTTCAGGCCCCGCCCCGGCGCGAGGCGGCAGCCGACGTCCTGATGCCGCGTCCGATCATGCCGCGGTATCTAGACCACGATCCGCGAGCACGGAATCGCGGATCGTGGTCCAGCGCGTTGTTTCTTCGCGTGATTCACGCCTGCGGGCGTTCCGCCCTTCGGCGATCACGCTCTAGCCGAAGGAGTTGCGCGGCACAGCCCGTCGTGCGGGCGGCGCGCTCACGCAGCGGTGATGTGGTGCGCGCGGCACGGCAGGCCCGGTCGCGCCGCGCGAACCGCGCCGAAAGGCTTGCGTCATCATCCGATCCGCTGACCGGTGCCGGCATCCGTGCACGATGCGCCTGCACCCGTGCTGGTTCCGGATCCTGGCCTGACGCGCCCAGTGTGCGGCGCCCTGCATGACGTAGGGCGCACGACAGGCAACGCAGCGAAGGGAACCACGATCATGCCGATCTACATGGAGCTCGGGGACATCAAGGGCGAGATGGCACCCGCGGCCGGGGACAGCCGGGCCGAAAGGTCCACGCCGGACATCCTGGCCACCGCACCCACCGAGTCCGCCTACGAGGTCAAGCTCGAGACCGTCCTGGTCTCGTCGTACCAGACCGGCGGACATGCCTCCGCAGGGGGAGAGATCCACATCGAGAGCTTCAGCTGGGGCGTCAGCCAGTCCGGCGGCTTCAGCCGGCCGTCCCCCGATGCCGGCGAGGAGCTGACCGGCGCGCCCGAGGAGAGCGACGCCGCCTTCGATGCCTTCCTCACCCTCGACGGCATCCGCGGCGAGACCGAAGACCGGATGGAGGCCGAGCCGCAGGAGGGCTTTGCAGCGCTGGAACCCGTGGAGCCGACCGTGGTGGTGGAGTACCTGGTCGTCCTCATTTGAGGCCACCGGACGCGCCCGGCGGCGCACGCGGCCTCAGCCGCCAACCGTGTCCCGCCGGTGCCGCCACTGCAGCGCGATCAGCCCGGCCTTCATCACCCGCATCACCCAGACCGAGGCGGGCAGCACCAGCGCAGGCCAGAGCAGCGCATGCACCCAGAGCGGCGGCTCGGCCCGCAGCTCCACCAGGATGGCGCCGACAACGGCCAGGGCGCCGATGATCAGGATGGCGAAGACGGCGGGGCCATCCCCCGCATCCTGCGCCCGAAGGTCGAGGCCGCAACGGCTGCAGGCCTCCCGCACCGAGAGCAGGCCGGCGAAGAGCGCGCCCTCGCCGCAGCGCGGGCATCGGCCCAGAAGCGCCACCCTGGAAAGCGAAGCGGCCCCGCCCCGGGGGAGATCCCGGTGCGGGGCCGCAGGGGTTTCGCCGGTCATCCGGTGCTCAGTGCTGGGCGATCTCGCCCGCGCCCCACCAGTAGATGCAGACGAAGAGGAAGAGCCACACCACGTCCACGAAGTGCCAGTACCAGGCGGCCGCCTCGAAGCCGAAGTGGCGCTGCGGCGTGAAGTGGCCCGCCAGGGCACGGAACAGGCAGACCGCGAGGAAGGTCGTGCCGACGATCACGTGGAAGCCGTGGAAGCCGGTGGCGAGGAAGAAGGTCGAGGGATAGACGCCGCCGGTGAAGGCGAAGGGCGCCTCGGCATACTCGTAGGCCTGCAGCGCGGTGAACATGATGCCGAGGCCCACGGTCAGCGCCAGCCCCTGGATCATCGTCTTGCGGTCGCCGTGCAGCAGCCCGTGATGCGCCCAGGTGACCGTGCAGCCCGAGAGCAGCAGGATCATGGTGTTGAGGAAGGGCAGGCCCCAGGGGTCGAAGGTCAGCACGCCCTTGGGCGGCCAGATCGCCACCTCGGCGCCGGAGACGTGCTGCGGGTACAGCGCGAAATGGAAATAGGCCCAGAAGAAGGCGACGAAGAACATCACCTCGGAGGCGATGAACAGCGTCATGCCGTAGCGCAGGCCGATGCGCACCACCGGCGTGTGCAGGCCGGGGGTGCGGCTCTCCCGCAGCACGTCGCGCCACCAGAAGAACATGGTCGCCAGCACGCCCAGCACGCCGACGGCCAGCATGATGTGGTCGCCGTAGTGGGCGTTGAGGATGATGCCGAGCACCAGCGCGCCGCCCGCAAAGGCGCCGACCAGCGGCCAGGGCGAGGGGTCCACCAGGTGGTAGGGGTGCTTGTAGAGCGGCGGCGCCTCGGGCTCGGCGGCGTGGCTCGCCGGCGCGGCATGGGCGTAATGGGAGGGCGCGGCGGTTGCCGCGAGGCTCTCTGTGGTGGTGCTGGCCATCGCGTGTCCTGGCAGGAAGCTCTGGGGCGCCGTAGCGCGGGGGGCGGCCTGCATCAATCCCGAAAACCCCACGCGGATCAACCCCGGGGCGGCGAGGGCCCGCCGCGGCGCGGGGCGGCCAGGCGCACCGGGCCCCGCGCGCCGGGCCGCGATGCCGGGCGGAACGGCCCGCGGCACCGCGGGCCACCACGCGGCCTCAGCGCGTCGCCGGCCCCACATGCGGCCCCGCGCTGGCCAGCGCCCCGGCGCGGCCGGCATCCTCGAGGCTGCGGAAGAAGCTGTAGTTCACCGTGATCGTGCGGATGCCGCTGGTGTTCGGGTCCTGCGCGATGCGCGGATCCACCCAGAAGGTCAGCGGCATCTCGGCCTGCTGCCCGGGCTCGAGCGTCTGCTGCTCGAAGCAGAAGCAGGCGGTCTTGTGGAAGTACTTGCCCACCACCTCGGGCGTGACGTTGTAGGTGGCGACGCCGGTGACCGGCGCGCTGCCCTGGTTGCGGGCCTGGTAGAAGGCCAGCCCCTCCTCGCCCACGCGCAGCTGCATCGCCGGCTGGGCCGGGGCGAAGCGCCAGGGCAGCAGCGGATGCGTGACCGCGTTGAAGCGGATGGTGATCACCTGCTCGCCGGCGCCGGGCGCGGCGCCGCCGCCGGTCTGCACCGTGCCGTTGTAGCCGGTGACGCGGCAGAACAGGTCGTAGAGCGGCACCGCGGCGAAGGCTACGCCGACCATGCCCGCCACGAAGACGCCGACGCCGATCCCCATGCGCCGGTTGCGCCGGGCGAGCTCGGCGGGGTCGCGGGGCGCGAAGGGGGGCGGGGCGGCGGGGCCGGCGGACGGCGGGGTGGTCATGATGCGGGGGAGATGGCGGCGCCCGGCGGGTGGCGCAAGCGGCGCTCAGCCGCGCAGCACGCGCGCCGTGCTGATCAGGAAGAACAGCACCACGAGGCCGAGCAGCACGGCCAGGATCGCCCAGTTCCGCTGCCGGCGGCGCCGCTCGAACTCCCGCCGCTCCTCGGGCGTCATCGTGCGGATGGCGGGGTCCGGGGCCGCACTCATCCGAGCAGCAGCCGGTCGGCGGCCAGCGCCACGAAGAGCAGCGCCAGGTAGGAGAGCGAGAAGCGGAAGGCCCGCCGCGCCGGCCGGTCGCCGCTGAGGCTGCGCCCCGCCCCGTCCTGCCGGTCGGTCCAGACCGCCCAGGCATGGCGCAGGAAGCCCGCGCCGAGCACCGCCGCGGCCGCGGCATAGCCCCAGCCGGCGAAGCCCATGGCCCAGGGGGCGAAGGTCAGCGGCACCAGCAGCAGGGTGTAGAGCAGCACCTGGCGCCTGGTCTCGCGCGCGCCATGGGTGACGGGCAGCATCGGCACGCCCACGCGCTCGTAGTCGGCATGCGCGAAGAGGCTGAGCGCCCAGAAATGCGGCGGCGTCCAGAAGAAGATGATGGCGAAGAGGATCAGCGGCTCGAGCGTCACGTCGCCGGTGACGGCGGCCCAGCCGATCACCGGCGGGAAGGCGCCGGCGGCGCCGCCGATGACGATGTTCTGCGGCGTCCGCCGCTTCAGCCACATGGTGTAGACCAGCACGTAGAAGGCGATGGAGAGCGCCAGCACCCCGGCCGCCACCCAATTCGTCGCCAGGCCCATGATGGCGACCGAGGCGGCGGAGAGGATGATGCCGTAGCCGAGCGCCGCGCCCGGCGCGATGCGCCCGGCCGGGATCGGCCGCGTGGCCGTGCGCTTCATCCGCGCGTCGATGTCGCGGTCGTACCACATGTTGATCGCCCCGGCCGCGCCGGCGCCGAGCGCGATGCAGAGCACGGCGGCGAGGCCGAGCACGGGATGGATCCCGCCCGGCGCCACCAGCAGCCCCACCACCCCGGTCAGCACGACGAGGGAGATCACGCGCGGCTTGAGCAGCACGATCCAGTCGCGCACCTCGGAGAGGTCGTGGCCGCCCTGGGCGGCGAGGGTGGTGTCGCTCATCGTGCCGTCCGTCCGGGCCGCCGGCGCGGTGCGCCGCGGCTCCCTGATGCGCAGCGGGGCGCCCGTCGCCGGGCGCCCCGTCTCGGGGTCCTGCCGGGTGCGTCCGCCTGGAGCAATATCCGATCAGATGGAATGATCTGATCGGATTTCTTGCTCCGGGAAACATGACCTCTAGAGCAGCCCGGCTCCGCGTTGGCGGAACGCCTGCGCGTCCCGCCAACGCGGAGGCTGCTCTAGCGGATGCGCGGCAGTTCGTCGAAGGTGTGGAAGGGCGGCGGGGAGGAGACCTGCCATTCCAGCGTCGTCGCGCCCTCGCCCCACTGGTTCGCCGGCACCTGCTCCTTGCTGGTGAAGGTCTTCCAGCAGACGTAGAGGAAGACGATCACCGAGGCCGCCGAGATGTAGGACCCCAGCGAGGAGATCATGTTCCAGCCCCAGAAGGCGTCCGGGTAGTCGGGGTAGCGGCGCGGCATGCCCTGGGCGCCCAGGAAGTGCTGCGGGAAGAAGGTGACGTTGGCGCCGATGAAGAACATCCAGAAGTGCACCTTGCCCCAGAACTCGGGGTAGGGCTTCCCGCTCATCTTGCCGATCCAGTAGTACCAGCCGGCGAAGATGCCGAAGACGGCGCCGAGGCTCAGCACGTAGTGGAAGTGCGCCACCACGTAGTAGGTGTTGTGCAGGATCACGTCGACGCCGGCATTGGCCAGCTTCACGCCGGTGACGCCGCCCACCGTGAACAGGAAGATGAAGCCGATGGCGAACAGCATCGGCGTCTTCATCTGGATGGAGCCGCCCCACATGGTGGCGACCCAGGAGAAGATCTTGATGCCCGTCGGCACCGCGATGACCATCGTCGCAGCCATGAAGTAGGCGCGGGTGTCGACGTCGATGCCGGAGGTGAACATGTGGTGGGCCCAGACGATGAAGCCCACCACGCCGATCGCCACCATGGCGTAGGCCATGCCGAGGTAGCCGAAGACCGGCTTGCGGCTGAAGGTCGAGACGATGTGGCTGATGATCCCGAAGGCCGGCAGGATCATGATGTAGACTTCGGGGTGGCCGAAGAACCAGAACAGGTGCTGGAACAGCACCGGGTCGCCGCCGCCCTCGGGGCGGAAGAAGGCCGTGCCGAAGTTGCGGTCCGTGATCAGCATGGTGATGGCGCCGGCCAGCACCGGTACCGCCAGCAGCAGCAGGAAGGCGGTGACCAGCATCGACCAGACGAAGAGCGGCATCTTGTGCAGCGTCATGCCGGGGGCGCGCATGTTGAAGATGGTCGTGATGAAGTTGGCCGCGCCCATGATCGAGCTCGCACCCGCCAGGTGCAGGCTGAACAGCGCCAGGTCCATCGCCGGCCCGGGATGATAGGTGCCGTCCGAGAGCGGCGTGTAGATCGTCCAGCCCGCGCCCGGCCCGCTGCCGACGAAGAGGCTCGCGCCCAGCATCAGGAAGGCCGGCACCAG
>CAYNYQ010000126.1:3194-12783 GCA_964401305.1 uncultured Acetobacteraceae bacterium | reverse complement strand
CGGCACCCGTGGGGGCGGCGCCTGCGGCCGCCTGGGCCGCGGCGGGCCGCGGGTCGAGACCACCGCCGCGGCCCCAGGCCGCGACCCCGGCGGCGGCCAGCGTCAGTAGCGCGGCACCCAGCAGCAGGCCGAGCCGCCCGGTCACGGTGCGGCCCCGGCCGGCCGGACCAGCTGCGAGAGGGCCGCGTTCACGTCCTCCCGCTCGGTCTGGGAGAGGCGGTAGAGGCCGAAGATGCGGGCCATGAAGAGCCCATCGCCGGCGGCCATGATGGCCAGGCCATGGCCCGGCGGCAGGCCGTCGGCCATCACCCGCTCGCGCATGTGGCCGATGACGCGGCGCATCGGGTCGAGCAGGGCGGGGTCGTGATGGAAGGCGGCGAGGAAGACCGCGGCGGCGCGGTCGCAGCGCTCGTCCATCTCGGCCTGGGGCATGCCGACGGCCCATTCCAGCATGGCGCGTGCGACCTGGCCCGGACCGGGCGCCTGGGCGGCGACG
Source organism: uncultured Acetobacteraceae bacterium (assembly GCA_964401305.1). GTDB lineage: Bacteria > Pseudomonadota > Alphaproteobacteria > Acetobacterales > Acetobacteraceae > JAIEOP01. The sequence goes on along the minus strand of CAYNYQ010000126.1, from coordinate 12,287 downwards.
CCGGCCTCGAAGTCGGCGGCGACGAACTCGGCCAGGCGGTTGAGCAGGCCGGAGAGCAGCGCCTCCTTCGAGGCGAAGTGGTAGAGCAGCCCGCCCTTGGAGACGCCGGCCTCGCGCGCCGCGGCCTCCAGCGTCAGGGCGGCGACGCCGGCGCGGCGGACGATCGCCTCGGCGGCGTCCAGGATGCGGGTGCGCGCATCGGCGAGGGGGGCATGGGTCAGGGTGTCGCTCACGCCCGGTAACTATACCGTCCGGACGGTTTTTCAACCGCTCCGATGCCGCGGCGATGGTGCGCGGGCGGGGAACCATCCGCGGCGGGCCCGGCCGACCCGGGCGAGGTGGGGGCGGGCGGTCGGGCGGCAAGCCCGGCACCGGGTGCAGACGGCTGCCAAGCGCACGCGCAGAACGGCGCCGGCCGCTGCCGGAAACGCCCCGCGGCACGATGCCCGGCGCTGCCTCCGGGCGCCGCGAGCCAGCGCCGCCGGGACCGCGCGCGCAGCCCGCGGCCCGGCCTCAGTGCCCGCCGGAGAAGACCAGCATGCCGAAGGGCATCATCAGCGCCTGCATGCGCAGCAGCACGGCGTGCACGATGCCGATGGCGTCGATCGCGTGCAGGACGATGGCGCGGCCGAGGCCGATGCCGGGCTGCCCCAGCGCCTCGTGGTTCCAGGTATAGGCGTTGGCGATGCAGGTGCTGCCGGGCACGACGCCGTCGAGACCGCCCGCATAGAGCGGCTCCAGCGAGACCAGCACGGTGCCGCCCTGGCGCAGCTGCTGCACGTCGATCAGCTGGTCGCTGCTGCGGATCTGCCCGCTGGCGATGAAGCCCTGCACCTGCGTCACGACCATCGGGATCACGACCCAGGGCCGCGAGACGCAGACCGCCTCGGCGGGCATGCCGGGCCGCAGGACGCCGGCCTCGATCTGCCCGAAGCCGGCGACCAGGGCGAGGCGATGCAGCCCGCGATTGCCCGGCACCAGCACCCCGGCCGGCCGCAGCATCGGGTTCACGACGTCGCCGACCTGCACGACGAACTGCTCGACCCGGCCATCGACGCCGGCGCGCACGATGGTCTTCGAGAGCTCCGCCTCGGCCTGCTGCAGCACCGCCGTCGCGCTGGCGCGCTGCGCCGGCAGCTGCTCGGCGATCCGCGCCTCCACCGCCGCTTTCGCCGCCGCGGCGGCCGCGCTGCCGGCCTCGCGCGAGCGGACCAGCACGCCCAGGCGCTCCACCTCGCGCCGCGCCGCGACCTCGGTGCGGGCGAGCTGCTGCTTGGTCTCGAACTCGTCGATCGCCTGCTGCTGCTGCCACTGCGCCTCGAGCAGCCGCGCCTCGGCCTGCGCCAGGTCGGCGCGGGCCAGCGCGAAGGCCGCCTCCACCTCCGCCACCTCGCGCTGCGCCCGCTCCACCGCCGTGCGCTGGCTGCGGTCGTCGAGCCGGAACAGCGGCTGCCCGGCCTCGACCGCCTCGCTGCCGCGCACATAGACCTCGGCGATGCGGCCGCTGGTCTCGGGCAGGATCGGCACGGAGCGGAACACCGCGGCGGCGCTCGTCGTGCTCGGGTGGAAGAAGAAGACCGCCGTGATCAGCGAGATCGTCAGCAGCAGGCAGGTGACCAGGCCCCAGCGCAGCTCGAACCACACCGAGTAGAGCGTGATCTCCCGCCCCAGCCGCTTGCCCTGCACGTAGCGCCGGACGAGGTAGTCCGGCAGCAGGGTCACCATCGAGCAGATCAGCAGTTCGAGCACGGCTCAGCCCTCCTGCGTGCCGGGCACGTGCGCGGCATGGTCGCGCGCCGGCACGCCGGTCTCCTCGCGGAGCGTGTCGCCCGCCCCCGGCGGCAGCCCCGCGACCTTCTCGGAGGAGCCGGCGATGCGCCGCAACGGGCCGGCGAAGTCGGGGATGTCGATCAGCGCCAGCAGCAGCCCGATCACCCAGAACAGGTGGATGTGCGTGAATAGGGCGAGCAGCCCGAGCACGGCGACGATCTCGAACTGCAGCTTCTGGCCGCGATGGGCCATCCGCTCCGGCAGCGTGTGCAGCCGCAGGAAGAGCAGGCCGAAGGCCAGCACGAGGCCGAGCAGCATCACGCCGGCGAAGGTCAGCAGCGGGTCGCCGCCGTCCGGCCCGGGCAGGAAGGCCGGCAGGTGGTGCGGCGCGGCGGGGTTGCGGCTGGCGTCGGCCATGGCGGCGTCCTTGGGCTGGCCCGGGCGCATCCCGCGTTCGGCGGCGTGCCGGGTCACCCCGGGCCGGCTGGCCTGCTGGCCGGGCGGCGGCGCCGTCGACGGGGCTGCGTCGAGTCTGCGAAACCTTCTAGCCCGGGACCGATCGGCCGGCGAGACGGGCGCCGCCCATGCCCGCAACGGCGCGGACCGGAGGGCGCCGCCCACGCGCGCAACGGCGCGGATCCGCGTGCGACGGACCGGCCCCGGCAGAGCGCCTCAGGCCGGCGAGGGCACCCGCGCCGCCAGCGGGTCGAGCAGCGCCTCGATCCGCGCCGGCTCCTCCCAGCCCAGCGTCACCGTCACCACGGTCACGCGCGTGCGGAAGGCGGGCGGCACCCGCACGAAATCCTTGCGCGTGGTCACCAGCACGGCGCGCAGCGACTCCGCCTCGGCCACCAGTTCCTTCAGGTCGCCCTCGTCGTAGGGGTAGTGGTCGGCATAGGATTGCCGGCCAGCCAGCACCGCGCCGGCCTCCTGCAGCATGGCGAAGAACTTGCGCGGATTGGCGATGCCGCAGAAGGCGAGGACCGGCTGGCCCGCCAGCATCTCCGCCTCCGGCCCCGGGCGCAGCGTCGCGCGCAGCACCGGCATGGCGTCCGGCAGCCGGGCGAGCGCGCCCGCCTCGTCGGGCCCGATCAGCACCGCGGCCTGGCTGCGCCGGGCGGCGGCGGTCACCGGCTCGCGCAACGGCCCGGCAGGGATGATGCGGCCATTGCCGAAGCCGTAGGTGCCGTCGATCACCAGCAGCGAGAGATCCTTCTCCAGCGTCGGGTTCTGCAGCCCGTCATCCATGACGATGGCCTGGGCACCGGCGGCGACGGCGGCGCGCGCGCCGGTGGCACGGTCGGCGGAGATCCAGGCCGGGCGCTCGGCGGCCAGCAGCAGCGCCTCGTCGCCGACATCCTCGCTGGTGTGCCGCGCCGGGTCGACGCGCAGCGGCCCCTTCAGCCGCCCGCCATAGCCGCGCAGCAGGAAATGCACGGCGACGCCCCGTCGGGCCAGGCGCTGGCCGATGTCGAGCGCCAGCGTCGTCTTGCCCGCGCCGCCCGCCGTGGCGTTGCCGCAGCAGATCACCGGCACGGGGGCGTTCCAGCCCGGGCGGCGCATGCGCCGGGCCGTCGCCGTCGCGTAGATGGCGGCAATGGGGGAGAGCAGCAGGGGCAGGACCCCGCCGCCATCGCCTGTCCAGAAGGCGGGGGCGCGCATCACGACGGCAACGACCTTCCTCCAGTCCCGTGCTTCACCAACGACGTCGCCGCCCCGGGCGGCAGGCAGGGCGCGTCGCGGCACCCCGGGCACGCGTGCACCGGCTTCTGCCGCTGGCCGCGGCCGGCCGGTCCCCGGGCCCGTCCTCGCGCAATGGGTCTTCGCTGCACGCCCGCTGCGGCGTTTCCCGCCCCCGGCCGGGCCGGGCAGCCGGGGCGGATGTCACCGCAGGGTGGCGTCCCCGGGGGCGAGGATGCCCGCCCCGGTCGCCTCGACTCCCTTCGCCTCGACCCCATTCGGCCCCGGCCCGGCACCGGGAGGCGGCAGCAGAGCGAGCAGCGCCTCCGCCACCTGGCCGGGCAGACCGGCCTCGGGGGCGACGGCGCGGGCGGCGGCCTCCGCCATGCGTGCCGCCTCCGCCGAGTCGCTTAGCACGCTGACGGCGGCGGCGGCCAGGGCCGCGGCATCGCCGGCCGGGACGGCCAGGGCCGCGCCCGCCGCCAGCAGCCGCGCGACCGGGTCGGCGAAGTTCCAGGTATGCGGGCCGAGCAGGATCGGGCAGCCGAGCCGCGCCGGCTCCAGCGGGTTCTGCCCGCCATGCGGCACCAGCGAGCCGCCGACCAGCGCCACCCCCGCCAGCCGGTAGAACAGGCCGAGCTCGCCGAGCGTGTCGGCGACGTAGAGGCCGGCCTCCGGCGCCGGCAGCGCACCCTCGGCACGGCGCGGGGCGGGCAGCGCGCGGGCGGCGGCCTCGGCCGCAACCGCCGCGCCGCGCTCGGGGTGCCGGGGCACGAGGATGGTCAGCAGCCCCGGCTGCGCCGCCATGGCCAGGCGGTGCGCCTCCATCACCAGCGCCTCCTCGCCGGGATGCGTGCTGGCGGCGAGGAAGACCGGCCGCCCGCCCAGGGCCTGGCGCAGCGCGGCCAGCGCCGCCGGATCGGCCGGCAGCGGGGGTGCGGCGAATTTCAGGTTGCCGAGGCAGCGCGGCCGTGGCGAGCCCAGCGCACGCAGCCGCTCCGCATCCGCCTCGGACTGCGCCAGCACCAGCGTGAAGGCGCCGAGCAGGTGGCGCGCCAGGCCGCGCGCCAGGCGCCAGCGCCGCGCCGAGCGGGGCGAGATCCGGGCATTGACCAGCGCCAGCGGCAGGCCGCGGCGGCGCGCCGCGCCGATCAGGTTCGGCCAGAGCTCGGATTCGACGAAGACCGCCGCATCCGGCCGCCAGGCGCCGAGGAAGCGCTCCGCCCAGGCCGGCACGTCGAGCGGCACGAAGCGGTGCGTCACGCGCGGCGCCACCGCCGGCGGCAGGCGCTGCTCCAGCAGCGTGGCGGCGGTGAGCGTGCCGGTGGTCAGCAGCATGTGCAGGTCGGGCGCGCGCGCCGCCAGCGCCTCAACCACCGGCAGGATGGACAGGGTCTCGCCGACGCTTGCCGCATGCAGCCAGAGCAGCCGCCCGGCCGGGCGGGCGGCGGGGCCGGCGCCGGTGCGTTCGGGCAGGCGGTGCGGGATCTCCTTCCCGCGCGCGGCGCGGCGGCGGAGATAGGCCGGCAGGGCGGGCGAGAGCGAGGTCGCGCCGATCCGCCAGGCGAGGGCGGCCCAGCTCATCCGGTGCCCGCCGCGGCGCCGCCGCCGGCCTTGACCGCCCGGCCGGCGGCGGCCAGGGCGTGGCCGCCGGCCAAGGCATCGGCGCGGTCGCAGGCCTCGCTCAGCGCCGCCTCGATCCCCGCCAGCGCCGCCGCCTCGCCGCCGCGCGGGACGTGCAGGGGCGCGCCGATCACCACCACCCCCCGGCCGAAGGGCAGCGGGATCATCATGCGGTCCCAGCTCCGGAGCAGGCGGGCGCGCGAGGTGGCCATGCCGAAGGGCAGCACCGGGCGGCCGCTGAGGGCGGCGAGCTGCGCCACCCCGGGTGCGGCGCGCCGGCGCGGGCCGCGCGGCCCGTCCGGGGTGATCGCCACGACGCGCCGCGCCGCCAGCACCCGCACCAGGGTCAGCAGGCCGGCGGCGCCGCCGCGGGAGGAGGAGGCATGCACCATGTCCAGCGCGAAGCGGCCGGCGACGGCGCCGATCAGCCGGCCGTCGCGGTGGCGCGAGACCAGCACCTGCGGGACGATGTCACCCAGGTCGGGCATGGCGCAGCGCATGTGCCGCCAGCCGATGGGCATCACCGCCAGGCGCTCGTGCCAGAAGGTCACGATGGCGCCGAGCGGCTCTGCCCGGGTGCCGATCGCCGGCGGCAGGTTCTCCGCCCCGACGATGCGCCAGCGCGTCGTCATCCCGACACCGGCCAGGTAGGCCACGAGGAGCCGGGCCAGCAGCGCCTGGGTCAGCGGATGGCGCGTCAGCCGGCGCAGCATGGCGCGGGACGGGGGCACGCCGGCGCGCGGCGCAGCGCGACAGGGCGCGGGGGAGCGGCGGCGCCGGGCAGCGGGGTGCGGGGGTGCGGCAAGCGATGCGGTTCCTGCCCGCCCGCGGGGCGGTCGCGCGGGGGCGCGCGCTGTAGCATGCCGCGCCGCCACCGGGCCAGGGCGGGCACCCTGGCGCGAGGTTCTCCCGGGGCGCGCGCCGTAGCCCCATGGCCAGCGCCGCGGGCCAGGTGCGGTCGGTCAGGCGGGGGCGATCAGCACCAGGCGGCGGCGGAAGCTGGCGGCGCAGGACTCCCAGGAATAGGTCTCGGCATGGGCGCGGCAGGCGGCGCGGTCGGCGCCGAGGGCGGCAAGCGCCGCTTCCCGCAGGTCCTCGCCGAGCGCGCCCGTGCCGGGCACCACGATGTCGCGCGGCCCGGTCACCGGATAGGCGGCGACCGGCGTGCCGCAGGCCATCGATTCCAGCAGCACCAGGCCGAAGGTGTCGGTGCGCGAGGGGAAGACCATCACGTCCGCCCCGGCATAGGCCTCGGCCAGCCCCTGACCCTGGCGCCAGCCGGCGAAATGCGCGGCGGGGAAGCGCCGCTGCAGAGCGGCGCGCTGCGGCCCGTCGCCAACCACCACCTTCGAGCCCGGCAGGTCGAGCGCGAGGAAGGCCTCGATGTTCTTCTCGACCGCGACGCGACCCGCATAGAGGAAGACCGGCCGGGGCAGGTCGGGCCAGAGCGACTCGCGCTCCGGCGCCGGGCGGAAGAGGTCGAGGTCGACGCCGCGGGTCCAGGCGACGATCTTCGTGAAGCCCTGCTCGGCGAGTTCCGCGCGCAGCGAGGCGGTGGCGGCGAAGGTGCCCTGCCCCGCCTCGTGGAAGCGGCGCAACATGGCCCAGGCGAAGCGCGGCGGCAGCCGCGTGCGGGCATGCAGGTAGTCCGGGAACTTGGTGTGGAAGCTGGTGGTGAAGGGCCAGCCGCGCTTGAGGCAGATGCCGCGCATGGCCCAGCCGAGCGGGCCCTCGGTGGCGATGTGCACCGCCTCCGGCGCGAACTCGTCGACCATGCGGGCGAGCGGCGCGCCGGGGAAGAGCGCGAGCCGGATCTCCGGGTAGCTCGGCATGGGGATGGTGGCGAAGCGGTCGGGGCCGATCACCGCGACGACGTCGCCGGCGCGCTCGAGCTCCTCGGCGACGGTGGCGAGGGTGCGCACCACGCCGTTGACCTGCGGGTGCCAGGCGTCGCTCACCATCAGGACGCGCATTGGCGGCGGCGCATCGGGCTCGGCGGCCGGTGGCGGGGCGCTAAGGACCGTCGCCGGGTGTCCCGGCGAGGCCTCGGTCTCGATCAGCATGCGGCCAGGGGCCGTCCGTCAGGCAGGGACGGAGGCGCCGCGCGGCGCCGCGCGGGCCGGCTGCGGCCAGTAGGACAGGCGGTTCTCCCGCACCCAGTCGATGAGTTCGAAGCGGCCATCCGGGTGCTCGACCAGGGCGGTGCAGCTTTCCACCCAGTCGCCGTCGTTCATGTAGAGCACGCCCTGCACCTGTCGCATCTCCGCGTGGTGGATGTGGCCGCACACCACGCCGTCGAGGCCGCGGCGCCGGGCTTCCGACGCCAGCGCGATCTCGAACCGGTCGATCGCCTTCACCGCCTCCTTCACCTGCCGCTTCAGCCACTGCGAGAGCGACCAGTAGGGCAGGCCGAAGCGGCGGCGCCCGGCATTGAACCAGCGATTGGCCACCAGCGCCCAGTCATAGGCCCAGTCGCCGAGGAAGGCCAGGAATTTGGCGTAACGGATGACGCCGTCGAACTCGTCGCCATGGATGACCAGCAGGCGCCGCCCGTCGGCCGTCTCGTGCACCGCCTCGGCGGCGAGGCGGATCCCCGCCACCTCGAGGCCGAGCCAGTCGCGGAACATCTCGTCGTGGTTGCCGGGGATGTAGGTCACCTCGACGCCGGCCCGCGCCAGCCGCATCAGATGGCGCACGACCTCGTCGAAATCCTCGGTCCAGTACCAGGATTTCCGCAGACGCCAGCCATCCACGATGTCGCCGACCAGATAGAGCCGCTCGCATTCCGTGCGCCGCAGGAAGTCCAGCAGGAAATCGGCGCGGCAGCCGCGGGTGCCGAGATGCACGTCCGAGAGGAAGACCGTGCGGTAGCGTCGCGTCCCGGTGCTGGTGACCTGCATAGCCCCTGCCTTGCTCACCGTCGCCGGTGGACCCCGGGGCGATCCGGGGGCAGGACGGGCGGCCCGCCCCTTCCGGCAAGCATGCCGATCCGGAAGGGTGCAGGCCGCGGCGCCTCGCCCCGACCCGCCCGTGGACCAAAGGCCGGGGACGAGGCCGGTCCCGAGGGACCCATCCTCCCGCCCGGCGCACCGAATCGCACGGCCGTTGCACGTGCCGCGGGCTGTATCCCGCCGCTCCGCGCCTCGGCGTGAATCTTGGATGACGCATGATGGACGCTGCCACCGGACGGAGGCGACAGGCTCGGTGCGCAACCGTTTCGTCCCGGCTCCTTCTTTCGTTCGTCATCAAAACGCGATACGCATGTCATGGAGGGCTGCCAGCCCCCTTTCTCCAGGACAACAGGCGCACCGATGACGACCGCCCGACCGCCAGCGCGGAGAAGGCCGGCCCATGGCGCCCGCGCTGCGGCCGGGCCGGCAGGGTGCGTGTGCGCACGGCTTGCGGCCGGGCGCCCGCATGCCCATCCCCGGGGCGCGCCATGCTGATCGTCTTCAACCCCACGGCCGGCGGCCGCCGGCGGGAGCGGCTGCGCCGTGCGCTCGCCGCACTCGCGCGCCGCGGCCTCGCCGCCGACATCGCCGAGACCGAGCGGCCCGGCCACGCGACGCTGCTGGCGCGCGAAGCCGCCGGGCGCGGCGTGCCCGTGGTGGTCGCGGCCGGGGGCGACGGCACCATCGCCGAGGTCGCCAGCGGCATCGCCGGCTCGGCCGCCGCGCTCGGCATCCTGCCGCTCGGCACCGCCAACGTCCTGGCCTGGGAGCTCGGCGTGCCGCAGAGCCCGGAGCGCGCGGCGGAGGTGCTGGCCGGCGGCCGCGCCACCGCCATCCGCCCCGGCATCGCCCGCTACCGCGACGGCTCGGAACGGCTCTTCGTGCAGATGCTGGGCGCGGGCTTCGACGCCGCGGTGGTGCACCACCTCGACCTCGGCCTGAAGCGGCGCATCGGCAAGGGCGCCTATGTCGTGCAGGCGATGCGCGAGATGGGGCGCTACGGCTTCCCCCGGATGCGCGTCACGCTCGACGACGCCGACCCGGTGGAGATGGCGACGGCGATCATCAC
>CAYNYQ010000126.1:0-3094 GCA_964401305.1 uncultured Acetobacteraceae bacterium | reverse complement strand
GGCGACGCGAGCTCGCGCCACCTTTCCGCCATAATGTAGCCCTCCCCCGCCCCAATTGCGACAGCGCCGCCCTCACCCCTCGGTGAGGACGGCGCCCATTCGGATGAGGCGGCACGGGCGCGGGGCCCGCCCGCGGTTCAGCCGGTCTGCTGGATGGCCGAGACGATCCACTGCCCGCCCTGCGGACGGACGAAGGTCCAGAGCTCCGTCGCCTCGGTGCGGCGGGCGGGGTCGCCCTCCACCACCTTGCCGTCGGCGACCTGGCGGGTGACGTCCACCAGCGAGAAGCGCATGGCGACGGTCGCCCAGTCCCGCGCGCCCTCGCGCCAGGCCTCGGAGAGATCGCCCTGCTCGAGCCGGACGTCGCTGGTCTCGTTGCGCCAGCCGCGGGCCTCGAGGTCGGAGAGGTCCTGGGCGAAGTAGCCGGCCATCTCCGGCGTCGAGATCCGGCGCAGCGTGCCGAGATCCTGCCGCGACCAGGCCTCGTTCACCGCCTTCAGCAGGCCCTCGAAGGCCTGGAAGTCGGCAGCGTCGAGCGGGAACTCGGCGGCGGGCCGCGCCGGGCCGCGGGCCAGGCCGCCGGCCGCGCCGCCCATCGGACGACCGCCCGGCGCACTGCCACTCTGCGTGTCGCGCGCAAGCGCGCCCTGCATGTCACGCGCCATCGCGCCATGGGGCACGCCGCCGGCCAGCGCCGGCTGCCCGCGGTTGCCGCGCACCAGGCGCAGCACCAGGAAGACCAGGCCGGCGATCAGGGCGATCTGCAGCAGCAGGCCGAGGAAGCCCATGATGCCCGCCATGCCGCCGAACAGCCCGTGCCCGGCCAGCAGGCCGAAGAGGCCGGCGCCGAGCAGGCCGCCCATCAGCCCCGCCATCATCGGGTTGCGCGAGAAGAAGCCGCCCGCCGGGTTGGGCGCGCCCACGGGGGGCCGCTGCGCCGCGCCGGGCTGGCCGACGCCGGGCTGGCCGGGCTGCGTCGTCGTCCGGTCGAAGGAGCGGGTGGTGCCGGGCGCCGTGTTGGTCGGCGGCGGCGCGGAATAGGTGCGGCTGCCGCGGCTGCCCGACGAGCCGCCGCCGCCGGGCCGTGCATCGGCCAGCGCGGGCGCGAGGGCGAAGGCCAGGGCGGCGATCGCGGTCAGGATGGTGGCGGGACGGCGCATGGTTGGGCGGACCTCCGGCGGGGCTTCTTGTTCCGCCGGGAGTATGGGGATTGCCGCGGTGAATTGCGATGCCCGCGCGCCCGCATCCCCCAAGGCGCCCGCCCGCCTACCCGCCCCGGCCGCGCCGCAGGATCACCGTCAGGTTGTTGGCGGGCATCTCGACCGCCTCGGGCGCGCCGAAGCCCGCCGCCGCGGCGGCCTCGGCCACCGCCTCCAGGTCCCGCACCCCCCAGCGCGGATCCTCGGCCCTGAGCGCCGCGTCGAAGGCGGCGTTGGAGGGCGCGGTATGCGCGCCGCCGCGGCGGAAGGGGCCGTACAGCACCAGCGGCCCGCCGGCTGGCAGCAGAAGCGCCGCGCCGCGCACCAGGCCCAGCGCGGCCTCCCACGGCGCGATGTGGATCATGTTGATGCAGAGCACCGCATCCGCCCGCCCGAGCGGCCAGTCCCCGGGCGGCGCCGCGGCATCGAGCACCAGCGCCGGCCGCAGGTTCGCCAAGCCCGAGGCGGCGGCCCAGGCATCGATGCTGGCGCGCTGCGCGGGGTCGGGGTCGCTCGGCTGCACGACGAGGGCCGGCAGCGCGGCGGCGAGATGCAGCGCGTGCTCGCCGCTGCCGCTGGCGACCTCGAGCAGCAGGCCGGCGGCGGGCAGGCGCGGCCGCAGCACGGCGAGGATCGCGTCGCGGTTGCGCAGCGCGGCGGGGGCGGAGCGGCGGGGGTCGGGCTCGGACATGCGACGGCGGTTTGCCGAGCCGCGCGGCATGGCGCAATCTTCGCCGCATCGGCGCCGCCGCGGTCGGCGCGCCCCCGGGGAGAGACGGCCATCATGGGCAAGCGCATCGCCATCATCGGCACCGGCGCGGTCGGCGGCTATGCGGGGGCGCACATGGCCCGCGCCGGCGAGGACGTGACCTTCGTCGACATGTGGCCCGAGAATGTCGAGGCCATGCGCACCACGGGCCTGCGCATCACGCATCTCAAGGACGTGCCGGAATTCACCGTGCCGGTGCGCGCCATCCACCTGACCGAGCTGCAGCAGGTCAGCAAGCAGCAGCCCTTCGACATCGCCTTCGTCTGCACCAAGTCCTACGACACCGCCTGGGCGACGATGATGGTCAGGCAGTACCTGGCGCCGGCCGGCTACGTCGTCAGCCTGCAGAACTGCATGAACGAGGAGACCATCGCCGGCATCGTCGGCTGGGGGAAGACGCTGGGCTCCATCGCCTCCTCCATCACCGTCGAGCTGATGGCGCCGGGGCATGTGCACCGCAACGCCGGCAAGGGCGGCGCGGCACACACGGTGTTCCGCGCCGGCGAGGTGCATGGCCGCCTGACCGACCGGCTGGCCGAGGTGGTGCGGCTGCTGGCGCTGTCCGACAGCGCCAAGGCCACCGACAACCTCTGGGGCGAGCGCTGGTCGAAGCTGGTGATCAACGGCATGGGCAACGGCATGTCGGCCTGCACCGGCATGATCAGCCGCGACATCCTGCTGGACGACACGCTGCGCCACTTCTCGGCGCGCCTGGGCAGCGAGGCGATCCGCACCGGCCAGGCGCTGGGCTACGTGCTGGAGGAGATCTTCCACATGGACCCCGAGGTGATCGCCCGCGCCGGCGAGGGCGACCCGACGGCCAAGGCCGAATACGACGGCCACCGCCTGGCCGAGGCGCGGAAGCCCGGCGGCGCCGCGCACCGCCCCTCCATGGGCCAGGACATGGTGAAGGGCCGGCGCACGGAGATCGAGTTCCTCAACGGCTTCATCTGCGACAAGGCGAAGGAGGTCGGCATCGCCACGCCGGCCAACGCGGCGCTGACGGAGATCGTCAAGCGGGTGGAGCGCGGCGAGATCCAGCCCGATCCGAAGCACATCAAGGAGCTTCGGCTGAACTGAGCGAAGATCGGGGGCGAGGGAACTCGCCCCCGAACCCCCACTCCTT
>CAYNYQ010000125.1:0-12785 GCA_964401305.1 uncultured Acetobacteraceae bacterium | reverse complement strand
GCCGGCAACGACGTGATCGACGGCCGCGGCGGCAACGACCTGATGCGCGGCGGCGCGGGCAACGACCTCTACACGGTGGGCTCGGCCAAGGACCGCGTGGTGGAACGCGCCGGCCGCGGCAACGACACGGTGGAGGCGCTCGTCAGCTACGTCCTCTCGCCCGGCGCCGAGGTCGAGGTGCTGCGTGCCCGGGCCGCCAACGGCACCACCGCGATGAACCTGACGGGCAGCGACACCGACAACACCATCACCGGCAATGCGGGGGCGAACCTGCTGCGCGGCCTGGGCGGCAACGACACGCTGAACGGCCTCGGCGGCGACGACATCCTGGCCGGCGGAACGGGCTTCAACCAGCTGGCCGGCGGCGCCGGGCTCGATGTCTTCCTTTTCGACACGGCGCCCGTCAGCTTCACCGATGTCGGCGTGATCCAGGACTTCTCGGTGGCGGACGACACCATCCAGCTCTCTCGCGCGATCTTCGGCGCGCTGCCGCTCGGCGCGCTGGCGGCCGGCGCGCTGGCCGACGGCTTCGCCAATGTCGTCGCCGCAACCCGGATCATCTACGCCGAACCGGCGGTCCCCGGCGCGGCCCGCCAGCTCTGGTACGATGCGGACGGCAGCGGGTCGGGCACCGCGGTGCAGTTCGCCAGCCTCGTCGGCTCCCCGGCCATCACCGCTGCCGACTTCGTCGTCGTGGCCTGACCCTGCGGCGCGGGCGGGCGGGCACGCCGCCGCTTGCCGCCCGGCCGGGGCGCGGGCATACCGCGGCCCATGCCGGGCCCGGCGGTGGCCGCCGCGCCCAGGGACAGGGGCCCGCCGATGCGCGTGAAGGATGTGAAGAAGGTCGTGCTCGCCTATTCCGGCGGCCTCGACACCAGCGTGATCCTGAAGTGGCTGCAGACCACCTACGCTTGCGAGGTGGTGACCTTCACCGCCGATCTCGGCCAGGGCGAGGAACTCGGCCCTGCGCGCGACAAGGCGCTGCTGCTCGGCATCAGGCCCGAGAACATCTTCGTCGACGACCTGCGCGAGGAATTCGTCCGCGACTTCGTCTTCCCGATGTTCCGCATGAACGCCCTCTATGAAGGGCAGTACCTGCTCGGCACCTCCATCGCCCGCCCGCTGATCGCCAAGCGCCAGATCGAGATCGCGGAGATGGTCGGCGCCGACGCCGTGGCGCATGGCGCGACCGGCAAGGGCAACGACCAGGTCCGCTTCGAGATCGGCTACTACGCGCTGAAGCCCGAGGTGAAGGTCATCGCCCCCTGGCGCGAATGGGAGCTGACCAGCCGCACGAAGCTGATCGAGTTCGCCGAAGCCAACCAGATCCCGATCGCCAAGGACAAGCGCGGCGAGGCGCCGTTCAGCGTCGACGCCAACCTTCTCCACTCCAGCAGCGAGGGCAAGATCCTCGAGGAACCCTGGGATGCGCCGGACGAGATGGTCTGGCAGCGCACGATCTCGCCCATGGACGCCCCCGACCGGCCGACCGAGATCGTCATGGAGTTCGAGCGCGGCGACGCCGTCGGCATCAACGGCCGCCGCATGTCGCCGGCGACGCTGCTGACGGAGCTCAACGCGCTCGGCCGCGCCAACGGCATCGGACGGCTCGACCTGGTGGAGAACCGCTTCGTCGGCATGAAGTCGCGCGGCTGCTACGAGACGCCGGGCGGCACCATCCTCTGGCAGGCGCACCGGGCGATGGAGAGCATCACCCTCGACCGCGAGGCGATGCACCTCAAGGACAGCCTGATGCCGCGCTACGCCGAGCTGGTCTACAACGGCTTCTGGTTCAGCCCGGAACGCCGGATGCTGCAGGCCATGGCGGACGAGAGCCAGGCCAGCGTCACCGGCGAGGTGCGCATGACCCTCTACAAGGGCAACGTTATCGTCACCGGGCGGCGCAGCCCGCACAGCCTCTACTCGATGAAGCACGTCACCTTCGAGGAGGACCAGGGCGCCTACGACCAGTTCGACGCCCAGGGGTTCATCAAGCTGAACGCGCTGCGCCTTCGCCTCGGCGCCATGGCCGGGCGCCGCGGCGGGGCGCTCTAGTGGTGCGATCGCCGCCGATGGCGCCCGCCATCCGTGGCGTGAATCGCACCAGCGGGCAGGGAGCCGGTGGTCCGATCCACGTCGCCGTCGGGTACCGACGGCGATGATCGGACCACCAGCCCGCCGCGGCCGATGAACCTGCGCGAGGCGCTCCGCGAGCACGGCGCCCGCGTGGTGCTGCGCCACCTCTACGAGGCCAGCACGCCAGCGGCCAAGCGCTTCCGCTACGCCCTGCTCGCCCTGGATGGGGTCAGCATCGGCTGGATCGTCGCCGCCTCCTTCTTCGGGCCGACGCCGGCGGTGCTCGCGGTGGACGCGGCCCTCGGGCTGGTGCTGCTGCTGGAATACGGGCTGCGCATCGCCTCCTCGGGCAGGCCGCTGGGGGCGGCGTCGCAGCCGCTGAACCTCGCCGACCTGCTGGCCATCCTCTCGCTGCTGCTGGCGCCGCTGCTGCACGGCGCGCTCGGCTTCCTGCGGGTGCTGCGCACGCTCCGGCTGCTGCATTCGGTGCGGCTGATCGCCTCGCTCCGCTCCGACCTGCCCTTCTTCCGCCGCAACGAGGAGGCGACGCTCGCCGCGGCGCAGCTCGGCGTCTTCCTCTTCGTCATGAGCGGCCTGGTCTACGAGACGCAGCACCGCACCAACCCGGGCATCGCCAACTACGCCGATGCGCTCTACTTCACGGTCACCACGCTCACCACCACGGGCTTCGGCGACATCACCCTGCCCGGCATCACCGGGCGCCTGCTCTCCGTGGTGATCATGCTGGCGGGCGTCACGCTCTTCCTGCGCCTCGCCCAGGCGCTGTTCCGCCCGATGAAGGTGCGCCATCCCTGCCAGGCCTGCGGGCTGCAGCGGCACGATCCGGACGCGGTGCACTGCAAGGCCTGCGGCACGCTGCTGAACATCCCGGACGAGGGGCGCGGCTGACGCCGCCTGCCGCCCGCCCTGGCCCTCGCGCCGGCGCGACGGTATCGACGAGGGGACGACCCCCGGGGAGGACCGTGAACCCATGCGCCATGCCGCCCTGCCGGCCGCCTGCCTCGCCGCGGCCGCCGCCCTGGCGCCCGCCCCCGCCGCCGCGCAGCACCCCTGCCCGGGGCAGATCTCGGCCACCGCGCTCCGCCCCGTCCCCGCCGATGCGGTGATCGGCGCCCGGCTCGCCAGCGACACCGACCTGCAGGTGCAGTTCCGCGACAGCCTCTTCGCCGCGCTGCGCCAGGCCGGGCGCCGCGTCGGCGACCCGCCCACCCATGTGCTCTCCTGGCGCGGCAGCCTCGGCAGCGGCGATGCCGCCCTCGGCCCCTCCCGCACCGACCTCTTGTGGAACGAGCGCGACAGCTTCCAGGACAGCGACGACCTCTCCTGGATGCGCGGGGTGCCGCGCACCCGCCGCCCCGGCGCCGCCCCCGCGCCGCTCCGCCTGCACGCGACGATCGAGCTGCGCGAGGTCGCCGGCGGCCGCGTGATCTGGACCGCCGTGCTCTCCTGCGAGCGGCACGGCGAGGACCGCAACGCGCTGATCGGCACGCTGGTCGGCGCCGTTGTGCCGGCGCTCGGCCAGACCCTCGCCGGCCGGCGCTTCTGAGCCGGGCGCCCTACTCGAAGCGCAGCCCGGCCTCGGCGACGATCCGCTTCACCGTGGCGCGGTCCTGGGCGATGCGCGCGGCGAAGGCGGCGCTGTCGGCGCTGATGGCGTCGTTGCCGGTCAGCGCCAGGCGGCGGACGATCTCGGCGTCGCCGGTCGCGTGCCGCACCGCGGCATTCAGCTTCGCCACGATGGCGGGCGGCGTCCCCGCCGGCGCGAAGAGCCCGTTCCAGCTGGTGATGTCGAAGCCCGGGAAGCCACTCTCGGCGAAGGTCGGCAGCCGCGCCAGGCTGCCGCGGCGCTCGGCGCTGGTCAGCGCGATGCCGTGCGCGCGGCCGTCCTCGACCAGCGGCCGCAGCGTGTTGGCCGTGCTGATGGCGGCGTCGATGTTGCCCGCGACCAGGTCCCGCGCCGCGTCCTGGCCGCCGCGATAGGCCACGTGCTCCAGCGTGATGCCGGCGCGGTTGGCCAGCAGCGCGCCGGCCAGGTGCCCCGGCGTGCCGATGCCCGGCGTGCCGTAGGTGACGGGGCGCGCCTGGCGCCGCTTCGCCTCGGCGAGGAAGCCGGCCGGGTCGTGCGGGGCGGGGAAGTCGCGCCGGACCACCAGCACGTAGGGCAGGCTGACCGCCTGGGCGATGGGCACGAAGGCGGTCTCGTAGTCGAAGGCGAGGCCCTTGGCGATCAGCGGCACCACGACGAAGGAGAAGCTCTCGATCAGCAACGTGTAGCCATCCGGCGCCGCCTGGGCGACGAGGCCGGCGCCGATGGTGCCGCCCGCGCCGGTGCGGTTCTCCACCACGATGGGCTGGCCCAGCACCTCCTGCATCTTCGGCGCCAGCATGCGGATGACGGTGTCGGACTGCCCGCCCGGCGAATAGGGGGCGATGACGCGGATCGGGCGCGCCGGCCAGGCCTCGGCGGGCTGGGCCCGGGCGGGGCGCGCCAGGGGGACGGCCATGGGGGCGGCGAGGGCGGCGGCGAGCAGGGCGCGGCGGGCGGTCATGGCGGGTCCTCCGTTGCATGGAAGCCTCCCTGCGCGGCGCGCGGGTGGTCAAGGGCGCGGGGCGTGCAACCCAGGCGGGGGTTCTCGCGCTTCGGTCGCATCGTCCGCGCCGAGGAGACGCCGATGGCCGAGCCGAAGCAGCCCCCCGCCCCCAACCCCACGCCCGGCACCCAGCCCGTGCGCAGCACCGGCGGCGCCTGGACCGAGGAGGAGAAGGCGCGCGGCGCCGGCCAGCCCGGCCGCGGCGCCGGGGCGGCGGGCGATGCCTCCACCAAGGGCCGGCCCACCGACGACCGGGCCCGCACCGAGGGCGCCGCCGGCGGATTGGGCGGGCGCGGCGCCGGGGACGCGCCGGCGGACCGCCCGGCGCCGGACCCCGATACGCCGGTGGTCGGCGGCAAGGGCCATCGCTCCATGGGCGGCAGCGCGACGGAGCCCGAGCCCGACGCCGACCCCCAGGCGCCGCGCAACCCGCTGTAGCGGCGCCTCCCGCCCCGCGCGCATGGCAGGCACGCGGCCGGGCGCCGCCGGCGGCGTGGACCTCGCCCCTGCGTCCCGCCAGGATGGGCGCGCCATGCTCTACGAACCCGCCGCCTTCCGCGAGGACCGTCCGGAGATCCTGCACGGGCTGATCCGCACGGCGCGCCTCGCCATGCTCGCCTCCAACGGGCCGGACGGGGTGCCGGACATCACCCACCTGCCGCTCACCCTGGCCGAGGAGGGGCCGCTCGGCACGCTGCACGGCCACCTCGCCCGCGCGAACCCGCACTGGCGGCGCCTGGCCGAGGCGGGCGGCCGTGCGGTGGCCGTCTTCCGCGGCGCCGAGGCCTATGTCTCGCCCTCCTGGTATCCCTCGAAGGCGGAGCACCATCGCGTGGTGCCGACCTGGAACTACGAGGCGATCCACGCCGAGGGCCAGGTCGAGCTCATCGAGGACCCGGCGGCGCTGCATGCCCTGGTCTCCCGCCTGACGGCGCGGCACGAGGCCGATCGCGCCGAGCCCTGGGCGGTGACCGACGCGCCGGAGGCCTTCGTCGCCGGCCAGCTCAAGGGCATCGTCGGCCTGGCGCTGCGCATCGAGCGGCTCTCGGGCAAGCGCAAGCTCAGCCAGAACCGCGCCCCGGCGGACCGCGACGGCGCCATCGCCGGCCTCGCCGCCAGCCCCGACCCGCGCGACCGCGCCGCCGCCGCGGCGATGGCCGAGGCCGCCGGACGCAAGGGGGAGTGAACTTCCCCGTCGCTCCGCCCGAGGGGCGCGCGTAAGCTTCCTTCCGGATCCGCGCCGGCAGATGCGCGGGACGCACCGGAGGGACCACCATGCGCCGCAGGACCCTGCTGGCCGGGGCCTTGCCCCTGGCCGCGCTCGCCACCCATGCCCGAGCCGCGGCCTGGCCGAGCCGCCCGGTGCGGCTGATCATGCCCGGCGGGCCCGGCGGCAACCCGGACATCCTCTCCCGCCTCTGGGCGCAGAAGCTGACCGAGCATCTCGGCCAGTCCGTGGTGGTGGAGAACCGCCCCGGCGCCTCCGGCATCATCGGCACCGAGGCGGCGATGAACAGCGCGCCGGACGGGTCGACCATGCTGTTCGGCTACAACCAGCTGGTCACGCTGAACCGGCTGCTGTTCCGCCGCCTGCCCTACGACCCGGACCGCATGACACGGGTCTCGCTGGTCAGCGACACGCCCTTCGTGATGCTGGTGCCGGCCAGCCTGCCGGTGCGCACCGTGCCGGAATTCGTGGCCTATGCGAAGGAGCGGCCGGGGCGGGTGGCGCATGGCACGGCGGGGCCGGGCACCTTCTCCCACCTCTCGGGCGAGCTGCTGAAGCAGATGGCCGGCATCGACCTGCTGCACGTGCCGCACCGCCAGACGCCGCGCAACGAGCTGATCTCCGGCCAGGTGCAGCTCTGCTTCGAGCCCAACGCGCTGGCCGTGACGCTCACCCAGGGGCCGGAGGCGAAGGTGCGCGCGCTGGCGGTGCTGGGCCGCGAGCCGGAGCCGCAGCTGCCCGGCGTGCCGCTGATGCAGGAGTTCTTCCCGGGTTTCGTCGTCTACGCCTTCCACGGCCTCTGGGGCCCGCCCGGCATGGCGCCGGAGGCGGTGCAGGGCATGGCTGCGGCGATGGCGGCGGTGGCGAAGGACCCCTGGCTGCAGTCCCGCATGGCGCCGCTGGCGACGCGCATCATCGCCACCGGGCCGGAGACGCTGGACCGCGCCATGGCCGAGGACCTGCGGCTCTGGGCGCCGCTGATCCGCGAGCGCGGGATCACGCTGGACTGACGCGCAGGCGGCGCGGCCCTTCCCCGCGCCTACTCCGTCTCCAGTGTCGCCGCGCCCGCCGCCACGCCCTCCAGCCCGTGCTTGGCGATGCGGTAGCGCATGGTGTCGCGGCTGATGCCGAGCAGGCGGGCGGCGCGGGAGACATTGCCGCCCGTGCGCCCCAGCGCGCGCACCAGGCTCGCGCGCTCCATCTGCGGCAGGGTCTGCACCTCCGCCGGAACCTCGGCCGCGGCGGCGGGCGCGGCGGCCGCCGCCGCGGGGGCGAGCGCCAGGTTGCCCGGCCGCACCACCCCGTCCGGCCCGGCCGAGAGCGCCGCCTGCTCCATGGCGTTGCGCAGCTCGCGCACATTGCCGGGCCAGGGGTGGCGCCGCACCAGGCCGCGCGCCGCCTCGTCCAGCACCAGGCGCGGCTTGCCGTAGCGCCGCCCGTGCGCGGCGAGGAAATGCCCGGCCAGAAGCAGGGCGTCCTCGGCCCGGGCGCGCAGCGGCGGCACCTCGAGCCGCACCACCGAGAGCCGGTAATAGAGGTCGGCGCGGAAGCTGCCCTCCCGCACCAGCTGCTCCAGCGGCCGGTGGGTGGCGGCGATGAAGCGCAGGTCGACCCGCCGCTCCCGCACCGAGCCCAGGCGGCGCACGGTGCGGTCCTCCAGCAGCTTCAGCAGCTTGACCTGCACCGCGGGCTCGAGGTCGCCGATCTCGTCGAGGAACAGCGTGCCGCCATGCGCCGCCTCCACCAGGCCGATGCGCTTCTCCCGCGCATCGGTGAAGGCGCCGCGCTCGTTGCCGAAGAGCTCGCCCTCGACCAGCTGCGCCGGCAGGGCGGCGCAGTTCAGCTCGATGAAGGGGCCGGCGGCGCGCCGGCCGTCGTAGTGCAGCGCGCGGGCGACCAGCTCCTTGCCCGAGCCGGTCTCGCCGCGGATCAGCACCGCCGGCGGCGGGTCGCCATCGGCCATGGCCCGCTCGGCCTCCAGCAGCCCGCCGATCTGCGCCTTCAGCTGCGCGATCGCCGGCGAGATGCCGAGGATGGCCGAGAGCCCGCTCTCCCGCGCCTCCCGGCCGCGGTAGTAGGACAGCGTCTCCTCGAGCCGCCCCTGGCCGAGCGCCTTGTCGAGCAGCAGCTTGAGCTCGCCCAGCGCCACCGGCTTGCCGAGATAGTCCCAGGCGCCCGACTTCATCGCCTCCACCGCGGTCTGCACGCTGCCATGGCCGGTCAGGATGATCACCTTGGCCTGGCGGTCGCTGGCGCGGATCCGCCCCAGCAGGTCGAGCCCGTTGCCGTCCGGCAGCGCGAGGTCGAGCAGCACCACGTCCGGGCCGAAGGATTCGAACTCCTTCCACCCCTCCTTCAGCGTGCCGGCGATGCGCACCTCGAACTCGTCGCGCTGCAGGTAGCGCTGGATGTTGCGCGCCAGCGTCGCCTCGTCCTCGACCAGCAACACGCCGTGGCTCATGGCCCAGCCTCCCTCCTGGCGCGGCGTCCGGCCGCCGGGTTCATGCCGCGCGCTGCCGCGGCGCCGGCTGCGCCGCGACCGGCAGCCGCACCACCGCCGTGGTGCCGGTGCCGTCGGGGCCGGCGGCGAAGCGCAGCGTGCCGCCGTGCTGCTCGATGATGCGGCGGGTCAGCACCAGGCCGAGCCCGGTGCCGCGCGGCTTGGTCGAGAAGAACAGCACGCCGCCGCGCCGCGCCGGCAGGGGCAGGCCGGGCCCGGTGTCGGCGACGCTGAGCTCCACCGCCCGGCCGCCCGGCGCGACCGCCGCGGCCAGGCGCAGCGTGCCGCCCTCCGGCATCGCCTCCAGCGCATTGGCGACGAGATTGTCGATGGCCTGGCCCAGCGCCCCGCCCTCGGCGCGCACCGCGGGCAGGTCGGGCGTCTCGACGCAGAGCGCCACGCCCTGGCGCTGCGCCGCCGGGGCGAAGTCCCGCGCCACGGCCTCGAGCAGCGGGGCGAGCTCCACCGCGCCCTGCGCGGTCGCCTCGCCCCGGGCCTGCAGCAGCAGGCCGCGCACCCAGCGCTCCACCCGGTCGGCCTCGCGCTGGATGTCGGCGACGCATTCGCGCGCCGCCTCCGGCGTCTCCACCGCCGCCAGCTCGGCCGAGGAGCGGATCGAGGCGAGCGGGTTGCGGATGCCGTGCGCCACGGCCGAGGCGACGGCGCCGACGGCGGCCAGCGCCTCCGCCTCCACCAGCCGCTCCTGCTGGCGCGCCATGGCGCAGCGCGCCTGCACGACGATCCAGAGCAGCGCGGCATAGAGCAGCGCGGCCGAGAGCCCGGCGGCGATCCAGACCAGCCGCACGCCCTCGTCGATGGCGCGGAACAGCGCGTCCGGCAGGCGGTAGATCTCGACCACGCCGACGACGCCGCGGCGCGCCTCGTCCCAGAGCGGGATGTAGGTCTCGGTGAAGCGGTGCCCGCCGGCCTCGGCCGCGAGGCCGACATGCTCGGTCTTCGGCGCGACGCCGGATTCGATGTCGATCCTGCCGCTGAGCGCCGTCGCCAGCTCGTGGTTGTCGTCGTAGCGGCGGCCGATCATGTCGGGCGTGCTCGACCAGATCACCCGCCCCGTGGCGTCGAAGACATTGGCGCGCACCACGCCCGGCAGCAGGGCGACGTGGTTGAAGAAGCTCTCCATCGGCGCGCGCGACGCGGCCGAGCCGGGGTCGGAGAAGTAGGACCAGGTGCGCTCGGCGCGGATGATGCTGTTGATGAACTCCTTGGCCACCTCGGCGTCGCGCCGCAGCATGTGCTCGGTCAGGAAGCGGGTGAGGAAGGTCGCCGTCCCGACGCCCGAGAGCACCACGCAGACCAGGCCGAGCGCGGCGAACCAGCGCAGCAGGTCGAAGCCGCGCGCCGGGTCCGGGGCGCGGTCGCCGCGCCGGAACGGCAGGAGGCGGGCGATGCTCATGGCGGGTTCCTGGCTCGGCCCGGCGATGGTCCGGCCGCGGGCGGGGCGGCAACTGCCGGCGCCGCGCCGGAGCAGGCTGCACCGCCGGGTGCTGCATCTTCCATGCCAGCGCCGCCTCCGGCCCGCGGCCGCCGGCCGGCCGCGGCGCCGCGGCGCGGGCTGCGTCCCTCCACCCGGGATTGGGGGAGGCAGCGGGGCATTTCACCCATTTCGGCCCCGGGCGCCAGGGCACCCCCGAAGGCGGGGCCGGCCGCGGCGGCCGCCCGGGCGGGGGCGCCGGGCGGCAGAAGGCGGTTGCCCCGCGCGCCCGGCAGCGCCAAGCTTGCCCGTCTCAGACAGACGAACGACCAAGCCTCAGGGCAGCACCGAGAAGGAGCGAGGGATGCACGACATCGTCATCCGGGGCGGCACCATCGTGGACGGCACCGGCGCGCCCGCCTTCCAGGGCGACGTCGCCATCGACGGCGACCGCATCACCCAGGTCGGCGGCAAGGCCGGGCCCGGCCGGCGCGAGGTGAAGGCCGAGGGCCGCCTGGTCGCCCCCGGCTGGGTCGACGTCCACACCCACTACGACGGCCAGGCCACCTGGGATCCGGTGCTCGCGCCCTCCTCCTGGCATGGCGCCACCACGATCATGTTCGGCAATTGCGGCGTCGGCTTCGCCCCGGTCCGCACCGCGCACCACCAGGCGCTGATCGACCTGATGGAGGGCGTGGAGGACATCCCCGGCATCGCCCTGGCCGAGGGGCTGAAGTGGGACTGGGAGAGCTTCCCCGAATACCTCGACGCGCTGGCCCGGCTGCCGCGCACCATCGACGTCGCCGCGCAGGTCGCGCACCACCCCTTGCGCGTCTACGTCATGGGCGAGCGCGCCATCGCCCGCGAGAACGCCACCGCCGAGGACATCGAGGCGATGGCGCGGCTGACCGAGGAGGCGCTGAAGGCCGGCGCCTTCGGCTTCACCACCAGCCGCACCGACCAGCACAAGACCGTCGCCGGCGACCTCGTCCCCGGCCGCTATGCCGAGCACGAGGAGCTGATCGCCATCGGCCGCGCGATGGGCCGCGCCGGCCATGGCGCCTTCGGCATGCTGTCGGATTTCGAGGACGAGGCCGCCGAGTTCCGCTGGCTGCGCCAGGTGGCCAGGGACAGCGGCCGCCCCGTGTGGTTCCTGCTGACCGACCGCAGCTACGACCCCGAGCGTTGGCGGCGCCTGATGGACGGCGTGCGCGCCGCCCGCGCCGATGGCCTGCCGCTGGCGGCGCAGGTGGCGGGGCGCCCGGTGGGCCTGACGCTCGGGCTGACCACTTCGCTCAACCCCTTCGCGCTCCGCGAAGCCTTCGCGGAGCTCTCGAAGCTGCCGCCGGCGGAGATGCTGGCCCGGCTGCGCAACCCCGAGGTGCGCCGCGCCATCCTGGCGCAGGAGGCCTCGCCCCGGCTGCTCGAGGTGCTGCCGCCCCTGTCGCGGCAGATCGCCACGCGCTGGGACCGCATGTACGTGCTCGGCGACCCGCCCGACTACGAGCCGCCGCCGGAGCGCAGCATCGCCGCCATGGCGCAGAAGGCCGGCGTCACCCCCGCCGAATACGCCTATGACTACTTCATCGGCGGCGATGGCGGGCGGATGCTCTACTTCCCCGTCACCAACTACGTCCACGGCGACCACGAGGTGATCCGCGAGATGATCACCGACCCGCACACCGTGCTCGGCCTCTCCGACGGCGGCGCGCATTGCGGCGTGATCTGCGACGCCTCGCTGAACAGCACCATGCTGACGCACTGGGTGCGCGACCGCACGCGCGGCCCGCGCCTGCCGCTGGAATACGTGATCCAGCAGCAGACCAGCGGCACCGCCGACTTCTTCGGCTTCCACGACCGCGGCCGGCTGCAGCCCGGCAAGAAGGCGGACGTGAACGTCATCGACTTCGAGGGGCTGCGCGTCCACCACCCGGAGATGATCTACGACCTGCCCGCCGGCGGCCGCCGCCTGGTGCAGACCGTCGATGGCTACGACATCACCATCTGCTCCGGCGTGCCGATCTTCGAGAAGGGCCGGGAGACCGGCGCGAAGCCGGGTCGCCTGGTGCGCGCCACCGGCGCCTGAGGGCGGCCGGGGCCCGGCGGCGGCGGGGCATTGGTCCCGCCGCGCAGCAAACCGTAACGTGACCGGCGGCGCCGCCCGCGCAAGGCTATGGCGGAGCGATCCGCCGCCGGGCCCACGGGCGCCGGCGACTGCCGAGGGGGGCGATCGAATGGGCGTTCGCGTGTGCCGGGCAGGGCCGGCGAAGGGTGTCGCGTGGCTGGCCGTGCCGGCGCTGCTGGCCATGGCCGGCTGCGGACCGACGGCCGAGGACCGCGCAAGGCTCGCCACCGCCGAAGCCGCCCGCACCGAGGCCGATGCACGCAGCGCCACGCTGACCGCGCGCGTCGCCACGCTGGAGGAGGCGCTCGCCGCCGAGCGCCGCGCCGCCGGCGACCTTGCCGCCATCGAGCGGCGCCTTGCCGCCGCGCGCCGGGACCTCGCCGCGGCGCAGCGCCGCCGCGGCACCACCGCCGCCGAGGCCGAGGCGCTGCGCGCCCGCATCGCCGAGGAGGAGCAGCGCCTCGTCACGCTCGGCCGCGACACCGAGGCGCGCCGCGACGCCTTCGCCGCGCAGGACCAGCGCCTCGTCGCGCTGCGCGCCGAGCTGACGCAGGCCGAGCAGCGCCTGGCCGCCCTGCGCGCCCAGACCGGCCAGCAGGAGGCACGCCTCGGCGAGCTCGGCCGCACGGCAACCGCGGAGGAGCGCCGCCTCGCCGGCCTGCGTGGCGAGGCCGAGCAGACCGGCGCCCGCCTCGCCGCGCTGCGCGAGGAGATCGGCCAGTCCGAGCGGCGCCTCGCCGGCATGCGCGGCGAGGCGGCGACCGAGGAGCGCCGCCTGGCCGCGCTGCGCGCCGAGGCCGCGACCGCCGAGC
>CAYNYQ010000124.1:0-12841 GCA_964401305.1 uncultured Acetobacteraceae bacterium | reverse complement strand
CGCGGCCGCCTGCCGCCCGCCGGCGCGGCGCGGGTGGCGACGCGCGGCCAGCGCCTCGGCCTCGCCATCGGCGTGCTGGCGGCCCTGCTGCTGGCGATCTGGCTGTTCTCGCCGATCCTCACCCCCTTCGTGCTGGCCGCCTGCATCGCCTATTTCCTCGACCCGCCCACCGCGCAGCTGCAGCGGCTCGGCGTCCGGCGGGGCTTCGCCGCGGTGCTGATGGTGCTGATGCTGGCGCTCGCGGCCTTCCTCTGCGTCTTCCTGCTCTACCCGCTGCTGGTCGCGCAGGTCTCGGTGCTGCTGCAGCGGCTGCCGGGCTACGTGCTGCGCATCGGCCAGACGGTCAGGGAGACGCTGACCGCGCTCGGCGAGCATCTCGGGCCGGACGTACTGGACAGCCGGCTGCAGGACCTCGCGGTCGGGCAGGCGGGGGCGGTCGTCTCCTTCATCGGCACGGCGCTGGCGCGGCTCCTCGGCGGCGGCGTCGCGCTGTTCCATGTCTTCACGCTGGTGACGGTGACGCCGGTCGTCGCCTTCTACCTGCTGCGCGACTGGCCGGGCATGCTGGCGCGGGTCGATGCCTGGCTGCCGCGGCGCTCGGCGGCGACGCTGCGGCAGCTGGCGCGCGACATGGACCGCGTGCTCTCGGCCTGGCTGCGCGGGCAGCTGATCTGCTGCGCCATCCTCGCCGTCTACTACGCCGCCGCGCTCTCGGCCGTCGGGCTCGAGCTCGGGCTGACGGTCGGGCTGATGGCGGGCATCCTCTCCTTCATCCCCTATGTCGGCTCGCTCACCGGCATGCTGACGGCGCTGCTGCTGGCGCTGGCGCAGTTCGGCACCTGGGGGGCGGTGGTGACCGTGCTGGCGATCTTCATCGCCGGCCAGCTGGTCGAGGGCTACATCATCTACCCCCGCCTGCTCGGCGACCGGGTGGAGCTGCACGCGGTCTGGGTGATCTTCGCGCTCTTCGCCGGCGGCGTGGTCTTCGGCTTCCTCGGCGTGCTGCTGGCGGTGCCGATCGCGGCGGCCATCGGCGTGGTCGCGCGCTACTGGCTCCGGCGCTATCTCGAGAGCCCGCTCTACCTCGACCCGCCGCGCACCGGATGACGCGCACGCCCGCGGCGGGCGGCGCGGCGCAGCTGCCGCTGCCGCTGCCGCCGCCCGAGCCCACCTACGACCCGGCCGAGCTGCTGAAGGATGCCTCCAATGCCGAGGCGCTGGCCTGGCTGCGCCGCCCCGCGGACTGGCCGCTCGGCCGGCTCGCGCTCTGGGGCGAGGCGAAGACGGGCAAGACGCACCTGCTGCGCTGGGCCGCGGCGCGGCATGGCTGGCTGCTGCTGCCGGACGGCGGGCCGGCGCTGCGCGGCCTGCCGGCGCCGCCCGCCGAAGCGCGCGGCCTGGTGCTGGACGATGCCGACCGCGCGGCCGAGGAGACCGCGCTGTTCCACCTGATCAACCTCGCCGCCGAGCGCGGCCTGCCGCTGCTGCTGGCCGGCCAGGCGCCGCCGGCGCGCTGGCCCGTGGCGCTGCCCGACCTGCGCTCCCGCCTGCGGGGCACCGCCGCGGTGCAGGTGCGCCGTGCCGGGGATGCGCTGCTGGCGGCGCTGCTGGCCAAGCATTTCGCCGAGCGGCAGCTCCGGGTCGAGCCCGGCTTCCGCGCCTGGCTGCTGACCTGGCTGCCGCGCGACGGGGCGGCGATCGCCGAGGCGGCGGCGCGGCTCGACCGGGCGGCGATGGCCGAAGGCGGGCGGCTGACCCGGCGGCTGGCGCGCGCGGCGCTGGCCGGCCTCGCGGCGGAGGCGGGTGCGGCCTGCGTCGATGACGATTCGATTGCGTCCGTGGAGCGGTCCTCCCCCGCCTCGGACTGACTGCTATAGGATCCGGACAGGAGAGCCCGCCGATGTCCCTCGCCGAGACCCTGACGCCCGCGGACACGGCGGCCCCGCCGCCGGCGGCCATGGCGGCGTCGCCGGAGCGTTTCATCAACCGCGAGCTCTCCTGGCTCGACTTCAACATGCGCGTGCTCGAGGAGGCGGCGAACCCGCGCCACCCGCTGCTCGAGCGGCTGCGCTTCGTGGCGATCTCCGCCTCCAACCTCGACGAGTTCTACTCGGTGCGCGTCGCCGGGCTGATCGGGCAGGAGCGCGCCGGGCTGACCAAGACCTCTCCCGACGGCCGCACGCCGACCCAGCAGCTCTCCGACATCCAGCTCCGCGCCCAGGCGCTGATCGACGCGCAGCAGCAGGAATGGCGCGTGCTGCGCGGCCTGCTGCGCGATGCCGGCCTCGTCGTCTGCACGGTGGACGAGCTGACAACGGCCGACCGCGCCTGGGCGGCGGAATACTTCGCCGAGCGGCTCTTCCCGGTGATGACGCCGCTGGCCGTCGACCCGGCGCATCCTTTCCCCTTCATCGCCAACCTCGCCCTCTGCATGGTGCTGAAGCTGGTGCGCGAGGAGGATGGCGGCACCATGCGCGCGCTGCTGCCGCTGCCGCCGCAGGTCGACCGCTTCATCCGCCTGCCCGCGCTCGACGCCGCCGACCGCACCATCCGCTTCGTGCTGCTCGAGGACCTGATCACCCTCTTCCTCGGCCAGCTCTTCCCGGGCTTCGTCCCGGCCGACCAGGGCCTGTTCCGGATCATCCGCGACACCGACGTGGAGTTCGAGGAGGAGGCCGAGGACCTCGTGCGCTCCTACGAGAGCGCGCTGAAGCGCCGCCGCCGCGGCCGCGCCATCCGGCTCTCGGTCAGCGCCGAGACGGATGCCGACATGGTCGACTTCGTTGCCGAGGAGCTCGATGCCGACCGCGCCGGGGTCTTCATCGTCGACGGGCTGCTCGGCGTCGCCGACCTCAGGCAGCTGATCGTCGACGACCGGCCGGACCTGCTCTTCACGCCCTACACGCCGCGCTTCCCCGAGCGCATCCTCGACTTCGGCGGCGACTGCTTCGCCGCGATCCGCGCCAAGGACATCGTCGTCCACCACCCCTATGAGAGCTTCGACGTGGTGGTGCAGTTCCTGCGCCAGGCGGCGCGCGACCCGAACGTGGTGGCGATCAAGCAGACCCTCTACCGCACCAGCCGCGACAGCCCGATCGCCCGCGCCCTGATCGAGGCGGCCGAGCAGGGCAAGTCCGTCACCGCCATGGTCGAGCTGAAGGCCCGCTTCGACGAGGAGCGCAACATCGCCCTGGCGCGCGAGCTGGAAGCGGCGGGCGTGCAGGTCGTCTTCGGCTTCGTCGACCTCAAGACCCACGCCAAGGTGAGCCTCGTGGTGCGGCGCGAGGGCGCGGCGATGCGCTCCTACGCGCATTTCGGCACGGGCAACTACCACCCGATCACCGCGCGCATCTACACCGACCTCTCCTTCTTCACCGCCGACCCGGCGCTGACGCGCGACGCCGCCAAGCTGTTCAACTACATGACCGGCTATGCCCGGCCGGAATCGATGGACTGCCTGGCCTTCAGCCCGCTGACCACGCGCCCGACCATCCTCGGCCTGATCGACCAGGAGATCGCCTTCGCGCGCGAGGGCAAGCCCGCCACCATCTGGATCAAGATGAACTCCCTGGTGGACGAGGCGCTGATCGACGCGCTCTACCGGGCCAGCCAGGCCGGGGTGAAGGTGGAATGCGTGGTGCGCGGCATCTGCTGCCTGCGCCCTGGCGTCCCCGGCCTTTCCGACAACATCCGGGTGAAGTCGATCGTCGGCCGCTTCCTCGAGCACTCGCGCATCCTGGTCTTCGGCAACGGCCACCGCCTGCCCTCGCGCCGGGCGCGGGTCTACATCTCCTCGGCCGACTGGATGGCGCGCAACATGGACTGGCGCGTCGAGACCTTCGTGCCGGTGCACAACCCGACGGTGCACGCGCAGATCCTCGACCAGATCATGGTAACCAACCTGAAGGACACGGCGCAGAGCTGGGAACTCGGCGCGGACGGGGCCTGGCGGCGCCTGCCCGCCGGGCCGAAGCCGGTCTCGGCGCACGAGTATTTCATGACCAACCCCTCGCTCTCCGGTCGCGGCAGCGCGCTCAATCGCCAGGCCGCGGCCGCCCTGCCGAAGCGCGCCCGCCCGGACCGCGTGGCGCAGGACTGAACACCGGCCCCTGGCGCGGGGCCCTGGAACGGATCGGATGCCTTGAACGATCTCGGCTGGCAGGGCGGGCCCGCGGGCGGCGCGCCAGGGTCGCACCGGCTGCCGCGCGCCGGCGTGGTGGATCTCGGCTCCAATTCGGTCCGCCTCGTCATCTTCGAGGGGCGCGGCCGCAACCCGCAGGCCATTTTCAATGAGAAGGCCGTGCTGGGCCTCGGCCGCGGGCTGCAGCAGACCGGCGGGCTGAACGAGGAGAGCATCGGCGCGGCCCTGACCGTGCTCGGCCGCTACCACGCCGTGGCGCGCGCCATGGGGGCCGACCCGATCGAGGTGCTGGCGACCGCCGCGGTGCGCGACGCCGCCAATGGCGCGGCCTTCGTCGAGGCGCTGCGCGCGCGCATGCCGGGCGTGCCGGTGCGCATCCTGGGCGGGCAGGAGGAGGCCGAGCTCTCCGCCGCCGGCATGCTGCTGGGCTTTCCCGGGGCCGATGGCGTGCTCGGCGACCTCGGCGGCGGCTCGCTCGAGCTGGTGCGGCTGGAGGCGGGGCGCGTCGCCCGCGCCGCCTCGCTACCGCTCGGCGCCATCCGCCTTTCCGACCGCGCCGGGGGCGACGTCGTCCGCGCGCGGGCGATCGCCGAGGAGGAGCTCTCGGGGCAGAAATGGCTCTCCAGCGGGGAGGGGCGCGACCTCTACCTGGTGGGCGGCGCCTTCCGCGCCCTGGCCCGCATGCACATCGCCCAGACCAACTATCCGCTGGCAATCGTGCACCACTACGTGCTGCGGCGCGAGGAGGCGCGCGACCTCGCCGGCGTGGTCATGGCCGCCTCCCGCCGCGTGCTGGAGCGCATGCCGGGGGCGCCGCAGAAGCGCCTGGCCGACCTGCCCTTCGCCGCGGTGGTGCTGCGCCGGCTGCTGCGCGCCACCGGGGCGGGGCGCGTGGTGTTCTCGGCCAACGGGCTGCGCGAGGGCTGGTACGCCCGGCTGCTCGACCCTGTGGAGCGCGGCATGGACCCGCTGCTGGCCGCGGCCATGGAACTCGGTTTCCGCTGGGGCCGCGACCCCGCCCTGCCCGGCGCGCTGCTGTCCTGGACCGACCCGCTCTTCCCCGAGGAGGACGGCCGCTTCCGGGCGCTGCGCGAGGCGGCCTGCTGGGTCTCCGACATCGGCAGCCTGGACCACCCGGAGTATCGCGCCGAGCAGGCCTTCCTGCGGGTGCTGCGCCAGCATGGCGTGGGCCTCGACCACCATGCCCGCGCCTTCCTCGCCCTCGGCGTGGCGCTGCGCTACGAGGCCGAGCCGGACGCGCCCTTCCTGGCGCCGACGCGGGTGCTGCTGGACGTGCCGACCATCCGCCGGGCCGAGGCGCTGGGGGCGGCGCAGCGGCTCGCCTACACGCTCTGCGGCGGCACCCCGGCGCTGCTGGCGGGCACGCGGCTGTCGCGCCGGGGCGGGCGCCTGGTGCTGGGCCTGACCGAGGGCAGCGGCGTCTTCGCCGGCGAGAGCGTGCTGCGCCGCATCGAAGCGCTGGCGGCGACCCTCGGCCTCGAGCCCGAGGTGGTGGTGGACGGGGCCGCCTGAGCGCCTGCCACCGGGCGGCCCCCCTCCTCGGGCCGCCTCGCCCGAATGGGCGGTGCGTCCGCCGCCGGACCATGCGAGGGTCCCCTGCAAGAGCGCATGGGGGCCGCCATGGCCTACGAGGAAGCCGACAAGCTCATCGAGGACTGCCAGGTCCTGCTGCGGCACGTGACCCGGCTGCCCGACAGCCGCCTCGACTGGTGCTTCGAGGATACGCGCAAATCGCTCGCCGGCACGCCGCCGGCCCGCATTGCCGTGCCGCCCGCGGCGACCCCGGGCAAGGGGGCCTTCCTCGAGCGCCTGGTCGCCCTGGCCTGCGCGCCGCGCGCCGCCCGCGGCGGCCCCGCACCCGACCCGGCCGACATGGCCTTCCTGATCGGCGCGCGGGACTTCCTCTCGAGCCTCGCCTCGCCGGCGACGGTCGACAGCATCCGCATCACCGAGGAGTACAACCGCACCGGCGGGCTGAGCCGGATCGGCACGGCGATCCGCCGGGTCTGGCAGCGCCTGCGCCGCGGCACGCCGCTGCCGGCGGGCACCTCCTCGCGCACGCGGAGCTTCGGGCGCTCGCTGGCGACGCAGGTGGCGCTGGCGAACCTGCTGGTGCTGGTGGTGGTCTCGCTGACCGTGGTCGTCTCGATCTACGCCCTGGTCGGCCGCGGCCTGCTGCAGGAGGTGCGCGCCAACGACGCCTTCTTCAACCAGCTCTCGGCGGAGATGGAGGCGGCGCAGCAGGCCGATGCCGGGATCTTCGCCGCCGTGCTCGGCCGCGGCGAGGATCCGCCGCGGCAGCAATCGCCCTTCCCGGTACGCCGCTACTGCGAGTTCGTGCAGTGGAAGGCCAAGCAGGGCGAGCACGACGCCTTCGCCTCGACCAGCCAGCAGAAGCTCTGCGACCGCTACGTCGGCTACAACAGCACCGTGACGCGGCTGTTCGTCCGGCTGAAGGACTGGCACGGCGTGGTGGTGCTGCCCGGCACGCGCGACGACCTCGAGGGGCCGGCGTCGGCGCCGGGGACGGTGCACCTGGCCGATGCCTCCGGCGGGCTGCCCGCGGGGGCGGCGGATGCCGCCCGGGGCGCGGGGGAGGCGGGGCCGAGCCTGCGCGCCCTCGCGCTGGCGCAATCGCTGCGGCTGGAGGTGGCGACGGCGAACGTGGTGCTGCAGGCGATCGCGGAATACCTGCTGCCCTGCCTCTACGCCGCGCTCGGGGCGCTGGCGGCGGCGCTGCGCCACATCGCCCGGCGGGCCGACACGTCGACGCTCGACTTCAGCGATGGCGGGGTGATCTGGCGTTCGCTCGTGCTCGGCGTGCTGTTCGGCGCGGTGATCGGCCTCTTCGCCAGCCAGATCGGCGGCGCCATCACGCCGGAGGGGGAGGAGGCGATCGCCTCGCTGACCCCGGCGGCGATCTCGCTGCTGGCGGGCTACAGCGTGGCCCGGGTCTTCGAGTTCTTCGACGGGCTGGCGCTCCGCGTCTTCGGGGCGCCGGCCCAGGCGGCCGGCCCGCCGCGGTAGGGCAGATCGCGGGCGGGTCAGCCCGTCGGGATCAGCACCACCCGCTTGCCGTCCACGCCGAGGGCGAGGCGGCCGGCCTTGAGCGCCAGGGCCGCGTCGCCGAAGACGGCGCGGCGCCAGCCCTGCAGCAGCGGCAGGTCGGCCGTCGGCTCGGCGGCGAGCTGCTCGAGATCGTCGGAACTCGCCAGCAGCTTCGGCGCGACATGGTGCTCCTCGCTCTTGGCGGCGAGCAGCACCTTCAGCAGCGCGACCAGGGCGGGGGAGGGGGGCGGGCCGCGCCGGTGCTCCTTCGGCGCCTCGGGCAGCGCCTCCTCGGGCAGCGCCTTGGCGGCCTCGATGGCGGCGAGCAGCCCGGTGCCGCTCTTGCCGCGGGCGAAGCCCTCGGAGATGCCGCGGGCGCGGGCGAGGTCGGCGGCCGTCTCGGGCGCCGTCGCGGCGATCTCCAGCAGCGTCTCGTCCTTTACCAGGCGCTGGCGGGGGATGTTCACGCGCTGCGCCTCGCGCTCGCGCCAGGCCGCGACCGCCTTCAGCAGGCCGAGGAAGCGGCGGTTGTGGGTGCGCGGCTTCATGCGCTCCCAGACCGTCTCGGGGTCGGTGCGGTAGGTCGCGGGGTCGGCGAGCGCGGCCATCTCCTCGGCCACCCAGGCGGTGCGGCCCTCGCGCTCGAGCCGCTCGGTCAGCGCGGCGTAGATGCGGCGCAGATGCGTCACGTCGGCCGCGGCATAGGCGATCTGGCTGCCGGAGAGCGGGCGGGCGGACCAGTCCGAGAAGCGGTGCGCCTTGTCGATCCCTACCCCCGCCAGCGCCCGGCAGAGCGCGTCGTAGCTCACCTGGTCGCCGAAGCCCGCGACCATGGCGGCGATCTGGGTGTCGTAGATCGGGCTTGGCACGGCGCCGAACTTCAGCAGGAAGATCTCCACGTCCTGGCGGGCGGCGTGGAAGACCTTCAGCACGCCCGGGTCGGCCAGCAGCGCGCCGAGCGGGGCGAGGTCGATCCCCGGCGCCAGCGCATCGACCACCGCCACCTCCGCCTCGCCGGCGAGCTGCACGACGCAGAGCTCGGGCCAGTAGGTGCGCTCGCGCATGAACTCCGTGTCGACCGTGACGACGCGCTCCCGCGCCAGACGGTCGCAGAGCGCGGCCAGGGCCTCGGTCGTGGCGATCAGGGCGGGTGCCGCCTGGGCGGCGGGGCGGGAGGCGGCCTCGGAGGGGACCCCCGGGGCGGGGGAACGGCGGCTCATGTCTGGCCCTTCTAGCCCGGGTGCGGCCGGGCGGGAACACCGGGTGGCGAGTCGCCACACGTACACGCCGCGCCCGGGCGTGCCCTGGCGGGGCGGAGCGCCCCGGGGCAAGCTGTGCCGGCCGGTGCCACCGGGCATGGCGGGATATCGCGGGATGCTTCGGGTTGCGGCCAGCCGAGGCGGGAAAGGGCCCGCAGACGGCGCGGGACGGGTCGGGATGGGGCGGGTTCGCGCCCCGGCAAGGGAGATTGGGCAGATGGAACAGCGTGCGCTCGGCCGGTCCGGGATCAAGGTCCCGCCCGTGATCTTCGGCGGCAATGTCTTCGGCTGGACCGCCGACCAGGCGATGTCCTTCCGCCTGCTCGACGCCTGCGTCGAGAGCGGCCTGGTCGCGATCGACACGGCCGACGTCTATTCCTACTGGGTGCCCGGGCATAAGGGCGGCGAGTCCGAGAGCGTGATCGGCGCCTGGCTGAAGGCCCGGCCCGGCGCGCGCGACAAGGTGCTGATCCTGACCAAGTGCGGCATGGAGATGCCGGGCCAGGGCAAGGGCCTCGCGCCGGCCTGGATCGCCAAGTCGGCCGAGGATTCGCTCCGCCGCATGGGGATCGAGCGGATCGACCTCTACCAGGCGCACCGCGACGACGAGACCGTGCCGCTCGAGGACACGCTCGGCGCCTTCCAGCGGCTGATCGAGGCGGGGAAGGTGCGCGCCATCGGCGCCTCCAACTACAGCGCGCCGCGGCTGAAGGCGGCGCTGGAGGCCAGCGCGAAGCACGGCCTGCCGCGCTACGAGAGCCTGCAGCCGCACTACAACCTGATGGAGCGCGGCATCGAGGCCGACCTGGTGCCGCTCTGCGTCGGGCACGGGGTCGGGATCATCCCCTACTATTCGCTCGCCGCGGGCTTCCTGACCGGCAAGTACCGCTCGGAGGCCGACCTCTCGAAGAGCCCGCGCGGCGCGCGGGGCATGGCGAAGTACCTCGATGCCCGGGGCATGCGCGTGCTGGCGGCGCTGGATGCCGCCGCCGCGCGGCACGGCGCGACGCCGGCGCAGGTGGCGCTGGCCTGGCAGCTGGCCAAGCCCGGCATCACAGCGCCGATCGCCAGCGCCACGGGGCCGGAGCAGTTCGCCGAGCTGGCGAAGGCGGCGGCGCTGCGCCTCGATGCGGCGACGGTGGCGGCGTTGGATGAGGCGAGCGCGGGCTGATTCCCCGGGCGGGCGGCGGCGGGGGGGCGGCCAGGGTTGACGGCAGGCCCCCGGCCCCTCTCTTACCCGCCGCAGAGCTCCGAGGGTTCCCAGCCGTCATGCACGCCTACCGCACCCATACCTGCGGCCAGCTCCGCGCCTCCGATGCCGGCAGCACCGCGCGCCTCTCGGGCTGGGTGCACCGCAAGCGCGACCATGGCGGGCTGCTCTTCATCGACCTGCGCGACCATTACGGGCTGACGCAATGCGTGGTGGCGCAGGGCGCTCCGGTGTTCGACGCGGCCGAGGCGGTGCGCCCGGAAAGCGTGATCACCGTGACCGGCGAGGTGGTGCTGCGCGAGGCCGGCACGGTGAACGAGAAGCTGCCCACCGGCGAGGTGGAGCTGCGCGTCCGCGACTTCGCCGTGCAATCCGCGGCCGAGGTGCTGCCCTTCCAGATCGCCGGCGAGCAGGACTATCCGGAGGAGATGCGGCTGCGCTACCGCTTCCTCGACTTGCGGCGCGAGCGGCTGCAGCGCAACATGATCCTGCGCGCGCAAGTCATCCAGGACATCCGCGAGCGGATGATCGCCGCCGGCTTCAACGAGTTCCAGACGCCGATCCTGACCGTGAGCAGCCCCGAGGGCGCGCGCGACTTCCTGGTGCCGGCGCGGCTGCATCCCGGCAAGTTCTACGCCCTGCCGCAGGCGCCGCAGCAGTACAAGCAGCTGACGATGGTGGCGGGCTTCGACCGCTACTTCCAGATCGCCCCCTGCTTCCGCGACGAGGCGGGACGGGCCGACCGCACGCTGATGTTCTACCAGCTCGACGTCGAGATGAGCTTCGTCACGCAGGAGGACGTGTTCACGACCATGGAGCCGGTGCTGCGCGGCACCTTCGAGCGCTTCGCCGAGGGCCGCGCGGTCGATGCCGGCCCCTGGATCCGCATCCCCTATGCCGAGGCGATGCTGAAGTACGGCACGGACAAGCCCGACCTGCGCAACCCGATCGAGATCCGCGATGTCACCGCGCAGTTCGCCGGATCGGGCTTCGGCCTCTTCGCGAAGATCGCCGCCGGCGGCGGCGTGGTGCGCGCGATCCCGGCGCCCGGCGCCGGCGGCAACCCGCGCAGCTTCTTCGACAAGATGAACGAGTGGGCGCGCGAGCAGGGCGCCGGCGGCCTCGGCTACATCACCTTCGACGCCGAGGGACCGAAAGGACCGATCGCCCGCAACCTCGAGGCCGAGCGCGCCGAGGCGATCCGCACCGCCTGCGGCATCGGCCCCGGCGACGCCGTGTTCTTCGCCGCCGGCAAGCCGGACGAGGCCGCGAAGCTCGCCGGCCAGGCGCGCCTCAAGCTCGGCAATGATCTCGGCGTGACGGAGAAGTCCGGCTTCCGCTTCTGCTGGATCACCGACTTTCCCTTCTACGAGCTGAACGAGGAGACGGGCCAGGTCGACTTCAGCCACAACCCCTTCTCCATGCCGCAGGGCGAGATGGCGGCGCTGGAAACCCAGGATCCGCTGACCATCCCCGCCTACCAGTACGACGTGGTCTGCAACGGCTACGAGATGGCCTCGGGCGCGATTCGCAACCACCGGGCCGAGATCATGGTCAAGGCCTTCGGCATCGCCGGCTACCCGCCGCAGGCGGTCGAGGAGCGGTTCGGCGGCATGCTGAACGCCTTCCGCTACGGCGCCCCGCCGCACGGCGGCATGGCGGCGGGCATCGACCGCATCGTCATGCTGCTGGCCGAGGAGCCCAATCTGCGCGAGGTGAACCTCTTCCCCATGAACCAGCAGGGGGAGGAGCTGATGATGGGTTCGCCCTCCGCCGTCGAGCCGCCGCGGCTGAAGGAACTCTCGATCCGGGTCGACCTGCCGCCGG
Organism: uncultured Acetobacteraceae bacterium; assembly: GCA_964401305.1. Lineage (GTDB taxonomy): Bacteria > Pseudomonadota > Alphaproteobacteria > Acetobacterales > Acetobacteraceae > JAIEOP01. The sequence continues at coordinate 1,335 of CAYNYQ010000124.1, read as the reverse complement.
CCAAGGCGGCGAAGCCCGGTTGAAACCGGGGGCGGGCCTCGCGCCCGTCCCGCCGCCTCCCTATGTTGGGCGGACCTCTCGGAGTGTCCTGGCCGATGGCCGCGCGTCCCCATCTCCCGGCCGGCCTCCACGCCGGCCTGCTCTCTGGCCTGGCGCTTCTCGCCGGCCTCTCGCTCGACGCCTCGGCGCAGGCCGCGAACCAGCCGGGCGCCGACGCCATGGCGGCGCACCGGGCCGCCTACAACCTCACGCTCGACCGGGTGCGCGACAACTCCGACATCGCCCGCGCGCGAGGCATCATGGTCTACGAGGTGATCGACGCCTGCGACGGCTGGGCGACGCGGCAGCGCTTCTCCCTCGTGCTGACCGATCGCGACGGGCAGGACATCGAGACCGGCTCCGACTACTCGACCTTCGAGACGAAGGACGGCAAGCGGATACGCTTCTCCCTCACCCAGACCACGCAGGGCGCCGTCTCCCAGCGCATCGCCGGCGAGGCGGACCTGACGCCCGAGGGCGGGACGGTCCGCTACACCGAGCCCGAGGCGAAGGAGGACAGCCTGCCCCCCGGCACGCTGCTGCCGATGCTGCACACGATCCGCGCGCTGGAGGCGGCGCGGGGCGGCCAGCGCCTGCTGGTCGCGCCGCTGCTGGATGGCACCAGCACCGATGGCGCGCAGGATTCCACGACCGTCATCGCCGGCTGGTCGGGGCCGCAGGCCAATGCGCGCTTCCCTGCCCTCGCGCCGCTCGGCAGCGCGCGCATGCGCGTCGCCTTCTTCGACCGCAACGACACCAGCGGCGGCGGCGCCAGCGCGCCCGACTACGAGGTCGGGCTGCGCTACTGGGAGAATGGCGTCGCCGACGAGCTGAAGATGGATTTCGGCGACTTCGTCGTGGATGGGCGGATGGAGGAGCTGACCCTCATCCCCGGCGGCTGCTGACGCGGCCCGCCCCTGCCCTGAAGGAGGGCCGCTCCGGCCCTTCAGGCCGCCGCCTCGGCGAGCTTCGTCAGCGCCTCGGGGTTGCCGGCGATGTCGGCGATGCTGGTGTTGTCGAGGATCCCCGCCGTCGCGTCGCGCACCTGGCGCATGATCAGGCGGATCGAGCAGGTCTTGGGGTCCGGGCAGTCGGCGCAGGGGCGATAGGCGGTCAGGCTGGCGCAGGGGATGGGCGCCAGCGGCCCGTCCACCATGCGGATCACGTCGCCGACGCGCAGCTCCGCCGCCGGGCGGCCCAGCACATAGCCGCCGAGCTTGCCCCGCGTGCTGACCAGCACGCCATGGCGGCGCAGCTCGAGCAGGATGGCCTCGAGGAATTTCTGCGGCGCATGCG
>CAYNYQ010000123.1:0-12871 GCA_964401305.1 uncultured Acetobacteraceae bacterium | reverse complement strand
CTCGGCGTCGCGCAGCCGCACCTCGCCGCGCCAGCTGCGGCGCCCGTTGATCACCTCGCGCATCCGCGCCGAGACCTCGGCGGCGTCGACGAAGGCGGGCAGCAGCTCGTCCAGCGTGCGGGCGGGCCGCGCCCGCAGCGCCTCCGGCAGAAGCTGGTTGAAGGCCTCGTTGGTCATCTGCACGAGGCCGAGCTCGTCGGCGATCACCACGGGCTGGTCCGAGAGCCCGACCTGGTGGCGCACCTGCAGCAGCTGGTCCTGCGCGATCAGCAGCCGCACCGAGCGGAACTGCAGCACCACGTCGGCCACCGTCTCGCCGATCAGCCGCGCCGCGGTCAGGTCGCGCGGCGTCCAGGGCTCGGCCGTGCCCTCCACCACCTGGTGCCATTGCGCGAAGGAGCGGCGGGGCGAGAGCTGCGAGGGATCGTCGCCGGCCAGCACGGGCTTCGTCGGGTCGCCGGCCCAGGTGACGGTGCGCACCTGCTCGGGGCGGAACCAGATCAGGTATTCGCCGGGCGAGCTCGAGATCGGCGCCGCCACCAGGCCGCTCGCCACCGGGACGAGGGGGGCGAAGCGCGGATCCTGCTGGCCGAGGATGGCGGTGGCGAAAACCCGCCCCGCCTGGCGCCGCCCGTCCAGCCATTCGCCAAGATCGCGCAGCGCGGGGGTGGCCGGCACCTCGCTGGCGGTGCGGAACTGGCCCTCGAAGAGCAGCGCCGCCCCGCTGGCGCCGAGCGGCTGCAGCAGCGCCTCCGGATGGTCGAAGAGCGCGCCGCGCCAGTCGCCCTCGCGCGAGATCGCCTCGATCATGCGCTGCTCGAGGCGGCGGACGGCGAGCTCGGCCTGGGCCTGGGCGAAGCTCTCGAGCGCGGCGATGCGCGTGCCCAGCGCCTCGGCCAGCAGCTCGCACACGGCGCGCATCTCGAAATGGGCGAAGCGCGGGGCGTAGTGGTGGCAGGAGACGAGGCCCCAGAGCCGGCCGCCCACCAGGATGGAGGCGACCAGCGTCGCGCCCACGCCCATGTTGTGCAGGTACTGGATGTGCAGCGGCGAGATCGAGCGCAGCACGCAGAGCGACATGTCGAGCTCGGCGCCGGTGTCGGGCGCCAGCCTGGGCTCGATCGGCACCGGCGCGTAGCCGACATCGACCAGCACGCGCACCCGGTTGTGCTCATACAGGCGGCGCGCGATCTGCGGGATGTCCGAGGCGGGGTAGCGGTTGCCGAGATAGGGCTCGAGATGCGCGACCCGCTCCTCGGCCACCACCTCGCCATGGCCGTCGTCGTCGAAGCGGTAGACCATGACGCGGTCGTAGCCGGTCACGTCGCGGAAGATCCGCGCCGCCTCCTCGCAGAGGCCGCGCATGGTCCAGGCGGCGAGGATGGCCTGCAGCGCCCGCTCGACATGGCGGGAGAGGTTGCGGGGCGGCCCCGCGCGCTCGAGCTCGACGACGAGGCCGGCGCCGCAGGCCGGGCGGTGCACCATGGCGTCGTGCGGCACCGCGGGCGCGCCGGCGGTGCAGCGCACGACGGTGGCGATCGCGGTGAGGGGGTCGACCAGAAGCGGCCCGATCCGCTCGGCCAGGTCGCCCGCCACCTCGGCCAGCGCCCGCCCGTCGAGGCGCCCCGGCGGCAGGCCGAGGAAGGCGGCGGCATTGGCGCTCGCCTGCACCACGGTCAGCTCGGGCTCGCGCAGCACCAGCAGCGCGCCATGCGGCTGGATGGAGGCCGCGAGGTGGATCTGCTCCCGTTCGCAGTTCGAAAGATCGGCCTCGCCGAAGGCGGGCGGGCCGACGGTCCCGGGCTGCGGCGGCACGATCTTGCTCACCCGGCCTCCTCCGCCGTGCCCGCCGCGTCTGCCGGCTGCTCCATCCCGTAGCGGTCGAGCTTGGCATAGAGGCTCTGGCGGCTCAGCCCGAGCAGCTCCGCCGCGACCGTGCGGTTGCCGCCCGCCATGGCCAGCGCCGCGTGCAGGCAGTGCCGTTCCAGCACCGCGGTCGTGTCGCGCACTAGCGTCACCAGGGGCGTGCGCCCGACCTGCTCGGCCAGCTGCTTGACCGCGCCCTCGAGCAGCGTCTCCCGCGCCTCGCCCGAGAGCGGCAGGCGGCGGCTGACGTCGCGGATCAGCAGGCCGACCAGGCGCTGGTCGCCATCGCCGGTGGCGACGGCCGAGATCTCGGCCTCGGTCTCGCCGCCGACCTCGTCGCCGATGCTGGTCTGGAACATCCGCACGCTGCGGTGCCGGTGCAGGGTCTCGAGCAGCACGCCGCTGTCGGCGCCGGGCCGCGACAGCCAGCGGCCGAGGCGCTCGCCGAGCACCGCGGCGTCGGAGGCGGCGCGCACCAGGTCGAGGAAAGACTGGTTCGCCCGCCGCACCACGCCGCGGGCATCGACCACGACGAAGGCATCGGGCAGGCGGTCGATCAGGCTCTCGACCGGGGGGGGCACGGCGGCGGCGGCGCGGCTGCGCTCGGAGGCGGTGGGCTCGATCTCGGCCGCGGGGGCGAGCTGCAGCAGCAGCACCGGCCCGGGCTCGCTCGCCATGAGGGAGGCGCGGGCGGTCCAGCTCGCCTCCGAGGCGCCGAGATGCACGAGAATGCCCGGCGCGCGGCCCTGCTCGCGCGCGCGCGCCAGCATCAGGCCGAAGGGCTGCCGGTCGCGCGGCGCGATCTCGCGCATCACGTCCCAGCCCGGCGTGATGCCGAGCGCGCGGATCGCCGCCGGATTGGCCTCGACCACCTGGAAGGTGTCGGAGCGCACGACCAGCACCGCCTCGCTCGAGGCGTCGAAGAGCAGGCGTGAGCGGGTCTCGATCTCGCGCAGCTTCCAGTAGTCCTGCTCGCGCGCCTGCTGCGCTGCGACCAGCCGCGCCTGCAGCTCGGCCACCGCCTGCAGGTTCTTGCCGATGGCGAGCAGGCCGGAGGAGCCGCCGAGGCGGACGGCGGTGTACTCGATGGGCAACTCGAGTCCGCTCGGGAATCGCTGCGTCACCTGGCGGAAGGCCGAGACGCCGCTGGTGCGGGCATCCTCGACCATGCGCCGCACCTTGGCGCCGGCGATCTCCTCGACCGTCTCGGCCCAGGGGCGTCCCAGCCAGGCCGCGACCTCCTCGCCGTCCGGCATGGTGCCGGCGAGGGTGGCACCGCGGATCACCCCGTCCAGGTCGAGGGCGAGGGTGATATCCGGCTGGGCGATGTTCACTCGGCTGTTCATGACCGCTCCGATGCTCCACGCCAGCGCGGGAATTGCCAAGGGTTATCGGGAGGGTCGTGAGGCGCGGCACCCGCGTCATGCATGTGAGCGCGATCTGATGAGTCGTCAATATCACGCGCAGGATGCGCCGGCCGAGATGGCACGCACCGGAGGAGGCGCGTCGCCCCGCCGCCGGGAGCGCTGGGAGAGGGTTCGTTCGGCGCGCGGCAGCAGCCCGGCCGGCCATGCCTGCCGCGACTCCGCACCGGGGGCGGTTTGGCGGGGCCCCGACGCCGCGCTATATGCAGGGCCCGACCGGCCCGACCGTGCCTGGCACCCTGGACCCGGCCGCCTGGGCCCGGCCCCCGGGGCCTGGCGTCCTCGGCCCGGCACCCTGGCCGGCGGCCCCCGATCACCCGGGCCGCGCGGGACGGCCCCATCCGGAGAAGCATTGCGCGCGTGAGCGGAACCGAAGACGTCCCGGCCGGCGGGGGCGAGGGCACCCAGCCCGTCGCCCTCGAGGAGGAGATGCGGCGCTCCTACCTCGACTACGCCATGAGCGTGATCGTGGCGCGCGCGCTGCCCGACGTGCGCGACGGCCTCAAGCCGGTGCATCGCCGCATCCTCTTCTCGATGCACGAGAGCGGCTACACCCATGACAAGGCGCACCGGAAATCGGCGCGCGTGGTCGGCGACGTCATGGGCAAGTACCACCCGCACGGCGACGCGGCGATCTACGACGCCATGGTGCGCATGGCGCAGACCTTCTCGCTGCGCGTGCCGCTGGTCGATGGCCAGGGCAATTTCGGCTCGATGGACGGCGACCCGCCGGCGGCCATGCGGTATACGGAGGTGCGCCTGGCGCGCGCCGCCGCCGCGCTGCTCGAGGGGATCGACGAGGACACCGTCGACTTCCAGCCGAACTACGACGAATCGGCCGAGGAGCCGCGGGTGCTGCCCGCCGCCTTCCCGAACCTGCTGGTCAACGGCGCCAACGGCATCGCCGTCGGCATGGCGACGAACATCCCGACCCACAACCCGGCCGAGGTGATCGACGCGACCCTGGCCCTGGTCGCCGACCCCGAGACGCCGCTGGCGCAGCTGATGGAGATCATCCCCGGGCCCGATTTCCCGACCGGCGGGCTGATCCTCGGCCGCTCCGGCATCCGCTCTGCCTTCGAGACCGGCCGCGGCTCCATCCCGCTGCGCGCGCGCTGCGAGATCGAGGACATGAAGGGCGGCCGCCAAGCGATCGTGGCGACCGAGCTGCCCTACCAGGTGAACAAGGCCTCGCTGATCGAGAAGATCGCCGAGCTGGTCCGCGCCAAGGCGATCGAGGGCATCTCCGACCTCCGCGACGAGAGCGACCGCGACGGCCTGCGCGTGGTGATCGAGCTGAAGCGCGATGCGACGGCCGAGGTGGTGCTGAACCAGCTCTACCGCATGACGCTGCTGCAGACCTCCTTCCCGGTGAACTTCCTCGCGCTGAACGACGGCCGGCCGCAGCAGATGGGGCTGCGCGACGCGCTGCTCGCCTTCATCGGCTTCCGCGAGGAGGTGATCACCCGCCGCTCCCGCCACCGCCTGGCCAAGGCGCGGGAGCGCGGGCACCTGCTGATCGGCCTGGCCATCGCGGTGGCCAATATCGACGAGGTGATCCGCCTGATCCGCGCCAGCCGCGACCCGGCCGAGGCGCGCGCCGCCCTGATGGCCCGCGAATGGCCGGCCGGCGATGTCGGCGCGCTGCTGGCGCTGGTCGAGGATGCCGGCAACGTCGTGACGCCCGAGGGCACGGTGCGCCTGACCGAGGCGCAAGCCCGCGGCATCCTGGCGCTGACCCTGCAGCGCCTGACCGGGCTCGAGCGCGAGAAGATCACCGGCGAGCTGGCCGAGGTCGGCGCCCGCATCCGCGAGCTGCTCGAGATCCTCGGCAGCCGGCCGCGCCGGATGGAGGTGCTGACCGAGGAGCTGCGCGCGGTGCGCGCGCAGATCGCCTCGCCGCGGCTGACGCAGATCGTCGAGGGCGTCGCCGACCTAGACGACGAGAGCCTGATCGAGCCGGGGACGATGGTCGTCACCCTGACGCGCGACGGCTACGTCAAGCGCACCAGCCTCGAGACCTTCCGCGCGCAGAACCGCGGCGGGCGCGGCCGCAGCGCCGCCCAGACCCGCCAGGATGACGTCGTGGTGCGCAGCTTCATCGCGCATACGCACCAGTGGGTGCTGTTCTTCACCAGCCGCGGCATGGCCTTCCGCGAGAAGGTCTGGCAGCTGCCCGAGGGCGGCGCGCAGGGCAGGGGGCGCTCGCTGCGCCAGGTGCTGGCCCTGCAGGAGGGCGAGCAGGTCACCGCCGTGCTGCCCCTGCCGCAGGACGAGTCGCTCTGGGACCAGCTGCACCTGGTCTTCGCCACCGCCAGCGGCAATGTGCGCCGCAACCGCCTCTCGGACTTCCGCAACGTGCGCGCCGCGGGCCTGATCGCCATGAAGCTCGAGGAGGGGGATTCGCTGATCGGCGTCTCCACCTGCCGCGAGGGCGACGACATCCTGCTGGCCACGCGCCGCGGCCGCGCCATCCGCTTCCAGGCCGAGGCCGAGACGCTGCGCGTCTTCGCCGGCCGCGACAGCACCGGCGTGCGCGGCATCCGGCTCGGCAAGGAGGACGAGGTGATCGCCCTCTCCGTGCTGCGGCATGTCGAGGCGACGCCGGCCGAGCGCGAGGCGGCGATCCGCAACGCCGCCCAGCGCCGCCGCGCCGCCGGCGGCAACGGCGCCGCCGAGGAGGCCGAGGCCGCCGCCCCCGCCGCCGCCGAGGAGGGCGAGGAGGCGCCGGCCGAGGCGATCGACCTGACGCCCGAACGCGCCCGCGAGCTTGAGGAGGCGGAGGAGATCATCCTCGTCATCACCGATGGCGGCTTCGGCAAGCGCAGCCTCGCCTACGACTACCGCATCACCGGCCGCGGCGGGCAGGGGCTCGAGAACATGCTGTTCTCCCGCCGCACCGGGAAGGAGGTCGTGGCCACCTTCCCCGTCCGCCCGGGCGACGACGTGATGCTGGTGACCGATACCGGCCGCCTGATCCGCCTGCCGGCCGACCAGGTGCGCTTGACGCGGCGCCGCAGCCTGGGCGTGATGCTCCTCCGACTCGATGAGGGGGAACGCGTGACCAGTTGCTTCCCGGTCGTGGACGACCAGGGCGAACAGGGGGCCGATGCCGGGCCGCCCGAGGGGGGCGCCGCCGATCCGGCCGCCGCCGCCGTGCCGCAGCCGCCGGGCGACGGCGAGGACGGGCGGGGCCAGGATGCCTGAGCGTGTCGGCCTCTACCCGGGCACCTTCGACCCGGTCACCAACGGCCATCTCGACGTCATCAGCCGTGCCGCGCGGCTGCTCGACCGGCTGGTCATCGGCGTTGCCATCAACATCGGCAAGGGCCCGCTCTTCCCGCTCGAGGAGCGGGTCGAGCTGGTGCGCGCCGAGGCGGACACCATCGCCACCCGCACCGGCTGCCGCATCGAGGTGCAGCCCTTCCAGGGCCTGCTGATCGGCTTCGCGCACGAGGTCGGCGCGCAGATGATCGTGCGCGGCCTGCGCGCGGTGACCGACTTCGACTACGAGTTCCAGATGACCGGCATGAACCGCCGCCTCGACCCCAAGGTCGAGACGGTGTTCCTGATGGCGTCCGAGACGAACCAGTTCATCTCCTCGCGTTTCGTGAAGGAGATCGCGCGTCTTGGCGGCGACATCTCGAGCTTCGTGCCGAAGCTGACCCTGGAACGCACTCTCAGCCGCGTGCGCGACGCCGCGGCCGAATGACCATCGAGGAGAGGCCGATGCGCCGACGCGACATGATGGGCGGCATCGCCGCCGGGGTCCTGGCCGTCCCGGTTGTGGGCTGCGCCGAGGACCGCCCCCCGGCCGCCGCCGTGCAGCCCGTGCAGGCGACCCCCGCAGGCCCGGAGGAGCGCCTGGTGCTCGAGATCGTGGACGCCCAGGGGCGGCCGAAGGGCCCGCCGGTGGTCATCCAGCTCCTGCCCGAGCTCGCGCCGCGCCATGTCGAGAGGATCAAGACCCTGACCCAGCGCGGCTTCTACGACGGCACGCCCTTCCACCGCGTGATCGAGGGCTTCATGGCCCAGGGCGGCGACAAGACCGGCACCGGCACGGGCGGGCGCGAGCAGACCAACCTGCCCGACCTCCAGGCCGAGTTCTCCCAGCCCTCCCGCGCCCGCTTCGTCCGCGGCATGGTCGGCATGGCGCGCAGCCAGAACCCTAACAGCGCAAACAGCCAGTTCTTCATCATGTTCGCGCCGGCCTCGAGCCTCGACGGGCAGTACACGATCTGGGGCCGCGTAGTCTCCGGCATGGAGACGGTGGATGCCATCAAGCGGGGCACCGGCCCCAACGGCCAGGTGAGCGGCCCCGACCGCATCGCCCGCGCCCGCCTCGCGCCGGCTTGAGCCGGCGCGGCCAAGTATCGCGGCCCGGCCTGAGCCGGCGCGGCCAACGAACGCCGGCCGGCCTGAGCCGACGCGGCAACCCATCGCCCGCCGGCGCTGGCCGGGGCGGCAACGGAGGATGATCCGATGAGCGACGAAGCCGGCACCCCGTCGGAAACGCCCGCCACCGAGGCCGCGACGCCGGAGGCCGCGGCCGCCGCCGCCGCGCCCGATGCGCGGGCCGAGAACACGCTGATCCTCGAGCTGAAGGACGGCAAGGTCACGATCGAGCTGCTGCCCGACCTCGCGCCGCAGCACGTCGCGCGCATCAAGGAGCTGGCGCGCGCCGGCTTCTACGACGGCACGCCCTTCCACCGCGTGATCGAGGGCTTCATGGCCCAGGGCGGCGACCCCACCGGCACCGGCACCGGCGGCGCGCGGGAGAAGGGCTATGCCGACCTGCCGGCGGAGTTCTCGCCGCCGTCCAAGGCCAAGTTCGTGCGCGGTACCTGCGGCATGGCGCGCACCCAGAACCCGGACAGCGCGAACAGCCAGTTCTTCATCATGTTCGCCCCGGCCTCGAGCCTCGATGGCCAGTACACGATCTGGGGCCGCGTGGTCGCGGGCATGGAGGCGGTGGACCGCATCAAGCGCGGCGGCGGCATGAACGGCATGGTGCAGCAGCCCGACCGCCTGATCGCGGCCCGCATCGCGGCGGACCTGCCGCCCTCGGCCTGAGCGGACCGGGCGCCCACCTGCCGGGCGCCCGCGCAACCTATGTCGCTACTCGGCGGCGCCCTTCGCCGCACGCCGCCGTGCCCCGTCTCCCGGCGCCGCGCGCCATGGCTTGACAGCCCGCGCACGGCGGCGGATGCGGCGCGCCGTCCCCGCAGCGCGAGCCGGTAGCTCAGTCGGTAGAGCACGAGACTTTTAATCTTGGGGTCGTGGGTTCGAATCCCACCCGGCTCATCCATACGCGAACCGCGCCAGCCCTGCCGCATCGAGCACGGCGATCCGCTGGTGGCCCGGCGCCACCCAGCCCCGCGCCGCGAAGGCCGAGAGCGCCCGCACGACCGACCGGCGCGAGGCATTGGCCATCTCGCCGAGCTCCGCCTGGCGCAGCCGGAACCCGGCCGGATCGGCCGGGCGCTCGCCCTCGTCGGCGCGCGTCAGGCGCAGCAGCGTCGCGGCGATCCGCCGGTCGGCCTCGGGGATCAGCAGGTCGCTCACCACGCGCACGGCGACCTGCATGTTCAGGCTGGCGAGATCGGCGAAGGCCCGCGCGCCCGCGATGCTCGCCGTGGAGAGTTCGCGGATCGCCGCGAGCGGCAGGTACAGCGCGACGGAGGGCTCCGTTGCGCGAAATCCCAGCATGCGGCGCCGCTCGGCGACGAAGGGGCCATGCCCGAACCACATGCCGGCGCGCAGGATCGTGGCGCCGGCCGGTGCCGCGGCCGCGGTCGCCACGGAGAGGGCGAACCCGCCGCCGGCGACGCCGTAGATGCCGCCCGCGAGGTCGCCGACCTTGAACACGACCTCCTCGGCGGCAAAGGCCACCGGGCGCGCGCGCTGCAGCACGGCGCGGCGCAGGGCGGGATCGCAGCCGGCGAGCCATCCGCGCGATGCCAGCACCGCCTCGATCTCCGGCCGCTCCATGCGGGTCCCTCGCGCCGTCTGGACGGATCTTAATCCGGGATGCGCCATCTGGCGCAAATGCGTCGCGCCGTCGCTGCAACAGTCCGGGTCGGCGCGCGGCCCGGCGCGCCGGCCGGGAGAATCGCCATGTGCCTTGCCTGCAGCCCCTTCGGCAGCGTCCTGCATGCGCCGCCCGTCGCCTCGCGCCGTGGCGTCCTGGGCCGCCTGGCCGCCGGCGCGGCCGGCATCGCCCTCGGCCCCGGCCTGTTCCGCTGCGCCGCGGCGCAGACCCCCGCCGCGGCCGGCCAGGCGGAGGCGATCTACGCCGGCGGCCCGATCGTCACCATGAACGACGCGCAGCCCACCGCCGAGGCCGTTGCCGTGCGCGGCGGGCGCATCCTCGCCGTCGGCACGCGCCAGCAGGTCGAGGCGACGCGCGGCCCCGGCACGCGCATGGTGAACCTCGAGGGGCGCGCCCTGCTGCCCGGCTTCGTCGATCCGCACGGCCATGTCGTGATGGTCGGCATCCAGGCGGTCGGCGCCAACATGCTCGCCGCCCCGGATGGCGAGGCCAACGACATCGCCGCCGTCATCCGCATCCTGCGCGAGTGGGTGGGCCGCAACGAGGCCGCGGTGCGCCGCTACAACCTGATCTTCGGCTTCGGCTACGACGACAGCCAGCTGCGCGAGGGCCGCCACCCGACGCGCGACGACCTCGACCGGGTCTCGACCGAGGTCCCGGTGCTGATCATCCACACCTCCTCCCACCTGGCGGCGGCGAATTCGAAGGCGCTCGAGGTCGCGGGCATCACCGCGGCGACGCCCGATCCGGTGGGCGGCGTGTTCCGCAGGCGCCCCGGCTCGCGCGAGCCCGATGGCGTGATGGAGGAGAATGCGCTCATCGCCGCCGCCGGGCCGCTGCTCGGCCGGCTCGACGAGGCGGCCTGGCTCTCGATGATCCGCGCCGGGTCGGAGTTCTATGCCTCCTTCGGCTACACCACCTGCCAGGAGGGCCGCGCCATGGGCCCGGTCCTGGGCCGGCTTGCCGAAGCGGCGGATCGCGGCCTGCTGCCGGTGGACATCGTCGCCTATCCGGACATCCTCGGCGCGGCGGACCAGCTCGGCGGCGCGCTGCACGGGCGCGGCTACAGCAACCGTCTGCGGATCGGCGGCGCCAAGATCTCGCTCGACGGCTCGCCGCAGGGCAAGACGGCCTGGCTCACGCGCCCCTACCATGTGCCGCCGGCGGGCGCCGCGCCGGACTACCGCGGCCTGCAGACCGCGCCGACGGAGGCGACGATCGAGGCCATCTCGCGCTGCTTTGAGCGCAACTGGCAGATCCTGGTGCACGCCAACGGCGATGCCGCGATCGACCTGATGATCGCCGCCGTGCGCGAGGCAAGGCGCCGGCACGGCGGCGGCGACCGCCGCCCGGTGATGATCCACGGCCAGACGCTGCGCGAGGACCAGGTGGACCAGGTCAGGGAACTCGGCATCTTCCCCTCGCTCTTCCCGATGCACACCTACTACTGGGGCGATTTCCACCGCGAGTCCGTGCTGGGGCCGGAGCGTGCGGAGAACATCTCGCCGACCGGCTGGCTGATGAGCCGCGGGATGATGTTCACCTCGCACCACGACGCGCCGGTGGCGCGGCCGGATTCGATGCGCGTGCTCTCGGCGACGGTGTCGCGCCGGTCGCGGACCGGCGACATCATCGGGCCGCGGCACCGGGTGCCGGTCGCCACCGCGCTGAAGGCGATGACGCTCTGGGCGGCGCACCAGCATTTCGAGGAGGCGACGAAGGGCTCGATCGAGGTCGGCAAGCTCGCCGACTTCGTGGTGCTCTCGGCGAACCCGCTGGAGGCGGATCCCGAGCGGCTGGCCGAGCTGCGCGTGATCGAGACGATCAAGGAAGGCACGAGCATCCACCGCGCGTGAGCGAATGGCGGCGCCCATCCATTGCCGTCGCGCGCCGGCGCGGGCACCCTCGCGCCCGCGTGTCCCGCGGAGAATCGCCTTGCGCCGCTCCCTCCTGCTGCTGCCGCTGCTGCTGGCGCCCCTCGCGGCGCGCGCCGAGGCGCCCCCCAGCCCCTTCTGCGCCGGCCTCCGCCGCCTCGTCGCCGCGGCCGCCAGCGGCTTCGACTACCTGCCCGCGAACCAGCGCCTGTTGCCCGGCTCGGTCGAGGAGCGCCGCGGCATCACCCGCACCGAGGGCGGGCCGCCGCGGGCCGTCTTCTACGCCGTGATGCTCCAGGACGCCTCGAGACGCCACCCGAACCCGGTGGAGGCGCGGTTCCACGCGCTCGCGGCCGAGATCACGCGCTGCCTGCCGGAGGCCGAGGCCAGCCCCGCCCAGGTGCGCGAGGGCGGCGCCGTCGCCGGCTGGACCACGCCCCAGGCCCTGGTCGGGCTGCGGCGCGACGACGGGCAGGGCTTCGCCTCGACCGCCGAGGTCACGCTCTCCGTCGCCTCGCGCTGGTAGGCGCGGCGCCGCGCGATTGACCGCGCCCCGCGGCTGTGCCGCACTTCGCGCGCGCCCGCGCCGCGGCCCGATCCCCGGTCGCCGGGCGGGGCGGGAGGACGCGGCATGTATGTCGAGCAGCGCATCTACACGGCCAACCCCGGCAAGCTGCCGGCCTGGCTGAAGAACTACGAGGAGATCGGCGGGCCCTGCTCGGCGCGCCATGTCGGGCCGCTGCTCGGCATGTTCACGGTCGAGATCGGCCAGATCAACCGCGTGGTCTTCCTGCGCGGCTTCGACGACATCGACGACCGCGAGAAGGGGCTCGCCGCGCGCGAGGCCGACCCGGACTGGGCGCGCTTCCGCGCCGAGGGCGCCAAGCTGAACGCGCTGATGGTGCAGGAATCGAAGCTGCTGAAGACCACCGGCTTCTCGCCGATCCAGAGCGCGCGGCAGCCCTTCGAGCGCAAGCTGCCCGGCACGGGGATGTTCGTCGACCACCGCACCTATGATTTCCATCCGGGCAAGATGAACATCTGGCTCGATGCCTATCGCGACATCGGCCTGCCGGTGCAGCAGAAACTGCTCGGCCAGCTGCTGCTCTTCGCGGTCACCGAGTGCGGGCCGATCAACCAGGCGGTCTTTCTCTGGGCCTATTCCTCGCTCGGCGACCGCGACCGGCGCCGTGCGCAGATGGCGACCGATCCGGGCTGGGGGGAGTTCCAGAAGGCCACCGCCGGCGCCGCGCCGCTGAAGCAGCAGACGACGATGATCCTCAAGCCGGTGTCCTTCTCGCCGATCCGCTGAGGCGGCCGCTCAGGACCCGTTGCCCTGGGCCCGGCCGGCGAGGGGGAAGCTGGCCGGCGCCGCTGCCGCCGCGCGGGGTAGCGCGGCCGGCGGCGGGCGTGGGGCGTGAAGCCCGGGGGAGCCGCCGAGGGAGCCCGGCGGAAACCCCCCGATCGCGCCCGGACGCACCGCAAGCCCGACGATCGCGCCGGGACCCGGCGGCGGGATGGCAGCCGCCACCGGGCGACGGGAGGGGCTCGCGCCGGGGCCCGGGCCCGCCGCGAGACCGCCCGGCAGCGCCTGGGGCAGCAGCCGCCCCGGGCCCGGCAGGGAAGCGGCCGGCTGCCCGGCGGGACCGGCCCCC
>CAYNYQ010000122.1:0-13090 GCA_964401305.1 uncultured Acetobacteraceae bacterium | reverse complement strand
TCGAGAGCACCGGCGTCTCCGAGCCCATGCCCGTCGCCGCCACCTTCGACTTCCGCACCGAGGACGGCTTCTGCCTCGACGACATCGCCCGCCTCGACAGCATGGTCACCGTGGTGGACGCCCAGGCCTTCCTGCGCGACTACGCCAGCAACGACAGCCTGGCCCGGCGCGGCCTGGCGGCGGCCGAGGGCGACCAGCGCATGCTGGTGGACCTCCTCGTCGAGCAGATCGAGTTCGCCGACACCATCGTGCTGAACAAGGCCGACCTCGTCCCAGCCGAGGAGCTCGGCCACCTCGCCGGCATCATCGCCACCTTCAACCCCGGCGCCGAGATCCTCGCCAGCGCGCATGGCCGGGTGCCGCTGCGCCACCTGCTGGACACCGGCCGCTTCGACTTCACCCGCGCCCGCGCCGCTGCCGGATGGGTGAAGGCCCTGGAGGGCGAGCACCTGCCGGAATCCGAGGAATTCGGCATCACCAACTTCGTCTGGCGCGACCGCCGCCCGCTGCACCCGGCGCGCTTCAAGGCGCTGATCGAGGGTGCGCTGCCCGGCGTGATCCGCGCCAAGGGCTTCTTCTGGCTGGCGACCCGCATGCCCTGGGCCGGCGCCTGGCAGCTGGCGGGCAGCATCGGCCGGCACGAGGCCGCGGGCTTCTGGTTCGCCGCCGTGGACCGCGCCCGCTGGCCCGACGACCCCGACTGGCGGGCCCGGGTGGCCGCCCTCTGGCAGGACCCCTTCGGCGATCGCCGGCAGGAGATCGTCTTCATCGGCATCGGCATGGACGAGGCCGCGCTCCGCCGCGAGCTCGAGGCCTGCCTGCTGACCGAGGCCGAGATGCAGGGCGGCCCGCGCGCCTGGTCCCGGCTGCCCGACCCCTTCCCGCCCTGGCGCGAGACCTGACCGCACCGCGGCGGCAGGCCTGGCCGCCCCGCCCTTGCGGCCCTCCCGGCCGCGCCGCAGGCTCGCCCCCAAAGCACCCCGAGGAGGCGATCCACCATGGCCGCAACCCCGTCCCGCCGCGCGCTGCTGGCGCTCGCCGCCCTGCCGCTGGCCCTGCCCCGGGCCGCCCGCGCCGCCTGGCCGGAGCGGCCGGTGCGCCTGGTCGTGCCCTTCGCGCCCGGCGGCAATGCCGACCTCGTCGCCCGCAGCATCGGCCCGACCCTGTCCGAGGCGCTCGGCCAGCCCGTGGTGGTGGAGAACCGCGCCGGCGCCGGCGGCAGCGTGGCCGCGACCGCCATCGCCCGGGCGCGCTGGGACGGGGTGACGCTGATGGTCGGCTCGAACGGGCCGCTGGCGATCAACCCGGTGATCCAGGCGAGCCTCGGCTACGACCCGGCGCGCGACTTCGTCCCGGTCGGGCTGATCGTCCGCACGCCGCTCGCCTTCGCCGTGCACCGCGCCCAGCCCATGCCGGACCTCGCGGCGCTGATCGCGGCGGCCAAGGCCGCGCCCGGCCGCTTCGCCTTCGGCACGGCCGGCGTGGCCAGCACCGGCCACCTGACACTGGAGATGTTCAATGCCCGGACCGGGGCCGGCATCACCCATGCGCCCTATGCCGGCGGCGGCGCGCTGGTGGCGGACCTCGTCGCCGGCAACATCCCCGGCGCCTGCGTCGAGATCTCGACCGTGCTGCCCCTGGCCAAGGACGGCGCGGTGCGGCCCCTGGCGATGACCGGCGCCCGCCGCGCCGCCGCCGCGCCCGACCTGCCGACGACGGCCGAGGCCGGCCTGCCCGACTTCACCGCCGCCTCCTTCATCGGCCTCGTCGCGCCCGCCGGCGCGCCGGAGGAGGCGCTGGGCGCGCTGCGCCGGGCGCTGACCCGCGTGGTGGGGGATGCCGCCATCCGCCAGCGGCTGGAGCAGAGCGGCAGCGCCATGGCCTCGCCCGAGGAAGCGACGCCGGACGGCTTCGCCGCCTTCCTGCAGCGCGAGGCGGCCTGGACCCGCGCCGCGGCGGAGCGCGCCGGTCTGCGCCCGGGCTGACCCGCGCCGGCGCCTACCCGGGCGCGAACAGGCGCCGCAGCCGCATGCCCTGCCGGCGGAACCAGGCGATCACCCGCGCCTCCATCGCCTCGACCTTTTCGGTCGCGCTGGGCCAGCGGGCATGCACCCAGGCCATGCCGCGATGCGCCCAGGAATACTGGTGGCGCAGCACGAAGAGACCCAGGGCAAGGAACAGCCCGCCCTGCAGGATCGGCAGCACGAGCCCGAGCACGCCGAGGCCGAGCAGCGAGAAGCCGGCAACCTTGCGCGTGACGGAAGGCTCGCCCGCCGGCGGCGGCCCCTCGATCATGCCGCCACGGCTCCCTTGCCCAGGGCCAGCGGCCGGTCGCTCGCCACGAACAGATACTCCGTGTTCGTCAACCGTCCCACCGTGCCCACCTTCTCGCCCTTGAGGTTGTGGATCCCGATTTTCGCGCCGACATAGCGGCCGTAGGGGATCTCCAGCACGCGCAGGTGGCGACGCGCGCCGAGGATGTCCAGCACCGCCTCGCGCGTCAGGTGGCCCTCGTCGTTGAAGGAGAGCACGATCACCGGGCATCGCAGCGCCTCGACGGTGCGGCGCAGCGCCGGCCCGATGCTCGACTTGCCGTTGAAGGCGGAGCGGCGGGTGCGGCAATCGAGGCGCTTGCGGGCAACGCCGTAGACCTCCGGCTGGTCCCAGCGCACCAGCGTCTCCCACACATGGTAGTTCCCGAGATAGGAATGCTGGTTGTAGGGCGGGTCGAGATAGGCGGCGTCGCACTCGGTGGCGGCCGCGGCGGCCTCGGCCTCGGCCGCGGCGGCGCGGCAAGGCCCGGCGGCGGGGCGGGGCTGCAGCGCCGGCAGCCGGAGTTCCAGCGGGTTGAGCGCGCGCGGCGCCCAGCGCTTCATGTAGGCCATCTGCAGCCCGGCGGTGGAATCGACGCGGTCGGCTGCCTCCATCAGCGCGGTGAGCAGCACCGCCTCGAGCAGCGGATCGGCGCCGAGCGCGGCGATGCCCTCGCGGATCGCCTCGATCCGTTCGCCGTTCGCGGGGTGGAAGTAGCGGCTGTCCTCGCAATAGGTGGCGGTGAACCAGCCGGCGCGCGGCGCCAGGCGCGCAAGGTCGGCGAGGCAGCGCCGCGCCGGCTCCGCCCAGGTCTCGGCATCGGCCTCGACGTAGCAGCGCGCCAGGCAATGGGCATAGGCGTTGTGGTCGTTGGCGACGACGCGGAACCCCAAGCCCTTCAGCGCATGCCCGACGCGCGCCGTGCCGGAGAACAAGTCGAGCACCGTCGCGCCCGGCGGCACGGCGTCGCCGATGGCCGAGAGGATCTGCGGGAGCAGCGCGCGCTTGGAGCCGATGTACTTGATCATGCCCGCCCTGACGGAGGACCGCGCCGGGCGCCGTTCACCGCCGGCTTGGCAGTCCGCGCCGCAGCGCATACAGCAGCGCCGCGCGCTGGTCACGCGGGCGGAAGCGACCGGGCCAGGATGCCATCGTCCCGTGCGGCGCGCCGGCACAGGGGCCAGCCGGACCGACCGATGACCGACGCCGCACCGCGCCTCCGCAAGCTGCCGGCCCGCTATGCGGCGGTCGTGCTGCCGCTGATCCTGTCGCTGCTGATGACCTGCGTCATCTCCGGCATCTCGACGGTGACGGCGCTGGGGCCGACGGCGGCGGCGCTGCGCGACTGGCCGGTGGCCTGGGCGCTCTCCTGGATGGTCGCCTTCCCGACGCTGCTGGTCGTGCTGCCGCTGGTGCGGCGCCTGACCGCGCTGCTGGTCGAGCAGCCCCGCGGCTGATGCGCCGCGCCGTCAGATGTGCAGCGCGCGCCCGTCCACCGCGAGCGCGGCTTCCTTCACCGCCTCGTTCAGGCTGGGGTGCGCGTGGCTGGTGCGCGCGACATCCTCGGCGCTGGCGCCGAACTCGATCGCCAGCGCCAGCTCGGCGATCAGCGTGCCGGCATCGGGGCCGATGATGTGCGCGCCAAGGATGCGGTCGGTCTTCGCGTCCGCCAGGATCTTCACGAAGCCGTCCGTGTCGCCCATCGCGCGCGCGCGGCCATTGGCGGTGAAGGGGAATTTGCCGGCCTTGAAGGCGATGCCCTCGGCCTTGAGCTGTTCCTCGGTGCGGCCGACCGAGGCCACCTCGGGCCAGGTGTAGACCACGCCCGGGATCGCCTCGTAGTTCACATGGCCGGCCTGGCCGGCGATGCGCTCGGCGCAGGCGACACCCTCCTCCTCGGCCTTGTGCGCCAGCATCGGGCCGGTGATGGCGTCGCCGATCGCCCAGATGCCGGGGGTGCTGGTGGCGTAGTGCGCATCGACCTTCACCCGCCCGCGCTCGTCGAGCGCGACGCCGGCGGCGTCGAGGCCGAGCCCTTCGGTGTAGGCGCGCCGGCCGATGGCGACGAGCACCACATCGGCCTTGATCTCCTCCGCCGCGCCGCCCTCGGCGGGCTCGACCGTCAGCGTCACGCCCTCGTTGCCGCTGCGCGCGCCGGTGACCTTCGTCTTCAGGCGGAACTTGAAGCCCTGCTTCGTCAGGATGCGCTCGAACATCCGGCCGACCTCGCCATCCATGCCGGGGACGATGCGGTCGAGGAACTCGACCACCGTCACCTCGGCGCCGAGGCGCCGCCAGACGCTGCCGAGCTCGAGCCCGATATAGCCGCCGCCGATGACGACGAGGTGCTTCGGCACGGCATCGAGCTCGAGCCCGCCGGTGGAGGTGACGATCCGCCGCTCGTCCACCGCGACGCCAGGCAGCGGGATGCTCTCCGAGCCCGAGGCGATGACGATGTGCTTTGCCTGGTACTCCTCGCCCTCCACGGCGACGACGCCGGGGCGGGCGATGCGGCCCTCGCCCTTCAGCCAGGTCACCTTGTTCTTGCGGAACAGGAACTCGACGCCCTTGACGTTGGCCGAGACCACCTCGCCCTTGCGCGCCTGCATTCGCGCGAGGTCGAGCGAGACCGAGCCCTCGATCACCACGCCATGGTCGGCCAGCTTGTGCGTCGCCTCCTCGAAATGCTCCGAGGACTGCAGCAGCGCCTTCGACGGGATGCAGCCGACGTTGAGGCAGGTGCCGCCGAGCGTCGCGCGCTTCTCGACGCAGGCGGTCTTGAGCCCGAGCTGCGCGGCGCGGATGGCGCAGACATAGCCGCCGGGTCCGGCGCCGATGACGATGACGTCGAAGCTCTCGGGCATGCGGAGGATCGTCCTGGGGATGCGGAGGCGGCCGGACCTTGGCGCGGGCCGCCGCGGAGGGCAAGGGCGCCGGCGAAAGCGCAAGCGGGATCAAGCCCGCATGCGGCAGAAAGGGCCCGACCAGGACAGGGACAACGCCGCCCATGCCGGCGAAGATCGCCACGTTGCACGACTACGGCCGCCGGGTGGCGCGCGCCATGGCGCACCTTGCCGCCAACCTCGACCGCACGCCCCCGCTCGAGGAACTGGCCGAGGTCGCGGCCTTCTCGCCCTATCACTTCCACCGCGTCTACCGCGAGATCGCCGGCGAGACGCCGGCCGAGACCCTGGCCCGCGCCCGCCTCTCCCGCGCCGCGCACGAGCTGCTGCGCACCGCGCTGCCGATCGCGCGCATCGCCCGCCACGCCGGCTATGGCAGCGCCGCCGCCTTCACCCGCGCCTTCCGCGCCGCGCACGGCGTCCCGCCCGGGGCCTACCGTGCCCGTGGCGGGATCGGCGCCCTCGCCCGACCTGCCGGTCCCATCGAGGAGCAGCCCGCCATGCACGCCGTGACCATCCGCGAGGAGCCCGCCATGCGCCTCGCCGTCATTGCCCACCGCGGCGCCTATACCGGGATCGGCGCCGCCTTCGACCGGCTGATGCCCTGGGCCGGGGCGCGCGGGCTGATCGGGCCGGCGACCCGCTTCATCGGCCTCTACTTCGACGATCCCGGCAGCGTGGCGGAGGCCGCGCTGCGGTCGGAGGCGGGCCTCACCGTGCCGCGCGGCACCGAGGGCGAGGGCGAGGTCGGGATCCGCGACATCCCGGCGCGCCGCGTCGCCTGCCTGCGCTTCCAGGGCCCCTATGCCGAGCTCGAGGGTGCCTATGCCTGGCTCTATGGCAGCTGGCTGCCGGCGAGCGGCGAGGAGCCCGCCGATGCCCCGGCGATGGAGGACTACCTGAACGACTGCCGCACCCTGCCGCCCGCGGAATGGCTGACGGAGGTGATGCTGCCGCTGCGGCCGCGGTGAGGCCGGCGGATCGCGGCGGCCATGCCACGAGCCGGGCGCCGCACCTGGTCCTGGATCAGGTTTGGCGGTCCGGCCTTCGGAGCCTGCTGGAGCACGATGCGCATGCCGCGAGGACCGGGGGCTTCCCGGAAAGGCGCATGGTGCCGCCAGGCGGGGCGATGGAGGTGCACTGCAGAGGGGCCGCGCCGAACCAGCGGTTCCCGCGCCCCGCAAGAACGAAGGGCGCCCGGCGAGCTGCCGGGCGCCCCGGACCCGCTTCCGCGGTTGCCGTCACATCATGTTGTCGAGGACGCCGAGGCCAGCGGCCCAATCGAGGAAGCTGACGAAGTTCTGCGCATCGGCGAGGCTGTCGAAGCCGATCCGCTCGCTGCCGCCCACGAAGCGCGGGCCGAAGTCGATCACGGCGGCGATGGTGGCGTCGCCACCGTCGGAGAACCCGCCGGCCTTGTTCAGGTTGCCGACGAAGACATCGTAGATGGCGCCGATGGACGCATCCTCGGTCTTGACCTGGAAGAAGGGCGAGTCGAGCGCAGTCAGGCCGTTGGCGCTCTCGATCAGGTCGCCGTTCTTGAGGACGACGCCACCGAAGAGGCGGGCGAGCAGCACGGACTGGTCGGCAGCGGTCAGGATCTGCGTGCCCTGGATGGACTGGCCCGAGACGAACAGGTCCTCGCCGTTGAACGTGAAGGTGTTCCGCCCGCCGTTCGTGTCGATCGTGAGCTGGTTGGACGTGGTCATGGGGTGTTTCTCCGTTGACGGCCACATCCCTCCGTGCGGAGGGACGTCATTACTCATCCCCACCGGGAGCCCTGACCGACGCGTCGAGGCGCGTCGCGCGTGCACCGCCTGCCGATGACGAGGCAGGCAATGCGACCCGCGAGCTGTGGAGCCGAATTTTCGACTCCTACCACCCCATGCGACAGACCGAGGAACCCTTGAGCCAAGACCGCTCTTTTCCAGAGAAACTCCATCCAAAAGCGCGTCTCAGCCGGGGATGAACGAATAATTAGATTTTGCCTGGAACGGGTGCAACCAACCGCCGCGCGCAATTCGTTTTTTCATCGTTATGGAATCCGGGATGACAATTCCGAAAGAAAAGAAGCAATGTCATTCCATGCACGAAATTTGTTTTCGGCGCCGGCCCGATGCCCGACCTAATCTGTTTCCGGTCGAATATTCTAATTCGCGGATCGGTTGTGGTGGCAGCGTGAGTGGGATCACGCCCTTCCGGCCGCGCCGACGGGAACCTCCAGGATCGCCGCCATCACGGCAGGGCGGCGACCGCAAGCCCGGCTGGCGAAGACTGGGGAAGCGCCCGCGAGACCAATGCCGGCCATCACCGCGCGGGGACGGCCCATGGAAACGCCGTCCGATTCCGCGACCCGGCGCGCGGACCACCAGAAGGGGTGCCTGGACCACGAAGGCCGAGGCGCCTCCCCAGCATGCCCGTGCCGCTCACGCAGCCGGGGCGGCTACCCCTTCTTCACGCCCCAGAAGGTCGGGAAGCCCTTCTTCACGCCCTGGACGGTGTTGCGATACGCCGTCTGGGTGACGAACTGTCCGAGGGGGATGGAGGGCACGTCCTGCATGCATTGCAGCTGCATGTCGCGGCAGATCGCCTGCTGCGCTGCAATGTCGGGCGCGTCGAACCAGGCGTTGCGGTACTGCTCCAGCTTCTCGCTGACGCACCAGCCGGGCCAGGCGGAGGGCTGGTCGCCATTGCCGCGGATGGCGTAGTGGTTGGACGGGTCCATCTGGTCCGCGCCCTCCCACCCCGTGTTGAAGCAGGACCAGCCGCCCTGGTCGACCGGACCCTTGTTGTTGCGCCGCTGCAGCATGGTGCCCCAGTCGGTGGCGATGTAGTCCACGTTCACGCCGATCTTCTGGAACATGTCCGCCGCGACCTCGCCGATCGCCTTGAACTGCGGGTAGTCGGTGGCGACCAGCATGGCCACCTTCTCGCCGCCATAGCCCGAGGCGCGGACCGCCTCGCGCGCGCGGGCCAGGTCGCGCGGACCCTTCAGCGGCTCGAGCCCCGCCTCGCTCGCCATCGGCGTGTTGGGGCAGAAGAAGCCCATCGGCACGTGGTAGTCCTTGGGGTCGGTGCCGACGATCGCCTGCATCATCGCCTGCTGGTCGATGCCGAGCAGCACGGCGCGCCGGAAGGCCGGGTTGTTGAAGGGCGGCTGCAGGTGGTTGGGCCGCATCATGTTCACCGCGCCCGTGGGGTTCGTCACGGTGATGACGATGCGCCGGTCGCGGCGGAGCAGCGGCAGCAGGTCATGGCTGGGGTTCTCCCACCAGTCCTGCTCGCCGCGCTGCAGCGCGGCGACCTTGGTGGCGGCATCGGGGATGGTGGTCCACTCGACGCGGTCGAGATGCACTACCTTGGGCCCGGCATTCCACTCCAGCGGCCCGTCGGCGCGCGGGACGTACTTCTCGTTCTTCACGTAGACGTTGCGGTCGCCCGGCACGCGCTCGCTGGCGACGAAGCGGAAGGGGCCGCTGCCGACCATCTCGGTCATCTGGCGGAAGGGGTCGGTGTTGGCCAGCCGCTCCGGCATCATCGCCGGCATCGGCGAGGACACCTTGCCCAGCGTCTCCGGCAGCAGCGGGAAGGGCGTCTTCAGGCGGAAGCGGATGGTCTTGTCGTCGGGCGCGGAGAGCTCCTCCGTCCGCTCGATCAGCGCCGCGCCCAGCGCATCGCGCTTCGCCCAGCGGCGGATCGAGGCGACGCAGTCGCGCGCCAGCACGCGCTCGCCATCGTGCCAGAGCAGCCCGTCGCGCAGCGTCAGGGTCCAGAGCCTGCCGTCGTTCTCCACGACATGGCCGGCGACCATCTGCGGATGCGCCTTGAAGTTGGCGTCGCAGCCATAGAGCGTGTCGAAGACCATGTGGCCATGGCCGCGGGTGATGTAGGCGGTGGTGAAGTGCGGATCGAGGAAGGCGAGGTCGATCTGCGGGATGAACTTCAGCACGCCCGTGCCCTGCGCGCGCGCCCGGCGCGGCGCGGCCAGGCCCGCCGCCCCCGCGGCGAGCAGGAAATCCCTGCGCTTCATGCGATCCTGCCCCTGCTGATGATGACCATGATGCGGCTCTCCGGCGAAGCGGACCGGCGGGTTCCTTCCCGCACCGACCGTAGCACGCGGCGCGAAAGGCCGGTCAAGCCGGCGCGCGGCGCTTGCCTTCCGCCGTGGCGGCCCCACACTCGGCGCGTGTGCCAAGCCCCGGCGGCCCTGCCGATCTCCCTGATGACCCCTCACGCATGACCACCCACGCATGACGGGCGCCGGCGCGCACGACCTTGCCATCATCGGCGGCGGGGTGAACGGTGCGGGCATCGCCCGCGACGCGGCCGGCCGCGGCCTCTCCGTGCTGCTGGTCGAGCAGGGCGATCTCGGCGGCGCCACCTCCGCCGCCTCCACCAAGCTGATCCATGGCGGGCTGCGCTACCTCGAATTCGGCGAGTTCCGCCTGGTGCGGGAGGCGCTGGCCGAGCGCGAGGTGCTGCTCTGCGCCGCGCCGCACATCATCTGGCCGCTTCGCTTCGTGCTGCCGCACCACCGGGGGCTCAGGCCCTGGCCGCTGCTGCGGTTCGGACTGTTCCTCTACGACCATCTCGGCGGGCGGCGCCTGCTGCCGCCGACGCGCAGCCTCGACCTGCGCCACGACCCCGCCGGCCTGCCGCTGCGGGAGGGCTTCGTCCGCGGCTTCGAGTATTCCGACTGCTGGGTGGAGGATTCCCGCCTGGTCCTGCTGAACGCGCGCGACGCCGCGGACCGCGGCGCGGCGATCCGGCCGCGCACGCGCTGCCTCTCGGCGCGGCGGCAGGACGGGCTCTGGCATCTTTCGCTGCGCGACCAGGCGAGCGGCGCCGTGACCGAGGCCGCGGCGCGGGTGCTGGTCAACGCCGCCGGGCCCTGGGCGGGCGAGGTGCTGGCCGGCGTCGCCGGCGCCAACCGCCCGGCGCGGGTGCGGCTGGTCAAGGGCAGCCACATCGTCACGCGGCGGCTCTTCGACCATGACCGCTGCTACATCTTCCAGAACGCCGACCAGCGGATCTGCTTCGCCATTCCCTACGAGGACGACTTCACGCTGATCGGCACGACGGACGAGGCGTTCCACGGCGATCCGGCCGGCGCGGCCATCAGCGCGGAGGAGACGGTCTATCTCTGCTCGGCCGTCAGCGAATATCTCCGCCGCCCCGTCACCCCCGCCGACGTGGTCTGGAGCTTCGCCGGCGTGCGCCCGCTCTACGACGACGGCGCGACCCGCGCGCAGGAGGCGACGCGCGACTACGTGCTCGACCTCGACACCGCGGGCCCGCCGCTGCTCTCGGTTTTCGGCGGCAAGATCACCACCTACCGCCGCCTTGCCGAGGCGGTGCTGGCGCGCCTGGCGCCGCACCTGCCGCCCGGCATGCGCGGGCCCTGGACCGGGGCGGCGGCCTCGCTGCCGGGCGGCGACTTCCCCTGGGATGGCGCGCCGGCCCTGGCCGCGGCGCTCCGCCGCGACTACCCCTTCCTGGCGCCGGAGGAGGCGCGGCGGCTGGTGCGCCGGCATGGCACGCGCGCCGCGGCGATGCTGGGCGATGCGCGCACCGTGGCGGATCTCGGCGCGGCCTTCGGCGGCGGGCTGACGGCGCGCGAGGTCGCCTGGCAGATGCGCGAGGAATGGGCGCGCGAGCCGGCGGACGTGCTGTGGCGGCGCAGCAAGCTCGGCCTGAGGATCGATGCCGCGGGGCAGCGGGCGCTGGCGGATTTCATGGCCGGCACCCGGGCGCCGGCCGATCTCGCGGTGGGCGGCGGGCGGTAGCGCCGGCCGGCCCGCCTCGCTCAGGCGGCCCGCACCGACATCGGCGTGGCCAGGGCTGCGAGGGCGAGCCGCGCCTCCGCCGCCCAGCTCCGCCAGATCTCCACATGGTCGAGCATGCAGCCGCGCCCCTCGGCCGTCAGGCGGAGGCGCGCCTCGGGCCCGGTCTCGACCAGCCCGGCCATGCCCGCGAGGGCCAGGTCCTCGTCGACCGCCGAGCGCAGCAGGCCGCGGCGGAAGGCGGTGGCCCGCAGTGCCTCCACCCGCGCGCCGCGCCGGCCCGCCGCCAGCAGGTCCGCCAGCAGGGCGAGCGAGGCGGGCTGCAGCCAGAGCCGGCCGCCCGGCCGCCGTGCCGCGACCAGGGCGCAGACGAAGCGCGCATAGAGGCCAATCATCGGGGCCTCGTGCGCCGCCGCGGCGGCAAGGGATGGCGGCACCGCGGCCGCGGTGCTGGCGATGACGAAATCCCGCACCAGCCCGGCATAGGCCTCGGCCGTCGCGGCCGAGGGCAGCAGCAGGACGCGGCGCCGGTCCCCGGCATCGGCGTCCCGGCGGAAATCCCCGCGCGCGCAGGCATCGGCCAGGACGGCATGCACGGCGCTCATCGAGAGGCCCGCGAGGTCGCTGACGCCGCGCCGGGTCAGCGCCGCCGGCCCGACCGCGGCGGCGGAGGCGCGCGCCATGATCACGGCCAGCGCCGCATGGACCCGCAGGTCCTGCAACCAGAACGATGAAAAGGGATCGGCGGCGAGGAAGGCACGCGCATAGGCGCTGTGCCGGATCTGATGGAGCGCGTCCATGGGCAATGGCGACGATCCGAGGAACACGATCTACCCCGGGTTGTGGTGAGCCACCATATCTCACCCGAATGAGGGAAGCGAGTGGCACATCCCAAGGTTCCGCGTCGGTGACGAAGTCGACCCAAATCGCTGGACTCGAATACTTTTTCGGCGAGAGACGGCGCAGTCTCCGGCCCTGGGACAACGTTGTGTGCGCGAAACGCCGTACACCCTGCGTTGAATGGGTCATGCAGTTCTGCGACCGGACCGGATTCGGGCCGGCTTGTCGCAGGAGGGGTCAGCGGTGCGATCGCCGCCGATGGCTCCTGCCATCCGTGGCGCGAATCGCACGGCCAGACGGAGAGCTGGTGGCCTGCTTCACGTCGCTTGCACCAGGGGCGGCATGGGCCGGGGCGCGCATCGGCGCGGCCCGGAGCAGGACCATCTCCGCGTCGCCAGGAGGAACCCGCGAGGGGGCTCCGCCGCCGGCGGCCGCGCCTCAGAGGCCGGAGAAGAGCTCGGTCGAGAGGTAACGCTCGGCGAAGCTCGCCGCGATGCCCACCACCAGCCCCCCGGCCAGCGCCGGCTCCCGCGCCAGGCGCAGCGCGGCATGCAGCACGGCGCCGGAGGAGATTCCGATCGGCAGCCCCTCCACCCGGGCGCAGCGCCGGGCGGCGGCGAAGGCCTCGCGCTCGGCCACGCGCTCCACCCCGTCGAGCTGCTCGAGCTCCAGCACGCCGGGTCGGAAGCCGGCGCCGATGCCCTGGATGTCGTGCGGGCCGGGCTCGTCGCCCGAGAGCACGGCGGACTCGGCAGGCTCCACCCCCACCACCCGGAGCCCCGGCCGCCGCGGCTTCAGGGCGCGGGCGATGCCGGTGAGCGTGCCGCCCGTGCCGATGCCGCCCACCACGAGGTCGACCTCGCCCGCGGTATCGGCCCAGATCTCCTCGGCCGTGGTGGCGGCGTGGATCTCCGGGTTGGCCGGGTTGTCGAACTGCCGCGGCATCCAGGCGCCGGGCGTGGCAGCGACGATCGCCTCGGCCCGGGCGATCGCGCCGGCCATGCCGCGGCGCGCCGGCGTCAGCTCCAGCTCGGCACCCATCAGCCGCATCATCTTCCGCCGCTCGACGCTCGCGCCGTCGGGCATCACCACGACCAGCCGGTAGCCCTTGGCGGCGGCGACGAAGGCCAGCGCGATGCCGGTATTGCCCGAGGTCGGCTCCACCAGGGTCGAGCGGCCGGGGCTGATCAGCCCAGCCCGCTCCGCCGCCTCGACCATGGCGAGGCCAATGCGGTCCTTCACGCTGCCGAG
>CAYNYQ010000121.1:0-13101 GCA_964401305.1 uncultured Acetobacteraceae bacterium | reverse complement strand
AGCCGATGATCTGGCCGTAGCGCCGCACCGCCTCGCCCGGGGCATGGCCGCGCGTAGCCACCTTGTGGCCGGGCGGGATGCGCACGCGCGCGGCGATGTTGGGCGCGACGGGCGTGCCGGGCGGCAGGGCGACCCGGGCGATGACGACGCCATCCTCCGGGTTCAGGCGAATGACGGGCGGCTGGGTAATGGCGTCCATGGCTGGCGGTCCCTCCGGTTGGCGGGAGTGTAGCAGGAAGGCGAGGCGCCGCCTCGCGCTCCGGCAAGGGGAACGCCGTCCCCCTTGCATCCCCCTGCCAGGGTGCCGGGCACCCTGGACCTCCGCCGCCTTGTGGCGGTGCGCCCCGCGCGGGACCCTCAGGCGTTGCCCGCCACCGTCGTGCGCAGCATCAGCCGCACGTACTTCGTGTGGTCGAAGAGGCTCGCCGTGTGCAGCGTCGCGCGGTTGTCCCAGATCACCAGGTCGCCCGCCCGCCATTGGTGCCGGTAGATGTACCTCTCCTGCGTCGCGTGGGCCATGATCTCCTCGATCAGCGCGGCGCTGGCCTCCGGCGTCATGCCCTCGATATGGCTGATCACCGCCGGGCAGACGAAGAGCGACTTCCGCCCCGTCACCGGATGCGCCTTCACCAGCGGCTGCGGCTGGGGCGGGAATTTCCGCCGCGTCTCCTCCGAGATGCCGGGCCGGTCCGGCGTGTGGCGGCGGTTGAACGCGCTCAGCGTCGCCAGGTCGTGCACGCCGACCAGCCCTTCGATCCGCGCCCGCAGCGCCGCCGGCATCTCCTCATAGGCGGTGGCGGCGTCGAGGAACCAGGTTTCGCCCCCCTCGGGCGGGCAGATCGCGCCGTAGAACAGGCTCGCGGCGCTGGGCACGGCGCGGAAGCTGCTGTCGGCGTGCCACTGCTCGACACCGGTGGCGAAGTTCGCCTTCGGCACGCCACCCTCGGCGTAGTTGCCGACGCAGAAGACCTCCGGGTGATCGGCGAGCGTGAAGGGGCTGGCATGGATCTCGAGCGGCCCCATGCGCCGGCTGAAGGCCACCTGCTGCGCATCGTCGCGCGGCACGTCGCGCACCAGCAGCACGCCGTGGCGGTGCAGCGCCACCATGAAGGCGGCCAGGCGCGCGTCGTCGACATCGCCGCGGATCGGCAGCCCGGTGATCTCCGCGCCGAAGACCGGCGTCAGCGGGCGGATGCCGATGGGCGCGGCGGGCGCTGCGGCGGGGTCGAGCGTGGCGGCAAGGGACATGCGGCGTCTCCCGGATCGGGGATGGCCGGCGGCCTGGCGTGGCTGTTGGACGGCGCGGGCCGTCGCCGCATCATGCCGCCATTCCGCCCCCGACGGCAAATCCCTCCGCCCTTGCCGCCGCGCGCCGGCATCGCCATGCTCGCCACGGACACCTTGGGGAGCCCTGGTCGGGGCTGAGAGGCGGGAGGGGCGCAGGCCCGGCGATCCCGCGACCCATGGAACCTGATCCGGTTAGGACCGGCGAAGGGAGCGGTGCCACCCGTTCGTCCGCGCCCCTTCATGCCCGCAGGCCGCGGGCCGGGGCGCGGCGCGCCCGGGCCTTCGCCCCTTCGCCCCATTCTGGGAGGAGGGCCGCCATGCGCCGCCGCTCGCTGCTCACCGCCACCGCCGGCGCCGCCTTGGCGCCCTTCGCCGCCGCCCCGGCGCTCGGCCAGGCGGCCCGCGCCCGCACGCTGCGCTTCATGCCGCAGGCGGCGCTCGCCGTGCTGGACCCGGTCTTCAACCCGACGACCATCGTCACGACGCATGGCTATTGCGTCTTCGACACGCTCTACGGCGCCGATCGCCAGCTGCGCCCGCGGCCGCAGATGGCGGAGGGGTACGAGGTCTCGGCGGACGGGCTGCTCTGGACCATCCGGCTGCGCGAGGGGCTGCTGTTCCACGATGGCGAGCCCGTGCGCGCGGTCGATTGCGTCGCCTCGCTGAAGCGCTGGATGGTGCGCGACGGCTTCGGCCAGGTCCTGGCCCTCGCGGTGGCGGATTGGGGCACGCCGGACGACCGCACGCTGACAATCCGCCTGCATCGTCCCTTCCCGGCGCTGCTGGATGCGCTGGCCAAGCCCGCCTCCTCCCCGGCCTTCATTATGCCGGCGCGCAGCGCGGCGACGCCGCCCGACCGGCCGATCACCGACATGACCGGCAGCGGGCCCTGGCGCTTCGTCCCCGGCGAGTTCGTGCAGGGCAGCCGCGCCGTCTATCTGCGCAACGAGCTCTACCGCCCGAGGGAGGAACCGGCCGACGCCGCCGCCGGCGGCAAGCGCGTGCATTTCGATCGGCTGGAGCTGGTCTGGATCCCGGATGGCGGCACCGCGGCGGCGGCGCTGCGCACCGGGGAGATCGACTGGATCGAGTACCCCCTGCCGGACCTGGTGCCGGTGCTCGCCCGCGACCGCAACGTGACGACGCAGGTCTACGACCCGAACGGCTTCCTCGGCTTCCTGCGCTTCAACTTCCTGCACCCGCCCTTCGACGACGTGCACGTGCGCCGCGCCATCCGCGACGCGATCGTGCAGCCCGACTTCATGTCGGCGGTGGCGCTGCCCGAGGATTGGCGGGAATGCCACGCCATGTTCCCCTGCAGCCTGCCGAACGCGCTGGAATTCCCCGCCGCGCCGCGGGGCGAGGCGGCGATGCAGCGGGCCCGCGAGGCGCTCCGCGCCGCCGGCTATGCCGGGGAGCCGGTGGTGCACGCCAACCCGACCGACTTCCCCGCCGTGACGCAGCAGGGGCGGGTGACGGCGGACCTGATGCGCCGCCTCGGCGTGAACATCCAGCTGGTGGAGGCGGACTGGGCCACCACCATCGCCCGCCGCGCCAACCGGGCGGCGCCGGCGCAGGGCGGGTGGAACCTGCACAACACCAACTTCCCCGCCGCCGGCATCGCCAACCCCGCCGTCTCGCCCATCATCCGCATGCATGGCGAGGGCGCCTGGTTCGGCTGGCCGAAGGACGAGGGCGTGGAGGCGATGGTGCAGGCCTGGATCGAGGCGCCGGACGCCGCCGCCCAGGCCGCCGCGATGGCCGAGCTGCAGCGCCGCGCCTGGGACGCCGTGCCCTATGCGCCGACCGGGCTGTTCCGCCTGCGCACCGCCTTCCGGGCCGATATCACCGGCGTGCTGCAGGGGCCGAACCCCTTCGTGTGGAACCTCCGGCGCGGATAGTGCTAAGCTTGGCCATGGTCGCCCTCCGCAAGCCCTCGCCGCCGGGGCGCATGACGGTGCCGGAATTCCTCGACTGGGCCGCGGCCGAGGACGGGTTCTGGCAGCTGCGCGACGGCGAGCCCGAGCTGATGAACCCGCCCGCCGTGCCGCATGGCGAGATCCAGAGCGAGCTCGGTCGCCTCATCGGCAACCACCTGCACGACCGCGGCCTGCCCTGCCGCGTCATCACCACCCCGGGCGTGACCCCGCGCATCCGGTCCGACCAGAACATGCTGGTCCCGGACCTTGCCGTGAGCTGCCGTCCCCCCTCGGACGCGCGGGCGCTGCACGATCCCGTGCTGCTGATCGAGATCGTCTCGCCCTCCAACGAGCGGCAGACCTGGGCGAATGTCTGGGCCTACACCACCATCCCCTCGGTGCAGGAGATCCTGGTGATCGGCTCCCTCGCGGTCGGCGCCGAGTTGCTGCGCCGCGCCGCCGACGGCGCCTGGCCGGGGCAGCCGGAGGCGCTGGGGCCCGCGGACACGCTGCGCCTCGAGAGCATCGGCTTCGCCGCGCCGCTTGCCGAGGCCTATGCGACGACGCATCTCGCCCGGCGCTAGACCACGATCCGCGAGGACTGAATCGCGGATCGTGGTCTAGCTCGTCGTTTCGTCGCGTGATTCACGCCTGCGGGCGTTACGCCCTTCGGCGATCACGCTCTAGCGCCGCGCCTGCGGCCCCCCCCCGCGATCCGGCCCGGCGGCATGGCGCGCGGCCCCTCGCCGCCCTATATGGGGTCGCGGAAGGTCGGCGGCGGACGGGCTCCTCGCCAACCCGGTCAGGTCCGGAAGGAAGCAGCCGTAACGGGTTCTTGCCCGGGTCGCTCGTCGGCCTTCCACCCCGCGCCGCAAGGGCGCCTCCCCCCTGGTGCCTTCCCTGGGCGCCCCTCGGCGCGAGACGCGACCGCTCCATGGCCCCAAGCGATCCCCACGGCACGGAGAACGGCGAGGCGCAGGGGCTACCCGAGCCACCCCCGCCCGAGGGCCCCGGCCTCTTCGGCGACCTGATGGGTCCCGCCCCGGCGCCATCCCCCGCCGCCCCGCCGGCCGCCGTGCCGGCGCCCGCCCCGGCGGCGGCACCCGCGGCCACGCCCTACCGCGTCCTCGCCCGCAAGTATCGCCCCACCACCTTCGCCGAGCTGATCGGCCAGGAGGCGCTGGTCCGCACCCTGCGCAACGCCTTCGCGCAGGGCCGCGTGCCGCATGCCTTCCTGCTCACCGGCGTGCGCGGCGTCGGCAAGACCACCACGGCCCGCATCATCGCCCGCGCGCTGAACTGCATCGGGCCCGACGGCCAGGGCGGCGGACCCACGGTCGATCCCTGCGGCACCTGCCCCGAATGCCGCGCCATCCTCGCCGACCGGCACCCGGACGTGCTCGAGCTCGACGCCGCCTCCAACAACAGCGTCGACGACGTGCGCGAGCTGCGCGAGACGCTGCGCTACCGCCCCGCCCAGGGCCGCTTCAAGGTGATCATCCTGGACGAGGTGCACATGCTCTCCGGCGCGGCCTTCAACGCGCTGCTGAAGACGCTGGAGGAACCGCCGCCGCAGGTGAAGTTCATGCTGGCGACGACGGAGCTGCGCAAGGTGCCGACCACCATCCGCTCGCGCTGCCAGACGCATCACCTCCGCCGCGTCGCCCAGCCCGAGCTGCGCGCGCATTTCGCCCGCATCGCCGAGCGCGAGGGCGTCGCCGCCGAGGAGGCCGCGCTCGCCATGCTGGCCCGCGCCGCGGATGGCTCCGTGCGCGACGGCCTCTCCCTGCTCGACCAGGCGATCGCGCTGGCCGGGCTCGAGGGCGGCGGGGTCACGGCGGCGGCGGTCGCCGACATGCTGGGCACCGCGGATCGCGGCCTGGTGATGGACCTGACCGACGCGGCGCTGCGCGGCGACCTCGCCGCCTGCCTCGCGCTGATGGACCGCGCGCATGAGCGCGGGGCCGATCCCGCCGTCATCCTGCAGGACATGCTGGAGCTGACGCATACCCTCTCGCGCCTCGTCGCCGTGCCGGCGCTCGCCGCCGATCCCGCCCTGCCGGAGGAGGAGCGCAGCCGCGGCGCCGCGCTGGCGCGCAGCCTCTCCATCCCGGTGCTGGGCCGCGCCTGGCAGATGCTGCTGAAGGGGCTGCAGGAGCTGCAGCAGGATGGCGTGGACAAGCGCGCCGCGGCGGAAATGGTGTTGATCCGCCTCGCCCATGTGGCCGAGCTGCCGACCCCGGGCGAGCTGGTGCGCCGCCTCGCCGACGGTAGCGGCGCGGCCCCGGCGGGCGGGCCGCGGCCCGGTCCGGCGCCGAATGGCGGGGGGGCGATGCGCGCCCTGGCCGGCGGCGCCCGCCCTGATCCTGTGCCCATGGCGGCCGCGGCGCCCGCCGCCGCGCCGGCGCCGCAGAGCTGGCGCGAGGTGGTGGCGCTGGCCTCCGGGCGCCGACCCATGCTGCACGCGCATCTCGTGCACAGCGTGCATCCGGTGCGTGTCGCCGCCGGGCGGATCGAGATGCGCGTCAGGGCCGAGGCGCCGCGCGACCTGGCCGCGCAGCTCGGCGCCTTCCTCGGCGAGGTCACGGGCCAGCGCTGGACCATCGCCCTCTCCAACGCCGAGGGCGAGCCGACGCTCGCCGAGCAGGGCCGCGCGGCGGAGGCCGAGCGGCGCAGCCTGGCCGCCAGCCATCCCCTCGTGCAGGCCGTGCTCGCCGCCTTCCCCGGCGCCACCATCGAGGCGGTGCGCGACGCCGGCGCCGACGACTATGGCCTTCCCGCCGCCTCCGCCCCCGTCGCGCCGGCGCGCGAGGACGACGACGAGCCGGCCGAGGACGACATGCCGGAATTCGCCCCGCCCGACGCCGAGCCGGCCGATTTCGACATGCCCAACGATTGGCAGTGAGAGGATCCGATGAAGAATCTCGGCAACATGCTGAAGCAGGCCCAGCAGATGCAGGCGCGCATGCAGGAGATGCAGGCCCGGCTGGAGGCGCAGGAGGTCGAGGGCAGCGCCGGCGCCGGCATGGTGAAGGTCACGCTCACCGGCAAGGGCGATCTGCGCCGCGTCGCCATCGACCCGAGCCTGATGACCGCCGAGGACCGCGAGGTGCTCGAGGACCTGCTGGTTGCGGCGCATGCCGACGCCAAGCAGAAGGTCGAGGCCACGATGGCCGAGGAGATGCAGAAGGCGACCGCCGGGCTGAACCTGCCCGCCGGCATGAAGCTGCCGTTCTGAGCCGATGATCTACGCCACCACCAGCACCATCCAGGGGCGCGAGGTCGAGGCCTATCTCGGCGTCGTCTTCGGCGATGCCGTGCTCGGCGTGAACGTGTTCAAGGATTTCTTCGCCTCGATCCGCGACGTCGTCGGCGGCCGCTCCGGCACCTATGAGCGCGAGCTCGGCAATGCGCGCGACACGGCGATGGCGGCGCTGACCGAGCAGGCCCGCGCGCTCGGCGCCGATGCCATCATCGGCATCGACATCGACTACGAGGTGCTGGGCAGCAACAACGGCATGCTGATGGTCAGCGCCTCCGGCACCGCGGTGCGGCTGAAGGGCGGCGGCGCCGCGCCGGCGGGCGGACCGGCGGCTGGCCCCTGGGCACGGCCGCCGGGGTGAGCGCCGCGCGCGCATGAGCGACGCCCGCGACCCGATCGAGCACCTGGTCGGGCTGCTGGCGCGGCTGCCGGGCCTCGGCCGGCGCAGCGCGCGCCGGGCGGTGTTGCGCATGCTGATGCACCCGGAGGCGCAGATGCTGCCGCTGGCCGATGCGCTGCGCGCCGCTGCCGCCGCCGTGCGCCCCTGCTCGGTCTGCGGCAACCTCGATGCCGAGGATCCCTGCCGCATCTGCCGCGACCCGACGCGCGAGCGCGGCCTTGTCTGCGTGGTGGAGGGCGTGGCCGAGCTCTGGGCGCTGGAGCGCGCGCATGCGCATCGCGGCCTCTACCACGTGCTGGGCGGCACGCTCTCCGCGTTGGGCGGCATCGGGCCGGAGGACCTGTCCGTGCAGCCGCTGATCGCGCGCGTGGCGGCGGGCGCCGAGCCGGTGGAGGAGGTGATCCTGGCGCTGCCCGCAACGGTGGATGGCGCGACCACGGCGCACTACCTGACCGACCGCCTCCGGCCGCTCGGGGTGCCGGTCACCCGCCTGGCGCAGGGCGTGCCGATCGGCGGCGCGCTCGACGTGCTGGACGAGGGGACGCTGGCGGCGGCGCTGAAGGCAAGGCGGGCGGTCTGATCCGGCGTCGCCAGGGCGCCGTATGCGGATTCCGTGATGAACGAGCCATGTCCTGCCGCCGCACAACGCGGGCGCGTAACGCCGGGCCGGGTCCGTGCGACAATGGCCACGGCACTGCACGAAAGTGACATGGCATGATGATCACCGGCACCCTGGTTGGCGAGGCCCTCTCCGGCACGGCCGCGGGCGATGTGGTCTATGGCGCCAGCACCTATGCGGCGGCCACCGCGCCGGCGCTGGTTCCGGTGGTGGCAAGTGGCCTTGGCGACGCGCTCTTCGCCCTTTCGCCGCCGGGCGATGGCGGGACGCTCCTCGTCGTCACGAAGTCGGGCCTGGTGCGCGCGGTGGACCTCGCCACCGGCGGCATCGCCGCGACGCCCCTCCTGGACCTGACGGGGCAGATCGCGACCGCCGGCGAGCAGGGCCTGCTCGGCATGGCCTTCCACCCCGACTTCGCCGCGAACGGCCGGTTCTACGTCCAGGTCTCGAACCTGGCGGGCGACACGGAGATTCGCGAGTATCAGGTCGATCCCGCCGATCCCGGCCGGGCCCTCGCCGGCAGCGGCCGGGTGCTGCTCACCATCGACCAACCCGCCTTCGACAACCACAAGGGCGGCTGGATCGGCTTCGACGCCGCGGGCAGGCTGCTGGTCGCCACCGGCGACGGCGGGGGCGGCGGCGACCCGCTGAACACGGGCCAGAATCCGAACGACCTGCTCGGCAGCATCCTGCGCATCGATGTCGATTCGGATGGCTTTCCGGCCGACCCGGCGCGCAACTACGCCATCCCGGCCGACAATCCCTTCGCTTCCGGGCTGGGCGGCGCGCCGGAGGTCTGGGCCTATGGCCTGCGGAACCCCTTCCGCGCCGGCATCGACCGCGCAACGGACACGCTCTGGATCGGCGATGTCGGCCAGGGTGCGCGCGAGGAGGTGAACCTCGGCGCGCCGGGCGCGAACTACGGCTGGGATCTCTACGAGGGCGACCTCACCCATCCCGGCGGCCAGCCGGTCACGTCGCCCCTGCCTGCGGACATCACCTTCCCGATCTTCGACTACGACCGCAGCGCCGGTGACCGGACCGTCATTGGCGGCTACGTGCATCGCGGGCCGGAAACCGGGCTGCAGGGCCGCTACGTCTTCGGCGACTTCATCAGCGGCCGTGTCTGGACGCTCGACGACA
The DNA here is from genome assembly GCA_964401305.1 of uncultured Acetobacteraceae bacterium. Classification (GTDB taxonomy): domain Bacteria; phylum Pseudomonadota; class Alphaproteobacteria; order Acetobacterales; family Acetobacteraceae; genus JAIEOP01. Next base: position 4,471 of record CAYNYQ010000121.1, on the reverse strand, counting down.
TCGATGGCGATGGCAGCTGGACGCGCACGGAGATCGGCTCGGTCGGCGGCTTCGCCCTGACCTCCTTCGCCGAGGACGCCGAGGGACGGCTCTATGCCGTCACCCAGCGCGGTGCGTTGCATCGGCTCGACGCCGGCGCGCCGACGGGCACGCTCGACGGCAACGACACGATCGATGCCCGCGCCGGTGCCGACCGCGTTTTCGCCGGTGCGGGCGCCGACCTCGTCCGCGGCCAGGGCGGCGACGACCTGCTGAGCGGCATGGAGGGCAATGACAGCCTGGTTGGCGGCGATGGCGAGGACACGCTGATCGGCGGTGCGGGCGCGGACCAGCTGCGCGGCGGTGCCGGGCGGGATGCGCTGCTCGGCGGGGCGGGCGACGACCTGCTGCGCGGCGACGGAGCGGCCGACCGGCTCTGGGGCGGCGCCGGTGCCGACCGCTTCGACTACCGCAGCTTCGCCGCGAGCACGCCCGCCGCGCCGGACCGCATCCTCGACTTCGACGGCGCGGCGGGGGACCGCATCGGCCTCGCCGCGCTCGTCCCGGGGCGCTTCGACTTCATCGGCGACGCCGGCTTCACTGCCGGCGCCGGGCCGCAGGTCAGGGTCGAGGTCGCGGGCGCGATCACTCGGGTGGAGGCCAGTGCGACCGGCGCGGGCATCGACCTGCTGATCGAGCTCGAGCGCGCACCCGTGCTGACCGCCGCGGACTTCATCCTGTAGCCGCGGCCGGCTCGGGCAGGTCGCCGAAGGCCTGGGTGCGCACCAGCCGGGCATAGAGCCCGCCCGCCTCCATCAGCGCCGCATGCGTGCCCTGCTCCACCGCCCGCCCGCCATCCATGACGATGATCCGGTCGGCATCCCGCACCGTGGCCAGGCGATGCGCGATCACCAGCGTGGTGCGCCCCTGCCGCAGGGTGGCCAGCGCGCGCTGCACCAGCGCCTCGTTCTCGGCGTCGAGGGCGCTGGTCGCCTCGTCCAGCAGCAGCACGCGCGGGTTGCGCAGCAGCGCCCGGGCCAGGGCCACGCGCTGCCGTTGCCCGCCCGAGAGCCGCCCGCCGCCGGGCCCGAGCGGCGTCGCATAGCCCTGCGGCAGCGCGGCGATGAAGTCGTGCGCGGCGGCGGCGCGTGCGGCGGCCTCGACCTCCGCTGCGGTGGCGCCGGGCCGGCCGCAGGCGATGTTGGCGCCCGCCGTGTCCTCGAAGATCACCGCGTCCTGGCCGACATAGGCGATGGCGTCGCGCAGCGAGGCGAGCGTCACCCGGCGCAGGTCGGCCCCGTCGATGCGCACGGCCCCCCCCGTCGCGTCGTAGAGCCGCGGCACCAGCGCTAGCGCCGTGGACTTGCCGGCGCCGGAGGGACCCACCAGCGCCACCGTCTCGCCCGGCGCGGCGGTAAAGGAGAGGTCCTCGATCGCCGCGTCCGGCGCGCCCTCGTAGCGGAAGGCGACACGGTCGAACTCGACGCGGCCGCGACCGGCCGGCAGGGGTGCGGCGTCCGGCGCATCGAGGATGCGGCGCGGCGTATCGACCACGCCGAAGACGCGGATCAGCCCGGCCAGCCCCTCCTGCAGCGCGGCGTTCAGCGAGCCGAGCTGGCGCACCGGCTGTGCCGCGATCAGCAGCGCCGCGACGAAGCCGGTGAACTCGCCGATCGTGCCCTGCCCCGCGGTGACGCGCCAGCCGACGAAGCCGAGCACCAGCGCCACCGTCAGCCCGCCCAGCACCTCCAGCACGGGGTCGAGCCGGGCGCGGGTGCGGGCGATGCGGAAGAGCGATTCGCGCAGCGCCTGGAAGGCGGCGCCGGCGCGGCGCTCCTCGGCTTCCTCGAGGCGGTAGGCGCGCACCACGCGGGCAGCGGCGAAGCTTTCGGTCAGCAGCGCCGCGGTCTCGCCCACCCGGTCCTGCATGCCGCGCGAGGCCCGGCGGATGCGCTTGCCGATGGCGAGGATCGGCACCGCGGCGATCGGGTAGAGCAGGGCCGCCAGCAGCGCCAGCGACCAGTCCAGCCAGAGCATGGAGCCGACCAGGCCGATGATGGTCAGCACGTTGGCGATGCCCTGGATGGCGCGCGAGAGCGCCTCGCGGATCGCCGCGGCATCGGTGGTGAAGCGCGCGGCGTTGCGCGCCGGCGCGTCGGCGGCCGCGACGGCGAGGTCGGCGCGGGTGAAGGCGGCGAAGAGCCGGCGCTGCAGCCCCTCGATCACCCGGAGCACGGTGCCGTGCACCGCCAGCTGCTGGCCGTAGAGCGCGGCGGCGCGGGCCGAGGTGACGGCGATGATCAGCGGCGGAAGCAGCCAGACCACGTCGGGGTCGTTGCGGCTGAAGCGGTCGAAGGCCTGCTGGATGACGATGGGGTAGAGCGCGGTGATGGCCGAGAGCGCCAGCGTGCAGAGCATCGCCGCCAGGATGCGCGGCTTGTGGCGCGAGAGTTCCTCCCGCCAGAGCCGCAGGACGAGGGCGCGCGTCGAGGGATCGGCGAGGGGGAGGGGGGCAGCCATGCCGGGCGGGGTCTAGAGCAGATCCCGGTCAGGTGGAACCACCTGGCCGGGTGAAGATGCTCGCTAAAACAAATGCCTAGATCAGCCCACGCGCCCTGGCCAGGTCGCCGAGCCGCCCGAGGCAGGCCGCGCGGTCGGCCGTGCAGCCGCCCTCCAGCCACCAGGCTTCGACCGCCCGCAGCAGCGCGCCCATCGCCGGGCCGGGCGGGACGCCGAGCGCCACCGCGTCGCGGCCGAAGACCGGCAGGACGGGCGGCGGCGTCGCGGCGACCCAGGCGCGCAGCGCGGCGAGATCCGCCCCCGTGCGCGCCTCGGCGAGCCAGGCCTCGGCCGTCGCCAGGTCCGGGTCGCGGCGTGTCGCCAGCCAGCGCAGGCACTGCCGCGCATCCGTGGTGTCCGGCACCTCCGGCCGGCCGCCCTGCAGGTCGACCAGCCAGGCCAGCCGGTCCCGCTCCCCGGTCGAGAGCCGCAGCCGCGCCGCGATGCGCCTTCCCGCATCGCCCGCGCCCGGGGGCAGCAGCACCGCCAGGCGCAGCACCGGGTCCGCCGGCAGGCCGGCCGCCAGCGTGCGGGACAGCGCGGCGAGTTCGGGCGGCGCCGCCTCCGGCAGCACGGCGCCGAGCACGCCGGCCTCGGCCATCAGGGCCAGCGCCCCGGTCGGGTCGGGCGCCTCGAGCAGGCGCTTGATCTCCATCCAGACCCGCTCGGCCGAGAGCCGGGCGAGGCCGGGCACCGCGGCGCGGATCGCCGCCATGGCCGCCGGGTCGGGCGCGCCCCGGCCATAGCGCGCCTGGAAGCGGAAGAAGCGCAGGGCGCGGAGGTAGTCCTCGGCCAGCCGCGTCGCCGGGTCGCCGACGAAGCGCACCAGCCCCGCCGCCAGGTCCGCCCGGCCGCCGAAATAATCCCACAGCTCGCCGGCGGCGGAGAGCGACATGGCGTTGATGGTGAAGTCGCGCCGGGCCGCGTCCTCGCGCCAGTCCGTGGTCCATTCCACCTCGGCGTGGCGGCCATCGGTGGCAATGTCGCGGCGGAGACTCGTCACCTCGACCGGCATCCCGGCCAGCACGGCCGTGACCGTGCCATGGGCGAGGCCGGTCTCGAAGACCTTCAGCCCCGCCTCGCGCAGGCGCCGCGCGATCTCCCCGGGCGGCAGGGGGGCGGCGATGTCGACGTCGTGCACGGGGCGGCCGGCCAGCGCATCGCGCACCGCGCCGCCCACCGCCCGCGCGCCGGGCAGCGCGGCCAGCACGGCGCGCGGGGCGCCGGCGCCGAGGATGGGCGGCGGCGGAATGCGGTCCGCGGGCGGGTCCGTCATGCGCTCAGGGCCTGGCCTCGGTGCGGCCGGGCTGGATGCTGCCGTCCGGGCCGAGCTCCGCCGGGCGATAGACCACGTTCCGTCCCTCGCCGCCGGAAAAGCCGAACCAGAGCGCCCCGGCCAGCGCCAGGGCGAGGCCCGCCGCGACCAGCGGCACCGTCCACGCGTCGAGGTCGACCGTCGGGTTGAGGCGGCGCCAGAGCAGGAAGGCACCGAAGGGCAGCAGGAACAGGAGCAGATCGATCAGGTAGGGCATGCATCGGCCACGCATCCGGGGCGGCATCATGGCACAGCGGTGCCGGCCGCCCACCCGCGATGGCGCAACCGTGCCCGCCTGTCCGCGTCCCTCCATCCATGGTGATTTCGGACCAGCGGTCAGCACTGCTTTGCCGATTGCGGCCTTTTCTTCCGCGCCAGCCGCCGCCAGGATGCCCCGGAGGGTCCTGCCAGAGGAGGGGCGGCGCATGCGCTTCGGTCTGTTCGGCGGCGCGCGCACCAAGCGCGGAACCGGCGATGTCAGCGACAGCCACGGCTACCAAGGCTTCATCGACTACATCACGGAGGCGGACCGGCTCGGCTTCCACAGCCTCTTCATGGTGGAACACCACTTCACCGGCCAGGGCCAGGTCTCGGCCTCGATGACCCTGCTGGCCTACC
>CAYNYQ010000120.1:0-13112 GCA_964401305.1 uncultured Acetobacteraceae bacterium | reverse complement strand
CGCGACGAGGAGGCCTGGTGGCGCAGCTTCTCCGAGACCATCGCCAGGGTGCTCTCCGGTCCGCCCGCGCCCGAGGCGCCGCCGCATGTGCAGGCCATGGGGCCCGCCGTGCGGCGGATGATCGCCGAGGAGACCTTCGGCGGCGCGCTTGAGGACAAGGCCGCCGGCATCGCGGCGCTGCGCCGCCGCACCGCGGAGGTGACGGCGGCGATCCCGCCGGAACGGCTGCTGGTCTTCGACGTCGCCGAGGGCTGGGCGCCGCTCTGCCGTTTTCTCGGGGTGGCGGTGCCCGACGAGCCCTTCCCGCGCGTCAACTCCACCGAGCAGTTCTGGGAGATGGTCCGCGGCAAGCCCCTGCCGCTGCGCTGAGGCCGGCGGCACGCGCCGCCGCCTCCCGTGGCGGGCCGGTTCAGCCGCCCGGCACACCACGCGGTGCGCCGCGCAGCGGGTCGCCTCAGGCCGCCTGGCGCACCGAGGGCACGCGGCGCATCGCCCCGCCCGGCACCGCGCCGGGAATGCCGGCCGCGAGGTCGGCGGCGCGCAGCAGCGTCGGGAAGTCGACGCCGGTCTCCACCCCCATGCGCTGAAACAGCCAGACCACGTCCTCCATCGCCACGTTGCCGGTGGCGCCGGGGGCGAAGGGGCAGCCGCCGATCCCGCCCGAGGCGGCGTCGAAGATGCGGCAGCCCGCCGCATAGGCCGCGGCGACGTTCGCCACGCCCATGCCGTAGGTGTCGTGGCCGTGATAGGCGAAGCGCGTGCCCCAGGCCGCGTGCGCGGCCTCGAAGACGCGGCGCACCTGGTCGGGCGCGGCATTGCCGGTGGTGTCGGCCAGCGCGATCTCCATCGCCGGGTCGAGCGCCACGACCCGCTCGATGAAATCGAGCGCGTCGCGCTCCGGCACCACGCCCTCGAAGGGGCAGTGGAAGACGCAGGAGAGGTTGAAGCGGATCAGCGTGCCCTTCGGCGCCTCGCGCACGATGGCGGCGAGGTCGGCGAAGCTCTCCTCCCGCGTGCGGTTCACGTTGGCCTTGTTGTGCGATTCCGTCACGCTCATGAACAGGCCGAGGCGGTCGGCGCCGGCATTCATCGCCGCCTCGAAGCCCTTGCGGTTCGGCACCAGCGTCGTGCACTCGAGGCCGGCGAGCTGCTTGGCCGCCTTCAGCACCTCGCCCGTGTCGGCCATCTGCGGCACGGCGCGCGGCGAGACGAAGCTGCCGATCTCCATGCGCCGCAGGCCCGCCTCGTAGCTGGCGCGCACCAGGGCGACCTTGGTCTCGGTCGGGACGAAGGCGGCGATGGATTGCAGCCCGTCGCGCGGGGCGACCTCGGAGAGGATCACATGCGGCATGGGTCGTCTCTCTCCCGATCCTAGAGCCAGAAGTGGCGTGCGAAATCCGCCTGGGTCACCAGGCTGCGCGTCGGGCGCACCTGCTGCGCCGCGACGAAGGCCGCCAGGCCGATCGTCGCCAGGTCGAGCGCCTGGTACTCCTCGACGATGTCGAAGTAGCGCTCCTGCAGCACGGTGTTCGCCGGATCGAGGCCGGTGACCAGCACGAGGCCCGTCGGCGCCGCGTCCAGCACCATGATGCGCAGGTCCGGCCGCAGCGCGCGCAGGATCGCCAGCACCTTCCACACGTCGCCCGCCCAGGCGGAGGGGCTGCGGGTCGGGCCGGCCGCCTCGGACCAGTGCCGGTCGCGCCGGGCCATGCCGATGTCGCTCGGCAGGCAGTCGTGCAGCACGAGGATGGAGTTGGGCCGGCAGTGCCGCTCCACATGCATCACGTCGCGCAGCAGGAACTCGAAGAGGTGCATGCCGTCGAGGAAGGCGATGTCCACCGGCCCGCCGAGCAGCGCCTTCGGGTCATGGCGGGCGAAGAAGGCGTCGCTGGCCATGCGGTAGAGATGGCTCGCCGGCTTGTTCGCGACGGCGGCGGGGATGATGTTGAAGGCGGGATCGATGCCGACGGAGGCGCAGCGCGCCAGCGCGAAGGACCGTCCGTCACGGATGCCGATCTCGAGGTAGCTCTGCGGCTCCAGCACGCGGTGCAGCCGGTTGAGCACTTGGTAGTAGTGCTCGCCGGCCAGCGGCGGCACGGCGAAGCGCGGATCCTCGAGCCGCGGGTCGGGCGAGGGTGCCGGCGCTGCCTCCGGCAGGGTGACCTGGTCCATGCGCCGCGCTCCGTCAGCCGCCTTCGGCGATCAGGGTGTTGAACACATGCTCGTTGTGCGCCCCGGCGGCCGGGCCGGTCCAGCGCACCATGTCGCGCGGCGCCACGCCGTCCAGGCGGAAGGGCGCCGCCGGGTGCAGGACCGGCCCGATCAGCGGGTCCTCGACCTGCATCACCACCTGGCGCGCCTGGAAATGCGGGTCGAGGGCACAATCGCGCATGTCGTAGAGACGCGAGCAGGGCACCTCCGCCGCATCCAGGATCGCCTCCGCCTCGGCTGCCGGCCGCAGCCGCGTCCAGTCGGCGATGGCCGCGTCGAGCTCGGCCACATTGGCGCAGCGCAGGGCATTGGTGGCGAAGCGCGGGTCCTCGGCCAGTGCGGGCCGGCCGATCGCCGCCATCAGCCGCTTGAAGATCAGGTCGGAATTGCCGGCGACGCAGAGCCACTTCCCGTCGGCGCAGGGATAGGTGTTGGTCGGCGCCGCCGTCGGGATCGCCGCCCCCGCCGGCTGCCGCACCCAGCCGAAGAGCCCGTATTCCGGCAGCATCCCCTCGCTGAGGCTGAAGACGGAGGAGACGAGGTCGACATCGATCACCCGCCCCGCATGGTTGCCCCGGTCTCGGCCCCAGCAGGCGCTGACCAGTGCCATGGCGGCATACATGCCGGCCAGGTCGTCGCTGATGGAGACGCCGCAGCGCGGCGGCGGATGCTCGGTCTGGCCCGGGGTGGCGGTGAGGTGCCGCAGGCCGCCCATCGCCTCGCCGATCGCGCCGAAGGCAGGCTTGTCGCGATAGGGCCCATCCTGGCCGTAGCCGCTGACGCGGGCGATGATCAGGCCCGGGTTCACCGCGTGCAGCGCCTCCGGGCCGAGGCCGATGCGCTCGAGGTAGCCGGGGCGGAAATTCTCCACCAGCGCATCGGCACGCCCGGCGAGCTTCAGCACCTTCTCCTTCCCCTCGGCGCTCTTGAGGTCGAGGGTGACGGAGAGCTTGTTGCGCCCGTGCACGCTGAACCAGACGGCGTTGCCGTTCACCTGGCTGCCCCAGCCGCGCACCGGGTCGCCCTCCGGCGGCTCGACCTTGATGACCTCGGCGCCGAGATCGGCGAGCAGGCGCGTGGCGAAGGGCGCGGCGATGTAGTGGCCGAGCTCCAGGATCTTCAGGCCGGCGAGCGGCAGCGTCATGCGGCGGTCATCCCTCTCCCCGCCACTAGGAGCGCTTCGCCCCGAGCGGGTCAAGCGGCGCGGGTCAGGCGGTGCCGGCCAGTTCCTCCGGCGTCGCGGCGAGCCGCGCCTGGCGCAGCCGGGCCGAGAGGCCGGGCGAGGCGGTGGCCACGCAGAACGGGATCGCCAGCAGCAGCCCGCCCGCCCAGGGCAGCGCCCAGAGCGCGGCCGCGGGCGCGGTCGCCAGCAGCAGGCCGAAGACCAGCAGCCCCGCCAGCGCGTGCGGCCAGAGCAGCCGCGCCGCATCGGGCCAGGACACGCCCCTGTCGGCGCGGTTCTGCGGCGCCCAGCCGCCGCGCCGCCCGCCGAAGGGCAGGGCCAGCAGGAACAGCGCCTTGTTCAACGTGCTGACGGGGTCGAGCAGGGTGGTGAAGCCGATCTCGGCCAGCGCGCCGCGCAGGAAGGCCGCCCGCCCGCCATAGGCCGCGGCGAGGCCGGGCTTGAGCAGCACCTCGAGGTAGCCGGCGAGCTTCGGCGCGTGCAGCATGCCCCAGGTGGCGAGCATCAGCGCCAGCAGCGCGCCCCGCGGCGTCGCCTCGGCGCCGCCCGTCGCCGCGTTCAGCGCGCCCGCGGCCAGCAGCCCGGCCCAGAGCGGCGTGCCCAGGAACAGCAGGATCGCCTGCACGAGCTGCCAGCGGCCCATGGCCGTCATCCCGGGCAGGCGGAGCAGTGCCCAGTACTGCATGTTGCCCTCGGCCCAGCGCAGGTCGCGGGCGAGGAATTCCGGCAGCGCCGGCGGGTTGCCCTCCATCGAGCCGTCCTCGGCGGGCAGGCACATCACCTTCCAGCCCGCGGCGTGCAGCCGCACCGCCTCCACCTGGTCGTGGCTGAGGATGGGGCTGCCATCGGGCAGCGGCGCAAGCCGCGCGTGCTGCCGGAAGGGGGCGATGCGGAGGATGGCGTTGTGGCCCCAATAGGGCCCCTCCGCGGCCTGCCACCAAGCCTGGCCGGTCGCCCAGGCGCGCATGCCGGCGCGCATGCCGAACTGGAAGAGGCGCGGGAAGGCCGCCGTCGCCGGCCGCCCGACGATGAGCTGCTGCACGATGGCAAGCCCGGGATCGGCCTCCATGCAGGCGACGAGGCGCCGCACCGCGGCCGGCGTCATGGCGCTGTCGGCGTCGAGGCAGAGCATGAGGTCCTGGCCCGCCGCGTGGTGGTCCAGGAAGTCCATGACGTTGCCGGCCTTGAACCCGGTATTGGCCAGGCGGCGGCGATAGCGGATGCGGGCGGCGTCCGCGGGGTGCGCGGCGCGGAAGGCGGCGATCGCGGCCTCCTCCGCCGCGACGGCATCCGGCGCCTGGGTGTCGGAGAGGATCCAGAGGGTGAAGCGCTCGTGCGGCAACCCGGCCAGCAGCCGGCCGAGCGGCGGCAGGACGGCCGCCATGTCCTCGTTGCGGACGCAGACGGCGATGGCGGTGGAAAGGCGCGGCGGCAGGTCCGGCCGGGCCTCGGCCAGCGCCGGCAGCACGGCGGCCGGCGGGTCGCGCGCCCCCAGCAGCAGGGCGAGGCCGGTCAGCGCATTGGCGGCGCAGAGCGCGGTCCAGGGCGCGGTGCCGGTGAGGCAGAGGAAGGCCAGCACCTCCCACGCCGTCCAGCCGCCGGGCGCCATGACGCGCCAGGCGAGGAGCAGCAGGACGGCGAGGAGCAGCAGGACGAGGGCGGCGAAGAGCGCGCGGCGGCGGGGGATCGGCACGCGCCGAGGCTAGCGGCGGACGGTGGCGCGTCTGTGGCAGGGGCCCGGCGCGCCGCCGCCCCGGGCGCGCGCGGCGCTCAGCCCGCGCCGCGGCCGTAGCGCAGGGTGACGCTGTCGGTGACGTTCGCCGGCCGATCGACGGAGGAGATGATGACGGTCCGGCGGGGCCGGATGCGCCGGTTGTACATGGCGATGAAGCGGCCGGTCTCGGGCTGCCGCGTGGCGAAGACCGGCGCGCCCGGCGCCTCGGCGAGGCCGGCGAGGCAGTCGGAGAAGGTCACCTCGCCGTAGTCGGGCAGGATGACGGGGCGATGGCGGCCCTCCTCCGGATCGACCGGGATTTCCTTCGGGCGCTCGACGATCCATTGCGCGGTGGCGCCGGTCACCTTGGGATAGGCCGGCGGCCTGGGAGACTTGGTCAACGAGGGGGCGAAGATCTCGAAGGGCAGGATGAAGGTCGCCACGCCGGCCCGCTCGCGGATCATGAAGCAGCCGGCCCGGGCGCGGCCGGTGGGATCATCGGGGTCGGCGGCGACGAGGGGATCGGGCGGCGGGATCCAGAGCGCGCAGGTGATGCGGTCCCCCGCCTGGATCGGCAGGGTGTTGATGTATTGCGGCTGGGCCAGCGGGTCGTCCTCGGCCAGCGGCGTCCACCACTGGAACCAGGCCCGGTGCCGGAAGCCGCTGGCACCGCGCTCGTGCTCCGTGCCGATCTGCGGCAGGGTGGAATCGCGATAGGCACGCTGCCCGTCGAGGCCGATCCAGATCGAGCCGCGGCAGACCCGGGCCGCGTCGTAGTCCTGCTCGGCCTCGGTCGGCAGCTCGGGCGCCGGTTCCTGCCACTGCCCGACGACGAGGGTGAACATGCCGCCCTCCGTCGCCGCGACATAGGCACCGGACCAGTTCTCGCTCTTCTCGCTGCGGGTGTCGAAGGCGAGCAGCGGCGCGGGCGTGCTCGGCAGGCTGCCGACGGACAGGGGCAGAAGGCTTGGCACCTGCGCCTGCAGGTAGGCGGCGTAGCGCGGCTGGTAGACGCGGTCGAAGAAGGCGCGCAGGGGCGAAGACCGGTCCAGGGTCGGCTCGGGCAGCCAGAAGCGGCGGCGGCTTTCGGCGTCGGCGAAGGGGTTCTCGCCCGGCCGCGGCTGGACCGGGTTGATCCGGCCCCAGCCCGGCCAGGCCTGCCCGGGCGGCATGCCCCCCTGCGCCTGCGCCTGCGCGTCGTGGATCGCCGGCGCCAGCAGCGTGCCGCCCGCGGCCAGCAGCAGGTCCCGGCGGTTCACGACACCACCCATTCGGCGCGCGCCGCGGCCAGCATGGCGGTGTAGCGGCGCATCGCGGCCGGCGGGGAGGCGAGGACCTCGTCGAAGATCCGCTGCGCCAGCCACTCCCCGGCATCGCTGTCGGTCTTGTAGTGCAGCCCCGCGATCTCGCGGTTGCGCGCGATGCGCCCGGCCAGTGCCCGGACGGTGCGGCCGACCTCCGTCGCGATGGCCCGCTGCCGGCGGATCGGCTCGGCCTCGGTGGAACTCTCGGGCGTGGTGGGCGTGGCGGCGCTGACGATGCAGCGCGCGATCAGATGCGCCTGGGTCGCGTGGCCCGAGGGGAAGGCGGAATGCCCGGGCGCCGAGACCGGCGGCATCAGCGCGGGCAGCAGCTGCGCCGGGCGCGGCCGCGCGATCAGCCCCTTCCAGTACTGCGCCACGAAGAGCCCAACGAGGCTCGCCGCGTTCATCAGCTTCACCGTGGCCGGGTGGGAGCCGGGGTTCAGCGCGCAGGCCTGCATGAAGTAGGTCAGGAACTCGACGTTCTGCGACAGGATCTCGCCCAGCGCATCGGGGCGTTCATTGATTGCCAGGCGGCGCAGCCGCACCAGCTCGCGCGTCACCTCGGTGGGCGGCGTGCCCATCGCGCCCGGCGCGAAGGCATAGGCCTGGGACCCCGAGGTGCCGGTGATGGTCACGGTCACCCGGTCGCCGAGGTCGCTCGGCTCGCTCCACCCCGTGAAGACGGTGCCCGGGGCGCGCGGCGCCTCGCCCGCGGCGGTCGCCGAGGCCCTGAAGGGATCGAGCTCCTGGTAGCGGAGCCGCCCGCTGCTGCCCGGCACGGCCACGAACTCGGCCAGCACCTGCCAGGCCGCCCAGAACGGATCCGTGTGGCGATCGGTGAAGCGCGCGGCCAGCGCCGCATTGTCGTCGAGCGGGCCGGAACCGGCCACGGTGACGAAGGGCAGGTCCACGCGGTCGGCGAAGCCCCAGCCGAAGGCGGCGGCGCCGCTGGTGTTGCCACTAGTCGCCACGTTGCCGGTATTGCCGGTGTTTCCCGTATTCCCGGTGTTCCCCGTGTTCCCCGTCATCGGTCCCTCCTGCGTCTCCGGTCCCTAGTCCGGCAGCCCGGCTGCACGCAGCCTCTCCATCCACGGCTCCAGCACCGCGCCGACGAAGGGGCATCGGCGCCGATAGGCCGCCAGCGAGAAGCGCGGCTGCGCCTGCATCAGCCGCTGCGCCGCCTCCCGCGCATCGACAAGCCGGCCGAGCGCGACCAGGCTCGCGGCCAGGGTGCGCAGCGTGAAGATCGCAGCACCGGTGCGGCGGGAGGCCTTCATCGCCCAGGCCACCGCCTGCTCGTAGTCGCCGGCGACGTAGTGCGCCTGCGCCAGGATCGCCTCGTGCCAGAAGACGTGCGTGTCGAGCGGCGAGAGCCGCAGGCCGAGTTCCGCCCGCTCCACCGCCGCGCGGCCGTCGCCCATGAAGCCCGAGACCGCGCTCGAAAGCGTCCAGGCGCCGGCCGAGTTCGGGCAGATGTCGAGCGCCTGCTCCAGCAGGGCGAAGCCGCGCTGATGCTCGCGGAACATGTAGGACAGCACGTAGCCGTGGATCGCCACGGCCATGGCGTCGCTCTGGTCGAGCTCCATCGCCGTGCGCGAGGCCTCGGCGGCGGCGGCGGAATCGGCGACGGGGTCGTCCGACCAGCCCTCGCCCACGCGGAAGACGTACCAGACCGACAGCGCGGTATAGGCCGCCGCATAGCTCGGGTCGCGCGCGATCGCCTCGCGCAGCAGAAGCTCGGCCTTCTGGTGGGAGCCCTTCTCCATGCGGTCGAGCAGCGCCTGCGCCTGCAGCACCCGCTCGTAGGCGGTCAGGCTCTCGGGCGGCTTGCGCATGGCGCGGTGCAGCTCGCGCTCGCGCACATGCGGCGCGATGGTGCGCAGCACCTGCACCGAGATCCGCGCCTGCAGGTCGAAGACGTCGCTTGCCTCGCCGTCGTAGCGGTCGGTGCGGATGATCTGGCCGGTCTCGGCGTCGCTGAGCTCGGTGGTCAGGCGCAGCCGGTTCCCGGCGCGGCGCACGCTGCCGTAGAGCACGTAGCGCACGCCGAGGTCGCGCCCGATCGAGCGCACGTCGATCACCGCGCCGGAATAGCCGAGCGTCGAGGTGCGCGCGATGACGAAGAGCTCCTTCACGCCCCCGAGCGCATGGATGATCTCGTCCACCACGCCGTCGGCGAAATAGGCGTCGCCCGGGTCGGGCTGCGCCTGGCGGAAGGGCAGCACGGCAAGCGAGGGTCGGTCGGGCAGCGGCAGCGGCACCCCGCCTGGCGCGGGACGCGGCGGCGTGCGCTCGGCCGGCATCACGGCGAAGGCGCGGATCGGCCGCTCGATATTCTTCAGCCGCTGCTCGCCGAGGTCGCGGACGCCGCCGGCCAGGCGCTGCCCCAGCGCCTCGCGCGCCGCCGCGGAGAGCACGACGCCATGCGGTTCGGCCAACGCCTCAAGCCGGGAGGCGACGTTGACCCCGTCGCCCAGCAGGTCGCTGCCCTCGGCGACCACGTCGCCCACATGCACGCCGATCCTGAGGATGATGCGCCGGTCCTCGGGCATGTCGGCCTCCGAGCGCAGCAACGCGCGCTGCAGGCCGAGCGCGCAATCCACGGCTTCGACCGCGCTCGGGAACTCGGCCAGCACGCTGTCGCCGTTCAGCTTGAAGATCCGCCCGCCATGGGACGCAATCAATGGTTGTATAGTATCTTTCACCAACAACCCAAGTCGGAGCAGCGTGCCATCCTCGTCCAGGCCAACAAGCCGCGAATAGCCGACGACGTCCGCTGCCAGGATCGCCGCCAGTCTCCGCTGTCGTCTGGGCTCCGCTGACACGAGGTCTGCCGTTCCTGAAGCGCGCGCCGGCGGAGTGTTTCCACGCGGCGCGTTCGGATGCAACAACTCCGGCGCCGCCGCATCGTCCGTTCGGGCGAATGCGGGCTCAGTCCACCGTCGCGCCCGCCGCCTGCGCCACCGCGGCCCAGCGCCTGGTCTCGGCCTGCATGAACTCGCGATAGGCATCGGTGCCGAGCGGCCAGGGCTCGGCGCCCACCTCGCGGAAGCGCCGCGCGATGTCGGGATCGGCCATCGCCTCCAGGATCACCGCGGCGAGCCTGTCGACGATCGGCCGCGGCGTCGCCGCCGGCGCGGCGATGCCGTACCAGGAGGACACATCGAAATCCCGCACGCCCTGCTCCTGCAGCGTCGGCACCTCCGGCATGGTGGTGGCGCGCTCGGCGGTGCTGACGCCGAGCGCGCGCAGCGCACCCTGCTGCACCAGCGCGCGGGAGACCGGCGCATTGTCGATGTTGAACAACACCTGCCCGTTCAGCACCGCCTGCATCGAGGGCGCGGTGCCGCGATAGGGGATGTGCGTCACCTCCACGCCCATGCGCTCGGCGAAGAGCAGGCCCGAGAGGTGCGAGGAGGTGCCGGAACTGGCCGAGCTGAAATTCGCCTCCTTCGGGTTCGCCTTGATGTAGGCGACGAGGTCCTGGATGCTGTGGATCGGCTTGGCCGCCTGCACGATCAGCACGTTCGGCAGCCGCGCGAAGCGGCAGACGCCGGGCAGTTCCTTGTGCGGGTCGAAGGGGCCGCGGTTGCGGTAGACCGCCAGGCTGATGGCGTGCGAGGCGATGTGGTTGACCGTGAAGGTGTGGTTGTCGCCGGCGCGGATCGCGGTCTCGGCCGCGATCATGCCGCCGCCGCCTGGCCGCGGCTCGACATAGAGGCCCTGGCCGAGCCGCTCGCGCAGGCGGTTCTCCAGGATGCGGATGAAGATGTCCGAGACGCCGCCGACCTGGGCGCTGATGATGAAGCGCAGCGGCTTCTCCGGCCAGGCCTCGGCGGCCCGCAGGCCGGGTGCGGCCAGCAGCGCGGGAAGCGCCGCGAGGACGCTGCGTCGTTCGATGCCCATCGTCGTTCTCCTCCCGGTGCGGCGTGGCCCGGGCAGGCCCGCACGCGGTGCACCGAGGCTAATGCGCCCGGTCCGCGCGCGTCCATGCACCGGCGGGCCGCTGGACGTCGCATCGGGACGGCGCGTGACTCGGCCGGCGCCTACCTCGCAGGTAAGTGTCGCGCCCGCTGCGCGCTGCCAGGCTGCCCGCGGGATGGCATCGGACATCTGCGCGCCACCGCCATGGCCCGGCCCGTCCGCGCGACGCGACGGATCCGCCGGGCCCCGGCCGCCACGCCGATCGGACCGCCGCAGGCCAGGAGGTCACGCATGCAGAGCCACGCCGCCGACAGCCTCGCCACCCCGCCGCGGGAGATCGGCCCGCTGATCGCGCAGCGCCGGCGCGCCCGCCACCTGAGCCAGCTCGCGCTCGCGGGGCAGGCCGGCATCTCGACCCGCCACCTGAGCTTCCTCGAGACCGGCCGCGCCCGGCCGAGCCGCGGCATGATCCTCCGCCTTTGCGAGGCGCTGCGCGTCGCGCCGCGCGAGACCGATGCCTTCCTCCTCGCCGCCGGCTTCGCGCCGGCGCACCGCGAGACCCCGCTCGAGGCGCCGGCCATGGCCGAGGTGCTGGCCGCGCTCCGGCTGCTGCTGCGCCGCCACGCGCCCTTCCCCGCCGCCGCCTTCGACGCGCGCTGGGACCTCGTGATGGCGAACGCGCCCTATGCCGCGGCGGTCTCCGCGCTGCTCGCCATGGGCGCCGACCCCGCGGCCGGGCCCGGCCCGGTGCCGCCCGAGCTGCTGCTGCCGGCGCCGCGGCCGAACCTGCTGCGCTACCTCTGCCACCCCGACGGCGCGCGCCGCGTGCTGGGCAATTGGGAGGAGGCGGCGCGTGCCATCCTCGCCCGGGTGCGGCGCGAGGCGCGACACGGCCCGGCCGACCCGGCGCGCGACGCCATCATGGAGGAGGCGATGCGCATGCCCGGCATCCGCCGCCTGCTCCGCGCCGAGGAGGAGGCGGCCTGGCGCCCCGCCGCGCTGGTGGTGCCGGTCGAGATGCAGCGGCCGGATGGCGGGGTGGACCGCTTCCTGACGACGATCGCCACCCTCGGCACGGCGCAGGACCTGACGCTGCGCGAGCTCCGCATCGAGACCTATCACCCCGTCGCCGACGCCGCCCGCCCGGATTGACCGCGGCGCCCTGCGGCAGGACCATCCGCGCGGCGCCACGAGGACGGGAGGGGACAATGGCCGAGCGGCAGATGCACCTGGTGGGCTTCCTGCAGGCGCAGAACTGCACGATCTTCGCCAGTTCCTGGCGGCACCCGGACAGCCGGACCGACTTCCTGACCGCCGACTACTTCCAGGAGATCGCGCGCATCCTGGAGCGCGGGAAGTTCGACCTCGGCTTCTTCGACGATCGCCTGTCGATGCCGGACCGCTTCGGCTCGGACCACGTGCACACCATCGAGCACGGCATCCGCTGCGTGAAGATGGACCCCGTGGTGACCTTGACCATGATGGCGGCGGTGACCAGCCGGCTCGGCCTCGGCTCGACCGCCAGCACCACCTATTTCGAGCCCTTCCACGTCGCCCGCGTGTTCCAGACGCTCGACCTGATGAGCAACGGCCGCGCCGCCTGGAACGTCGTGACCTCGCTGAACGACGGCGAGGCAGCCAACATGGGCCATGACGAGATGATGCCGCACGACGCGCGCTACGACCGCGCCGACGAGTTCGTGGAGATCGTGCTCGGCCACTGGGATGCCTGGGAGGACGACGCGCTGATCGTGGACAAGGCCACGGGGCGCTTCGGCGACGGCCACAAGGTGCATCGCCTGGACTATCGCGGGCAGTTCCTGAAGAGCCGCGGCCCCTTCACCGTGCCGCGCAGCCCGCAGGGGCGGCCGGTGGTGATCCAGGCCGGCAGCAGCGGCCGCGGCAAGCGCTTCTCCGCCCGCTGGGCCGAGCTCGTCTTCGTCGCCTACCACGATGTCGAGGGCGGCCGGCGCGAATACGACGCCTTCAAGGCCGCCGTCGCCGCCGAGGGGCGCAACCCGGACCACGTGAAGGTGGCGACGCTCTGCAACCCGATCTGCGCGGCGACGCGGATGGAGGCCGAGGACAAGGCGGCGCTGATCGACAAGCTGCCGCTCGAGATCGATGCCCTCTCCCTGCTGTCCGAGGCGCTGAACTTCGACTTTGCCTCGAAGGGCATGGACGAGCCCTTCACCGACGCGGAGATGGAGGGGATCCAGGGCCTGCAGGCGATCCGCAACCGCGTGGTGGAGGCGACGGGCAAGAAGAACCCGACGGTGCGCGACTTCATCGTCGGCAGCGGGCGCGGCCGCCCGCGCATGGACATGGTCGGCGGCCCGAAGGAGATCGCCGACAAGATGGAAGCCTGGTTCGCGGGCGGCGCCTGCGACGGCTTCGTCGTCTCGGCGGCCGTCATCCCCGGCGGCTACAGCGACTTCGTCGACCACGTGGTGCCGGAGTTGCAGCGCCGCGGCCTCTATCGCCGCGACTACGCCGGCACCACGCTGCGCGACCATCTCGGCCTGCCGCGCGCGACGCGCGCTGACTGGCGGCCGGTGAAGGCGGCGGCGGAATAGGCGCGCCGCCGCCCGCCCCGGATCAGCCGGCGCGGCGCCGGCGGCGCAGCAGGGCGAAGCCGAGCAGACCGGCGCCGAGCAGCGCGGCGCTCGCCGGCTCGGGCACGGACGGCGGCGTGCCGGTCGGGTCCCTAAGCCAGGAGAGGTTGTCGAACTCGAAGGCGTAGCGGCTGCTGGTGAAGACCACGCGGTTGAAGGCC
>CAYNYQ010000119.1:8742-13143 GCA_964401305.1 uncultured Acetobacteraceae bacterium | reverse complement strand
CTCGAGGCCGACGATGAACTGCGCCTCGGTCACGATGCCGGCCTCGCGCAGCAGCTGGATGGCGCGCTTGTTCTGCGCGACCGTCGTCTCCTTGTTGAAGCGGTCGAGCTTGAGCTGCGCCGCCGCCTCGGTGCCGAGCGAGATGTGCACCAGGCCCGCCTGCCGGTAGAAAGGCAGCAGCGCCTCGTCGCGCAGGATGTCGGTGACGCGGGTGTTGATGCCCCACTGCACCTTCGCGGGCAGGCCGCGGTCGATCATCTCCTGGCAGAAGGCGACGAATTTCTTCTTGTGGATGGTGGGTTCCTCGTCGGCGAGGATGAAGAAGCCGACCTGGTGGTCGCGCACCAGCGCCTCGATCTCGTCCACCACCTTCTTCGGGTCGCGCACGCGATAGTCGCGCCAGAATTTCCACTGGCTGCAGAAGCTGCAGGTGAAGGGGCAGCCGCGCGCCATGTTGGGGATCGCCACGCGCGTCCCCGTCGGGATGTAGATGTATTTCGACCAGTCGAGGATGCCCCAGTCCGGCTGGATGCGGTCGAGGTCGGCGATCGGCGGCGCCGCGGGCGTCGCCACCACGCGGCCGTGGTCGTCGGCGAAGGCGATGCCCTTCACCGTGGCGCGCTCGGCCGGCCAGCGCCCCGCGTCGATGCAGGCGACGAGGTCGAGCAGCACCTGCTCCCCCTCCCCGCGCACGATGCAGTCGATCCAGGGCGCCTCGGCCAGCACCTGCTGGTACATGAAGGTGCCGTGGATGCCGCCCAGCACCGTCACGGCATCGGGGCAGGTCTCCTTGGCCACCTGCAGCAGCCGCTCGGCCTTGTAGATCGCCGGGGTGATGGCGGTGACGCCGACCAGGTCGGGCTTGAGGGCGCCGAGGCGCTGGCGGACCGCCTCCTCCTCCATGTGCTCGGTCATGCAGTCGATGAAGGTGATGTCGGTGTAGCCGCCCGCTTTCAGGTAGCCGGCGAGATAGGCGACCCAGGCCGGCGGCCAGTTGCCGGCGATCTCCGCGCCGCCGGAATGGTAGTTCGGATGCAGCAGCACGATGCGCACGGCCTGAGCCTCCCTCGGGCGAGTCCTGGCATCTGACCGCGATGTCTGTCAGGCTTCCTTGACACAGCGCAAACCGGAGCCGGGGAGCAGGCTGACATGGCGGAGCTCTTCGCCAGCGGGCGCATCGCCGACCTGATCCTCGCCGTGCTGGCGGTGCAGAGCCTGACGCTGGCGCTCTGGCACCGGCGGACCGGGCGGGGGATCCCGCCGGCGGAACTGCTGGGCTTCGCCCTCGCCGGCGCCTGCCTGCTGCTGGCCCTCCGCGCCGCGCTGACCGGCGCCGCCTGGCCGATGGTCGCGCTCTGGCTGGCGCTGGCTGGCGCGGCGCAGCTCTACGACATCGCTCGGCGCTGGCGCTGAGCCAGGGCTCAGCCGGGGCTCTCGGTCCCGACCGCCCTGGCCCAGCCCGGGCCGGCGCGCCGCATCAGCGTCTCCTCCTCGAGCCGCAGCATCAGCTCGAGCGCGCGCACGAAGCGCCCTTCCGCGGGCTGGACGCGGGGCGCCTCGGCCTCGACCGCCGCGACGAGGAAGCGCGTCTCGGGCAGGGCGGGCGCGTCCACCGCACCGCCGGGCCAGAAGGCACCAAGCCCGCCCCGCGCGAGCAGCGCGAGCTTCCTGCGGCCCGACACCACGGCGCGGCGGGAGACGCTGTCCAGCCCGTTGCGCGCCACCTGCCGGCCGATGGCGGCGTAGATGAAGCGCGCCGCGCCGATGCCGGGGCGACAGGCCAACGGCAGCCGGGCGATGCCGGCATCGGCCCGGGCGTAGAGCACCTCCGCCTCGGCCAGCAGCCGCGCCACCACGCGGCCGAGCCGCGCATCGAAGGCCGGCGCCGCCAGCCAGGCGGCGGGGTCCAGCCCCTCCGCGCGGATCCAGTCATGCGGCAGGTAGAGCCGGCCGGCGCGCGCATCCTCGCCGACGTCGCGGGCGATGTTGGAGAACTGCATGGCCACGCCGAGGTCGCAGGCGCGGGCGAGGACCTCCGGCCGCCGCTCGCCCATCAGCAGCGCCATCATGGCGCCGACGCTGCCGGCGACGCGCGCCGCATAGGCGGTGAGCGCCGGCAGGTCCGCGTATTGCCGCCCCGCGCGGTCCCAGGCGAAGCCCTCCAGCAGCGCCTCGGGTAGGGCGCGGGGGATGCCGTGGCGCGCCATGACGGCGGCGAGCGCCCGGTCGGCCGGGTGCGGCTCGGGCCGGCCCGTGGCCACGCGCTCGAGCCGCGCCGCGAGGCGGGCGAGCGAATCGGGGCCCGGGTCAAGGTCGATCGCGTCATCCGCGACGCGGCACCAGGCGTAGAGGGCGGTCGCGGGCTCCGCCACCCGCCGCGGCAGCAGGCGGGAGGCGGCGTGGAAGCTCTTCGATCCGCCCGCGAGCAGCGCGCGGCAGGCGGCAAGATCGGCGGCGCCGAGGATGGGCTCCGGTCCGGTTGCCGCCATGCTGGAGCCTCCCCACGCTGTGGCGCGACCGGTTCACGGTTCCGGTGCGCCTGCCGGGAGTGTAAACATCGCCTGACAGTCGAGGCCAGGGCAAATCGTGTCGGTCGCGCCGGGATCGACAGGGAGAGCGGGGATGGACAGCAGCGGTTCCGCGGACGCCAGGCCGCATGCGGTGGTCATCGGCTCGGGCTTCGGCGGGCTGGCGGCGGCGGTGCGGCTCGGCGCCCGCGGCTGGCGGGTGACGGTGCTGGAGGCGCTCGATGCCCCGGGCGGCCGCGCCTATGTCTACCGCGACCAGGGCTTCACCTTCGATGCCGGCCCGACCATCGTCACCGCGCCCTACCTGCTGGAGGAACTCTGGGCGATCTGCGGGCGGCGGCTGGCCGACGACATCGACCTGCGCCGGATGGACCCCTTCTACCGCATCCGCTTCGACGACGGGACGGAGCTGGCCGCGACCGCCGACATCGACCGCATGCGCGAGGAGGTGCGCCGCATCGCGCCCGAGGACGTGGCCGGCTTCGACCGCTTCATCGTCGAGAGCGAGCGCATCTACCAGGTCGCCTTCCACGATCTGGCCGACCAGCCCTTCCACCGGATCTCGACCCTGCTGGGCTCGGCGCCGGACCTGGTGCGGCTGGGCGGGCACTGGTCGGTCTGGACCAAGGTGCGGCGCTTCTTCACGCACCCGAAGCTGCAGATCGCCTTCAGCTTCCATCCGCTGCTGATCGGCGGCAATCCGCTGACCACCACGGCCTACTACTGCCTGATCGCGCATCTCGAGCGCATCCACGGCGTGCACTTCGCCATGGGCGGCACGGGGGCGCTGGTGCAGGGCCTGGTGCGGCTGGTCGAGGGCCAGGGCGGGCGCCTGCGCTGCGGCGCCCAGGTGGCGCGGATCGAGGTGCAGGACGGCGCCGCGCGCGGGGTGCGGCTCGCCTCGGGCGAGGCGATCGCCGCCGACATCGTCGTCTCCAACGCCGAGGTGGGGCATACCTACGGCACGCTGCTGGCCGGGCATCCGCGGCGGCGCTGGACCGACGCGAAGCTCGAGCGGGCCAGCTACTCCATGGGCCTCTTCGTCTGGTACTTCGGCACGGACCGACGCTACGAGGAGGTCTACCACCACACCATGGTGCTCGGCCCGCGCTACGAGGAGCTTCTGCGCGACATCTTCACGCGCAAGCGCCTGGCCGAGGATTTCAGCCTCTACCTGCACCGCCCGACCATGACCGACCCCTCGCTGGCGCCACCGGGCTGCGACGCCTTCTACGTGCTGGCGCCGGTGCCGAACCTCGCCGGCGGCGAGGACTGGACGGCGCGGGCCGAGCCCTATCGCGCGGCGATCCAGCGCCGGCTGGAGGAGACGGTGCTGCCCGACCTCGGGCGGCACATCGTCACCTCGCGGATGCTCACGCCGCTGGATTTCCAGGACCGGCTGCTCTCGACCCTCGGCGCCGCCTTCGCGCTCGAGCCCAAGCTGTTCCAGAGCGCCTGGTTCCGGCCGCACAATGTCAGCGAGGAGGTGCGCAACCTCTTCCTCGTCGGCGCCGGCACGCATCCCGGCGCGGGCATGCCGGGGGTGATCGCCTCGGCCCGCATCCTCGACCAGGTGGTGCCGCCGGCCGCCGCCTTCGCCCGGGCCTGAAGCGGGCCGCCGAGGATGGGAGCCGGCGCCGCCGGCCTCAGCTCCACTCCCGCCTGAAGATGCCCGGGGGCAGGCAGGTGGGCGGGCCGACCCCGTCCGGGATCAGGCAGGTCTCGTCGCGGCGGAGGAAGCAGATGCGCTCGACCACGCCGAGCACGAGCGCCGGGCCGCAGAACGCCGCCTCGCCGCCGATGGTGCCCTCCGCGACCAGGCGCGTGCCGGCCGCGAGCGTGGCGGTGAGGCCGCGCAGCCGCACCTGCGCCG
>CAYNYQ010000119.1:0-8642 GCA_964401305.1 uncultured Acetobacteraceae bacterium | reverse complement strand
GGCAGGATCCGCACCGAGCCGAAGGCCATGAAGGCCGTGTAGACGCTGATGCCGGCGCCGACGAGGCCCTTCACGTGCTCCTTCAGCCAGTCGAGCGGCCCGGCCTCGGGCTTGTAGAGGAACCAGAGATTGGTGAGCCCGGTGGCGATGCCGACGAAGGAGAGGCCGATCATCAGCGGCTGCCCGGCGAGCCAGCCCTGCAGCGCGCAATTCAGCGCCGCCAGGATCACCAGGGGCTGCAGCGCCAGGTTCCGCCATTCCCGCCCCTTCTCCCGCCGCCGGCCGTTCAGCACGCAGAGCCAGCCATACCAGGCGAGGTTCACGGTCAGGATGCCCATGTGCAGCATCAGCCAGCCGAAGATGCCGCGGATGAAGACCGCGTCGAAGCGGCCCTCGAGATGCGGGTGCGTGCCGAAGGGATCGGCGAGCGTCAGCAGGCTCATGGCGATGGCGAAGCCGCCGGTGGCCAGCATGCAGGTGGTGAAGATGCGCCCCCAGCGGCGGTGGTTGGCGCCGCCCTTGCGGCCCAGCACGGGCACCCAGAAGGCGATGGCGGCGGTCGCGCCGGTGAGGATGTGGGCGGCCACCAGCCCGTGGAACACGTGCAGTTCCATCTTCTTTTCCCCGCCCGCCCCTGCGGTCAACTGACAAGCGAACTTGACAGAAGCGACTGTAAGGCTAACCCAGGCGGGCGCAACAGCAAGAACGACGGCACGGTGTACGCCCCCCCGCGCCCCAGGCCCCTGCCCGCCCTCTTCGGCCTCCTCCGCGCCGGGCTGCGCGGCGACGGCAACCTGCTCGGCCTGCTGCCCGCCGCCGCCTACCGGATGGAGATCGGGCCGCTCGGCTGGTCGCGCCGGCAGACCGTGGTGGTGAACCGGCCCGACCTGGTGCGGCAGGTGCTGCTCGACCCCGAGGGGATCTTCCCCAAGAGCGACCTGATGGTGATGGCGCTTGAGCCGCTGATCGGCGACTCGATCTTCGTCTCCTCCGGCGCCACCTGGCGGCGCCAGCGCGCCATGATCGACCCGGCGCTGACCATGATGCGCGTCAACCGCGCCTTCCCGGCCATGGAGGCGGGCTGCGCCGCGGCCGAGGCGACGCTCGCCGACCTCGCGCGACGCGGCGAGCGCTTCTCGCTCGACCTGATGATGTCGCACCTGACCGCCGACATCATCGTCCGCACCGTCT
Source organism: uncultured Acetobacteraceae bacterium (assembly GCA_964401305.1). Classification (GTDB taxonomy): domain Bacteria; phylum Pseudomonadota; class Alphaproteobacteria; order Acetobacterales; family Acetobacteraceae; genus JAIEOP01. The sequence continues at coordinate 7,451 of CAYNYQ010000119.1, read as the reverse complement.
TCTCCACCAGCCTCGAGACCGGCACGGCGCATGCCGTCTTCGACGCCTTCACCCTCTTCGAGCGCAGCGTGGCGCAGGTGGAGATCCGCCGGCTGATCTTCGACAAGGCCTGGACCCGCGTGCCGCAGCGCGCCGAAGTGCTGGAGGCCTGCCGCCTCATCCGCGGCCATCTCGGCGAGCTGCTGGACAGCCACCTCGCCGCGGGCGCGAGCTTCGACGACATCGCCAGCGCCGTCGTCGCCGCGCACGACGTCGAGGGCCGCGCCTTCACGCGGGAGGAGCTGATCGACCAGCTCGGCGTGCTGTTCCTCGCCGGGCACGAGACCAGCGCCAGCGCGCTGACCTGGGTCTTCTTCCTGCTCGCCACCCAGCCCGCCATGGTCGAGCGCCTGCGCGCCGAGGTCGCCGAGATCGCCGGCGAGGGCGGCGCAGTCTCCTTCGAGGCGACGAAGCGCCTGGTCTTCGTGCGCAACCTCTTCCGCGAGACGCTGCGCCTCTACCCGCCCATCACCTTCCTGCCCCGCATCGCGCTGGAGGCGACGCGGATCGGCGACTACGCCGTGCGCCGCGGCGCGCTGATCATGATCGCGCCCTGGGTGCTGCACCGCCACCGCCGCTACTGGCGCGACCCGGAGGTCTTCGACCCGGACCGCTTCCTGGCGCACCGCGAGGGCGAGATGACGCCGGGCGCCTACATCCCCTTCGGCATCGGCCCGCGCATCTGCGCCGGCGCCGCCTTCGCCGCGGTGGAGGCGGTGCTGCTGATCGCCCGCCTGTTCCGCCGCTTCGACTTCACGGTGGAGGCACCCGAGCGCGTGCAGCCCGCCGCGCGGCTGACCACGCGCCCCATCGAGCAGGTGATGTGCCGCGTCGCCGACCGCCATGCCTGACCGGCGCAGCGTGCTGCTTACGCTGGGGCGCCTGCCCAAGGCGCTCGACATCGCGCGCAGCTTCGCCGGCCATGGCTGGCGCGTGCTGGTCGCCGAGCCCTTCCCGCGGCACCTCACCGGCGCCTCGCGCGACGTGGCGCGAAGCCTGCGCGTCACCGCGCCGGCGCTGGACCGCGAGGCCTATCTCGCCGAGCTCGCCGGCATCGTCGCGGCCGAGGGGGTGGAGCTGGTGGTGCCGGTCTCGGAGGAGGCCGTGCATGTCGCGTCCCTGGCCGGCCGCACCGCCGCCCGCGTGCTGACCATGCCGCCCGAGGTGCTGCTGCCGCTGCACGACAAGGCCGGCTTCGTCGCGCATGCCGCGGCGGAGGGCCTGCCGGTACCGCCGAGCGCCCTGCCCGGCACGGAGGCGGCCGCCGCCATCGCCGCCGCCGGCCGCTTCGTCGTCAAGCCGCGCCGCGCCTGCTCGGGTCGCGGGGTCACGCGCCATGCGGCGGGCGCGCTGCCCGCCGGGATCGGCGCCGATGCGCTGGTGCAGGCCTTCGTCGCCGGCGAGGAGTTCAGCAGCTGCACCCTGGCGCACCAGGGGCGCGTGCAGCGCAGCGTGGTCTACCGCGGCAGCCTGATGTCGGGTACGGTGGCGGTCGGGTTCGAGCGGGTGGACCACCCCGCGATCGAGGACTGGATCGCCCGCTTCGTCGCCAGCACGGGCTGGACCGGCTTCATCGCCTTCGACCTGATCGTCGACGCCGCCGGCGTGCCGCACGGCATCGAGTGCAACCCGCGCACCACCTCCGGCCTGCACTTCTTCCGCACCGAGGACATCGCCCCGGCGATCCTCGACCCCTCGGTGGTACCGCGCCTGAGGGAGGAGCGGCGCCTGCAGCAATTCTGGTCCTGCCTGACCGAGACCCAGAACAGCCTCGGCGACTGGCCGCGCTTCCGCGCCAACCTGCGGCATCTGCTGGGCACGCGCGACGTCACCTGGGTGGCGCGCGACCCGCTGCCGCTGGTCACCATGCCCTGGACCGCCTGGCCCATCATCAGCGCGGCCCGGCGCGCGGGCGTGCCCTTCGGCGAGGTGGCGACCCTCGATGTCGGCTGGCAGGAGGCGCCGGTCAGCGGAACGGCCGCGGCACCTTGAGCGGCAGCATCGCCTGGATCGGCAGGGCGGCGAAGCGGTCGAGCTCGAGGCTCTCATGCACCGCCGTCGCCTCACGGCCGAGCAGGCGGGTGCGGATCTCGCTGCGGGTGTAGAAGGGCGCATCGGTCAGGGCGCGGACCAGCCTGGCCTGGCCGTCCTCCGACCGCGCCGGGCGGGGCACGCGCCAGAAGCCGGGGGGCAGCGCGGCGGGGGGCGGCACCGCGATGTCCTCCACCCGCCCATCGGCGCCGACGCGCAGCGCCAGGGACTGGCTGCTGCCGTCCCGCCGCTCGGCGTTGTAGAGCACGGCGGTCGCGTCCGGCATGGGCGCGCGGCACCAGTCCCAGCGGCGGAAATCCGCCTCCAGCGGCGCCGCGCCGCCATTGGTGTCGAAATAGGCCGCACCCGACCAGCGCAGCGCCGGGCTCTCGAAGGCGACCTCGACGCGCGAGCGCGCGGCGATCGGGTGCCACACATGCCGCCCCGCCCCGTCCAGCACGAAGGCGCGGGTGGAGACCGCATCCGGCCGCAGCCGCACCACGCCCTTCAGCCGCGAGGGGATCGGCGCCGTCACCTCCTCGATCCGGACGGTCAGCGTGGTGCCGTCCCATTCGGCGCTGCTCGGCCCGATCGCGAGCCGATCCGGGCTCCGTTCCAGCGACCCGCGGCGCCGGTCCGTCATGGCCCAGCGCGAAGGCCGGCCGTAGAGCGCGACGTTCATGCACACATGGTTCAGGGGATCGCCCTCGCCCCAGCGGCGGGACCAGGCGTACCAGGGCGAGAAGACGGTGCCGATGAAGGCGATGATGGTCAGCCCATGCGCGCCATCATCGCTGAGCGCGTCGAGGTACCACCAGCGATAGCCATGCTTCGGCACGGGCACGTCGAAGGCCCAGCTTTCCTGGCCGGCCGCAGCGGCGGCGGGGATGTGGTTCATGCGCGGGACTCCAGCACCGCCTCGGCGGCCAGGCCGCCGGAGAGGGTCGCCATCGGCACCCCTGCCCCCGGATGCACGCTGCCGCCGGCGAGGAAGAGGCCCGGCAGCCGCGTGCGCGACCCGGGCCGGTTGAAGGTGGCGTTCCAGCCATGCACGGCCTGGCCGTAGAGCGCGCCGCCGGTCGCCGGGAACAGCGACTCGAAGCCCATGGGCGTGGTGCGCACCTCCCGCGCCGGGTCGCGCGAGACGGCAAGGCCGCAGCGCTCCAGCACGCCGAAGGCGGCGCGCTCGGCGGCGGCCAGTTGCTCCTCGGCATAGGGGCGCCAGTCGCCGCGGGCGGCGGCGTTGACCAGCACCAGCAGCCGCTCCGGCCCGCCGATGGCGGAATCCACGTCGCCGCGGTCCTGGGCGCAGACATAGACGGTCGGCGTGCCGGGCAGCCCGCCGCGCTCCGTCAGGTCGCCGAATTCGCGCGCATAGTCGTCGGAGAAGAAGACGTTGTGGCGCACCAGCGGGAAGCCCGCGGTCGGCACATGCATCGCCCAGGTGACGGCCGAGAGGGAGCGTGCGCCGCGCGCGACCGGCGGCACCGCGCCCGCGGCCGCCGCGCCGAAGCGGCCCGAGGCGACGGCATTGGCATCGGCGTTCACCACCACGGCGCGGGCCGCGATCGCCTCCCCGTCCGCGAGCCTGACGCCCACGGCCCGGCCGCCCCGCACCAGGATCTCCGCCACCTCCGCGCCGTAGCGGAAGCGCGCGCCCTTCGCCGCCGCCAGCCGCTCGATGGCGCGCGCCACTTCGTGCATGCCGCCCTCGACCAGCCAGACCCCGTCCTGCTCGACATGCGCGATCAGCATCAGCGTCGCCGGGGCGCGGAAGGGGGAGGAGCCGACATAGGTGGAATAGCGCCCGAAGAGCTGGCGCAGGCGCGGGTCGCGGAAATGCTCGCCGAGCGCATCCCAGAGCGTGCTGAAGGGGCTGGTCTGCAGCAGCCGCGCCGCACCGCCGAGCCCGACCCGGCCGACGAGGGAGATCGGCGTCGGCCGCGCGCCCTTGATGAAGGGGCCCTCCAGCGTCTGGTAGATGCGCCGCGCCCGCGCCACGAAGTCGCGGTAGCCGCGCGCCTCGGCCGGGCCGGCGAAGGCGCCGATCGCCTCCGCCGCCGCGTCGATGTCGGCCAGCAGGTCGAGTCGCGGGCCGCCCTGCACCCAGGCATGCCGCGCCAGCACCGAGACCGGGGCGAGGCCGAGATGATCCTCGACCCGCGCGCCGGCGGCGGCGAAGAGCGCGTCGAACACCCAGCGCATGGTGAAGACGGTCGGGCCGCCATCGATGCCGGCCTCGCCGACCATGATCCGCCGCATCTTGCCGCCCGGCGCGGCGGCGCGTTCCAGCACCAGCACCGGCTCGCCGCGCGCCGCCAGCAGCGTCGCGGCCGCCAGCCCGCCGACGCCCGCCCCGATGACCAGGACCGGGTCCCGCGCCGCCATCAGCGCCCTTCTGCCTCGCGCCGGTGCATGCGCCGCCGCACCCGCTGCAGGCCGAGCCAGCCGAGGCCGCCGACCACGGGGATGGCGATGCCGGTGACGAGGTCGGGGTCCAGCGCGACGCCGGCGGCGGTCGCGCCCTTGGCGAGATACCCGATCAGCCCGACGATGTAGTAGGTGATGGCCGCGACCGAGAGCCCCTCCACCGTCTGCTGCAGCCGCAGCTGCATCGCCGCACGGCGGTCCATCGAGGCGAGCACGGCCTGGTTCTGCTGTTCCCGCGTCACGTCGACGCGCGTCGAGAGCAGCTGCGTCGCGCGCGCCACGCGCTGGGCCAGCGCCGCCTGGCGGGCGGCGACGGCGCGGCAGGTCTCCATGCCCGGCGCCACGCGCCGCTCGGTGAACTCCTGCAGGGTCTGCAGGCCCTCGATGCGCAGTTCGCGCAGCTCGAGGATGCGGCGCTGCACCAGCGACCAGTAGGCGTTGGAGGCGCTGAAGCGGTAGCGCGTCTCGGCGTCGCGGCTCTCGACCTCGGCGGCGAGGTCGGTCAGGCGGTCGAGCAGCACGGGCTCGTCCGGCTCCCCGGCATGCACCAGCGCGGTGGTGATCTCGGTCAGCTTCTGCTCCATCTCGACCAGCTGGGCCGAGAGCCGCCGCGCCGCCGGCAGGGCGAGCAGCGCGAGCATGCGGTAGGTGTCCATCTCCAGCAGGCGCTGCACGGCGCGGCCGGCCTGCCAGGGCGTCATGCTGCGGTCGGCGATCCAGAAGCGGCTGAAGCCGTCGGCATGGACGCGGAAATCGGTCAGCGCCACCGCCGCGCCGCCGACGATGGAGGCGCCGGTCAGCACGTTGCCGCCGAAGAGCCGGGCCGAGAGCCGATCGGGGTCGGGCAGCGGCCCGTCCGGCGCATCCGGCACCAGCGCCGCATGCGCCGCGACCACGAGCTTGCCCGGCAGCGCCGCCACCCATTCCTCCGGCAGCAGCGCCAGCGCCGGCTCGGCGAAGGGGTTCTCCCCCGCCCCCGGCGCGATGATGGTGACGCGCGAGAACTCCGTGTGCTGCTCCCAGATCAGCCGGTAGGGGCCGAAATCGGCGCTGAGGTGGTTGGCGCCGGCCGGCGGCGCGGCGACCTGGCGCCGGCGCGCGAGGTCGGCCACCGCGGCACGGAACCGCTCGCGCTCGCCAAGGTCGGTCAGCAACGCGAGGTAGGAGATGCGGGCCGGACCGCGCAGCGCCTCGGCGGGGCGCGCATGCACCTCGTCGTTCAGCTCCTGGCGGAGCGGATGGTCGGGCGGCAGCCTCATGCGGCGCAGCCCGGGGCGGCGGCGCTCTCGTTGCCCGGCAGCTCGGCCAGGATCAGCCGCGCCACCTCCGCCGGGCGCTCCTCATGCGCGAGGTGGCCGAGGCCGGGCAGCACCAGGCGCCGCGCGCCGCGCAGCATGGCCTGCACGCGGCGCGACTGCTCGGGCGCGATGGTGCGGTCGGCGGCGCCGGCCAGCAGCAGCAGCGGCACGCCGAGCCGCGGCAGGGCGCGGGCCAGGGCGTGCAGGTCCCAGCCCGCCATCATGCCGAGCGCCGCGCCGACGTGGCGCGGGCAGCGGAAGAGGCGCACGTAGTGCTCGGTCTGCGCCGCATCGAGGCTGGAGCCGGTGCCGCGCAGCAGCCGCTCCACCACGGCGCGGTCGGCGGCGCGCAGCGAGAGCAGCCAGGGCACCGCCGGGATCCCCACCAGGAAGCGGGCCAGGGGCGAGAAGATCTGCCCCGCCATCCCCTCCCAGGGCAGCAGCGCCGCGTTGAGGCCGATGATGGCGCGCGGCGCGATCTGCCGCTCCAGCGCCATGCGCACCAGGATGGCGGCGCCGGCGGAATGGCCGATGGCGAGGACGGGCCGCGCCTCCAGCGCCGTCAGCAGCGCGCCGACCGCCCGCGCCATGCCCGGCAGGGTCAGGCCGTCCGGCCGCGGCAGGCTGGTGAAGCCGTGGCCCGGCAGGTCCGGGGCGATCACACGGGCGTGCCGCGCCAGCAGCGGCAGCAGCCCGGCCCAGGAATGCGTCGCCGCGCCGGTGCCGTGCAGCAGCAGCAGGTCGGGGGCATGCCCCGCCTTCGGGCCCGCCACCTGCACGTGCCAGCGCAGCCCGCCGGCGGCGAGGAAGCGGCTGGCGCCGCGGTTCGGCCAGTCCCGGCCCTCGCGCTCCCAGGCCGGCGCGCCGGGTTGTGCGGCCGTGCCCGTCATCCGCCGGCCTCCGCCATCGCGGCGCGGGTGGCACGGGCCAGCAGCCCCGCATCGCTCTGCGGCAGCGGCAGGTAGTGCGCGGCCATGGCCTCGGCCAGGGCGCGCGCCTGGGGCTGGGGCCGCGGCGCGGTGTCCACCACCAGCGCCGGCAGGGCCTCGGCCCGCGCGAGCCGCGCCGCCGACAACGCCTCCTCCTCGGCCCGGGCGCGGCCGCCGGCGCCGTCGCGGGCGACATTGGCGCGGCCATCGGTGAGCAGCACCAAGAGCGGCGTGCGCCCCCGGCGGCGCACCTGCCCGGCCAGTTCCCGTGCCGCGTCCAGGGCCGAGGCCAGCGGCGTGCCGCCGCCCCCGGGCAGCGCGGCGAGGCAGCGCTTCGCCCGCACCAGGGAGCCGGTCGGCGGCAGCAGCAGCTCGGCCCCGCTGCCGCGGAAGGCGATCAGCGCCACCTGGTCGCGGCGGACGTAGCAATCGGCCAGCAGCCCCTCGACCGCGCCCTTGGCCTCGGCCAGGCGGTGCAGCGCGGCCGAGCCCGAGGCATCGACGAGGAAGATCGCCACGCTGCCGGTGCGCTCGCGGAAGCGGCGGATGCGCACATCCTCCTTGCGCAGCAGGATGCGCGGCCCCGGCCGCCCGGCGCGCTCGGCGCGGCGCACCGGCTGCCAGGGGGCGGCGGCGCGCAGCGTCTCCACCAGGCTCAGCCGCGTTGCGCCCTGGCGCAGCGCGCCGGGCCGTGCGCCGATCGGGCGGCCGCGCAGGGCGGAGT
>CAYNYQ010000118.1:12117-13247 GCA_964401305.1 uncultured Acetobacteraceae bacterium | reverse complement strand
CGCGACCAGGGGTTGCGGGTCGAGTTTGCGCTCCGCGCCGAGGGGCTGGCCGCCCCGCCCCGCGGCGCCCGCCACGCTGCATGTCGGCCAGCCGCCCGCGGGCCTCGACGAGCGGCGCTGGCGCGATCTCCGCCGCGGCCGCACCGCGCCCGAGCGCGTGCTCGACCTGCACGGCTACCGCGCGCAGGAGGCGCATGCCGCGGTACGCGGCTTCCTGCGCGCGGCGGTGGCGGACGGGTTGCGCTGCGTCGCCATCGTCACCGGCCGCGGCTCCTCGGCCGAGGGCGGGGTGCTGCGGCGCGAGCTGCCGCACTGGCTGAACGCGCCGGAGCTGCGGCCGCTGCTGCTGGGCGCGGCGCATCCGCACGCCGCCAATGCCGGCGCCGTGCACCTGCTGCTGCGGCGGGCGGAACGGGTCGGCGGCGGGCCCGCGCGGCGGCGCTGAGGGCCGGCGCCGGTGACGCCCTTCGGTGCCCGGCTGCGTGCGCTGCGGCGGGCCCGCGGCATCACCCAGGCCGAGCTCGCCGCGGCGCTGCACGTCTCGGCCGCCTACCTCTCGGCGCTGGAGCACGGGCATCGCGGCCAGCCCTCGGCCGGGCTGGTGCACCAGGTCAACGAGTTCTTCGGCCTGATCTGGGACGATGCGGAGGAGATGGGCCGGCTCGCGCGCCTGTCGCAGCCGCGGGTGGTGCTGGACACCGCCGGGCTGAGCGCGGAGGCCACGGCGCTCGCCAACCGCCTGGCGCAGGAGATCCGCCGCCTGCCGCCGGAGGCGCTGGCGGCGATCGGCGCGGTGCTGGACCGCCTGCCCGCCGAGGCTGCCCCGGCGCGCCGGCCGCGCGGGCGCTGACGCTTCAGGCCGCGCGCGCCTCGCCCAGCTTCGGTGCGTCGAGCAGCCGCACGAGATGCGTCACCCGTCGTCGCCCATGCACCCGTCCGGTCAGCAGGGCGCCGTCATGGTGGTTGTCGTGCAGCCAGGCGAGGCCGAAGCCACCGCTCCGCAGCAGCAGGAAGTGGTCGGTGACGCGCACGAGGTAGACGCCGGGCGCGAGGCCATGCCAGCGCACCATGCGCAGCAGGCTCGGCGCCGCCTCGGGCAGCGGCACGGCGGCATGGGCGATGCCGGCGCG
>CAYNYQ010000118.1:0-12017 GCA_964401305.1 uncultured Acetobacteraceae bacterium | reverse complement strand
GCAGGCTCGGCGCCGCCTCGGGCAGCGGCACGGCGGCATGGGCGATGCCGGCGCGGTCGAGCACCGCCACGAGATCGCGCCAATAGCTGGTGACGATCTCCTGCCCGGCCGGGTAGCGCTGCGGCGCCAGGCTGCGCAACAGGGCACAGGCACCGGCGTAGCTGCGGCCAGTGGCGAGGGCCAACACGGCCGGCCCGCACCAGCGTGTCTGCCCGCGCGCTGTCTCGGCCGAACGCAATCGCCCGCGCGGCCCGGGAACGCCCGGGCGCACGCGGGAGAGCCCCCGCGATGAAGATACCATCCGACGGAAACCCCCGAACCCGGCCCAAGATTGCTGCGCCGCAGCAAATCGTGTCTTCCCGCGCGGAAGTCAACTGCAGCGCGGGTGCGGCGCGAGGATCCGCAGTGCCGCGATCGTCGAGCATGCGTGCGATCACCAGCACGGCACAGACCGCCCAGCGCGCATTGCCATGCGCAGTGACGGCTCGGCGCCGGGGCCGACGCCGCGGCGGATCAGCGCAGCAGCACGCCGTGATCGCGCAGGAAGCCGAGCAGCGGCAGCAGCGGCACGCCGAGGATCGCTGCGTGCTCCCCCTCCACCGCGGCGAAGAGCTGCACCCCCGGCCCCTCGAGCCGGTAGGCGCCGACCGACGACAGCACCCGCTCGCCCTCGAGCGCGAGATAGGCATCGAGGAACTCGTCGGACGAAGCGCGCATGGTCAGCCGTGGCTGCGCGAGGTGCTGCCAGACCCGCGCACCGTCGCGCCAGCAGACGATCGCCGTCACCAGCCGGTGCGCCCGGCCCGCCAGCAGGGCGAGCTGCGCCCGCGCCGCGGCGAGATCGGGCGGCTTGTCGAACCAGCGTTCCTCGCCATCGATCGTGCAGACCAGCATCTGGTCGGCGCCGATCACCAGCGCCTCGGGCGCGCGCACGGCAATGCGCGCCGCCTTGGCATCGGCCAGCATCAGCGCCGTGTCGCCGGCCGAGAGTCCCTCGGCCCGCGCGCTCTCCTTGATGGCGGCCTCGTCCACCGCGGCCGGGCGGGCGGCGAAGACCAGCCCCGCCCCCTCGAGCACCGCGCGCCGCGCCGTGGAGGCGGAGGCGAGCACCAGGGGCGGCGCGGATGCCTGCAGCGGCCTCATGCCAGGCTCGCGGCGGGCCGGCGCGTCGCGGGCGCCCGGCGTCGGGCCATGCCGGGGCGCACCGTGGCGGGCCTCACGGCGTGCCGCCCGGGGCGGGCGTGCCGAGCACGGCGGCAGCGGGATCCGGCTCACGCGGGGCTACCGGCACCGGGGCAGCCGAGGCCCGGCCGCGGCGCGTGTGCCAGGCCTCCATCAGCTGCAGCACCGTCGCCGCCGTCTCCTCGATGCTGCGGCGGGTGACGTCGATCACCGGCCAGCCGCGCTGGGTGCAGAGCCGACGCGCCGCCAGGATCTCCGCCTTCACGCTCTCGGGGTCGATGTAGTCGTTGGTGTCCTGCCGCACGCCGGCAGCGCCGATCAGGCGCAGGCGGTGGCGGCGGATCTCGATCAGCGCATGCGTGTCGATGGTCAGGCCGACGACCGGGCAAGGCGGGTCGCTCAGCTCCTCCGGCAGGGCGGCGCCGGGCACCATCGGCACGTTGGCCGCCTTGATGCCGCGGTTCGCCAGGTAGAAGCAGGTCGGCGTCTTGCTGCTGCGCGAGACGCCGACGAGGCAGACATCGGCCTCGGCGATGCCGGCCACGCCCTGGCCGTCGTCATGCGCCAGCACGTAGTGCATGGCGTCGATGCGGCGGAAGTAATCGGCGTCCATCACGTGCTGCGCCGCCCGCTTCTCCCGCGCCTGGGCGCCGAACTGGCCCTGCAGCAGCTCCATCACCGGGTCGAGCACCGACATCGAGGCCACGCCCAACCGCTCGCAGGTCTCCTCCAGCGCGTGGCGCAGGCTGCGGTCCACCAGCGTGAACAGCACCGGCCCCGGCTCGTGCCTGAGCCCCTCCAGCACCCGGTCGAGCTGCAGGCGGGAGCGGATCAGGCTCCAGCGGTGGTGGATGACGTGAACGTCATCGAACCGCGCGAGGGTGGCGCGGGCGATGGAGTTCAGCGTCTCGCCCGTGCTGTCGGACACCAGGTGCAGGTTGATCGATCGGGGCATGGGGGGAGGATAGCGCGGCGGGGCGCCCGGTGGGGAAGGGCCCGCGTCGGCCCCCGGGCAAAGCATCCACAGCGCCCCGTGGATGAGCGGCGGGAGGAACCGGCGCGGTGCTGGGGACGAAGGGGATGGCTCGATCGCTCTGCCCGGCGGCCTGTGGCTTGCGGGGACGGCCCTCCCTGCCCGGACACCCGGGAGGGCCGGGCCCGGGCCGGGTGCGCCGGCGGGACAGGATGGATTCCGCGCACGGATTCAGGCCATTGCGGCCCGCCCCTCACGTGGATGGGCGTGTGGGCGGAATCCGGACGGGCTGGCTCCCCGTCATCCACAGGCCCTACAAGCCTCTACCGTCTTTCAAAAACCCTGCTTTCTTGAAAAGCTGTGCCGATGCCGAGCGATCCGTCCGACCCCCGTATGCCCGAGAAGCCCCTGCTGCGCGCGCTGGCGGGCGAGGCCGTCTGGCCGCCGCCGATGTGGCTCATGCGCCAGGCCGGGCGCTACCTGCCCGAGTACCGCGAGGTCCGCGCCCAGGCCGGCGACTTCATCGCGCTCTGCACCACGCCCGACCTCGCGGCCGAGGTCACGCTGCAACCGATCCGCCGATTCGGCATGGACGGGGCGATCCTGTTCTCCGACATCCTCATGGTGCCCTGGGCCATGGGCCAGGCGCTGCGCTTCGCCGAGGGCGAGGGGCCGGTGCTGGCACCGGTGCGCGACGCCGCCGGCATCGCCAGCCTGCGGCCCGAGCAGACGGTGGAGCGTGCCGCGCCGATCCTCGAGACGGTGCGGCTGGTGCGCGCCGCGCTCGATGCCCATGCGCAGAAGGTGACGCTGATCGGCTTCGCCGGCTCGCCCTTCACCGTCGCCTGCTACATGGTCGACGGCCGCGGCACGGGGGGCGCCTTCCACCAGACCCGTACGCTGGCGCATGCCGACCCGGCGCTTTTCGGGCGGCTGATCCGCATCCTGACCGAGGCGACGGCCGAGTACCTGCTGGCCCAGGCCGAGGCGGGGGCCGAGGCGCTGATGCTGTTCGACAGCTGGGCCGGCGCGCTCTCCCCCGCGCAGTTCCGCCGCTGGGTGATCGAGCCGACGACCGAGCTCGTGCGGCTGCTGCGCAAGCGCCTGCCGCCGGGCTATCCGCTGATCGGCTTCCCGCGCCTCGCGGGTCCGATGCTGGCCGAGTACGCGCAGCGCACCAACCTGCAGGGCCTCGGCATCGACACCGCGATGGATCCGCGCTGGGCGGCGCAAGCCGTGGCCGCCGACCAGGCGCTGCAGGGGAACCTCGACCCGCTCGCCCTGCTGGCCGGCGGCATGGCCCTGGAGGTCGAGGCGCGGGCGCTTCTGGGGGCCATGCGGGGGCGCCCCTACATCTTCAACCTCGGCCATGGCATCGAGAAGGAAACGCCGCCCGACCACGTCGCGGCGCTGGTGCGCATGGTGCGGGCGGGCTGACGCCCCGCGCCCGCCGGCGGAACCGCCGCCGACGGGCCTTACCGCGGCAGGCCTCAGGCGACGATCAGGAAGTCGCCCGCCGCCACGGTCGTGTTGGCGCCGAAGGAGGCGAGCAGCAGCGCCGCCTTGGCGTTGGTGCCGTCGACGTCCCACCAGAGCTGGCCCAGGGGCTGATCGTAGAGGAACTGGCCGCCCTTCGCCGTCGGCGCGTTGCCCAGCACGAACTTGCCCGCCGCCGCCAGGTCCATGGTCTCGACAAGACCGCCGCGGAAGCCGGAGGCGTCGATCCACAGCCTGTCCTGGCCGCTGACGAAGTTGAGGATCGTGTCCTTGCCCTCGCCGATGACGTCCCAGCGGAAGGTGTCGACGCCGGTGCCGCCGCCGCCTGCCATGGTGTCGGGCCCCGCGCCGCCGACGAGGAAATCGTTCCCGCCATTGCCGAAGAGCCTGTCCTTTCCGCCGCTGCCGATCAGCACGTCGGCGCCGGCGCCGCCGCGGAGGATGTCGTTCTCCCCGCCGCCATCAAGGACGACGCCGAAGCTGGCCGCGGTTGCCGTCATGGTGTCGCGCTGGGCGGTCCCGGTGATGGAGTTGAGCGATTCGATGCCCTGGATCGTCGCCGTCACGACGCCGCCCAGGGTCATGGTCCAGGGGCCCGCGGCGGCGAAGGTGAAGACCAGGGGGCCGGTGGACTCGGTGAAGCTCATCAGCAGGTTGTCGATGCCGGCCCCGCCGTCGATGACATCGCCGCCGCCCGAGGCGTAGATGAAGTCCTGCCCGTCGCCGCCGAGGAGCGTGTCGGCATCGGAGGCGATGAAGCTCTCGGGCGGCGGCGACTCGCTGGCGAAGGTCGGGGCCTGGGTGTGGTCGGTGAGGATGTCGTCGCCGGTGCCGCCCACCAGGTTGTCGGCGCCGCTGCCGCCCACCAGCAGGTCGTCCTCGGTGCCGCCGTCGAGGCTGTCTGCGCCGCCGCCGGCCAGCAGACTGTCGTTGCCGGCGCCGCCGAACAGCGTGTCGGCTGCGTTGTCCTCGGCGCCCGAGAGCAGCAGGACCTGCTCGGTGTCGCCGAGCACGTCGTTGCCGGCATCGCCGAACACCCAGTCCGCGCCGAGGCCGCCCTCCAGGCTGTCATTGCCGTCGCCACCCTCGACGGTGTCGTCGCCCCCGTAGCCGGAGGCGTAGTCGTTCCCGCCACGGGCAAGCAGCCGGTTGCCGATCTCGCTGCCGCCGAGGCTGTCGTTCCCTCCGCCGCCGAGCAGGCCCTCGGGCGTGCCGATCCAGGAATCGCCGGCTGCATGCCCGAGGGCCGAGATGCCGGAGCGGATATCCACCAGCACGCCGACCGTGTCGTCGCGGAAATCGGCGTAGTCGAAGCCGTTGCCGAAGGTGAGCTGGTCGGCACCGTCGCCGCCCTCGAGCACGTTGTCGCCGTTGCCGCCGATGAGGGTGTCGTTGCCGCCGCCGCCGCGGAAGGCGAGGTTGTCGAAGTTGGCGACGAAGCGGTCGTTGCCGATGCCGCCGATCGCGCCCTCGAACTCGAGCACGGAGACGATGCCGACGCCGTCCACCGAGAAGCTGTTCGCAGCGAAGTCGAAGACCGCCGAGATGCCGCCCGAGGCGATGGAGTCGAAGCTGCCGAGGCCGCCGCGCAGCTGCAGGTCGTCGCCATGGGCGAAGACGGTGTCGTCGCCCTCGCCGCCGTCGACGATGTCGATGCCGCCGCGGCCGTCGATCACGTCGTTGCCGTTGTGGCCGAGGATCCTGTTGCTCTGCCCGGCCACGCCGCCGAGCTGGTCGCCGAAGGTGGAGCCCTCGATGTCCTCGATGGAGAGGAAGGTGTCGCCGTTGTCGCCGCCCGTGACCTTGCCGAAGGTGCCGTCGCCCCTGTCCCAGGCGAGATCGACCGTCACGGCCGAGGGGGCGAAGAGGTAGGACGCCATGTCGAAGCCGCCACCGCCGTCGAGGTCGTCCGCGCCCTCGCCGCCACGCAGCGTGTCCTCGTTCAGGCCGCCCAGGAGCCAGTCGTCGCCGCTGCCGCCCTCCAGCAGGTCGTTGCCGGCGAGGCCGGACAGGGTGTCGTTGCCGTTGCGGCCCTCGAGCCAGTTGCCCGCCTGGTTGCCGGTGATGCTGTCGTTGCCGGCGCCGCCGATGGCGTTCTCGATCAGGCTGCGGGTGTCGCCGTTGACCATCAGGGCGTTGAAGACCTGGCCGCGGGCGAAGCCGCCGTTCGGCCCGCCGCCGAGGAAGGCAGCCTGGAAGTTGCTGTCGGAATCGACGTCGGTCCAGCCGCCGGCCTGCAGGTCGATGAGCATCTGCCGCCCGCTGCCGTAGCTGGAGAAGTCGTAGGTATCGACCCCGAAGCCATCCCAGATGGTGCGGAAGATGATGTTGCCGGAGGGCGTGCCCTGGCTGACGCCATCAATGGAGAAGGTGCCGTCCGTGTCGTCGAAGCTGTAGACGGTGTTGCCGCCATTGGTGGTGTAGTCGGCGCCGTACATGTGCTGCAGCGCCCGGATGTCGAGCATCATCCAGCTCTGCGGGAAGGAGGCGGGCCCGTGGTTCCAGGTGTTGTCGGCGCCGTCCCCGATGAAGCTGGCATAGGTCATGATGGAGAATTCGGTGCTGTCGCGGTCAGCCGGCAGGTCGGTGCCGCCGGGCCCGCCGCCCTCGTGCCCGTGCTTGAGGCCGAGCAGGTGGCCGAGCTCGTGGATGGCCACCGCATAGGCGTAGCTGCCGATCGGGGCGGTATCGAAGGTGCCCGGGTCGAACCAGGCGTCGCCGGCCTTCGTCCAGTTCGGGAAGTTGGCATAGGCCGGGTCGGCGGCGTTGTTCGGCCGCGGCGTGGTGGTCACGGCGAAGCGCAGGGTGGCGGCGCCGGCGCTGTTCGCCGGCAACTGCAGCACGTCCATCTGCGTGAAGGCGGCAAGGTCGTTCATCGCACGGATGATCGCATTGCGCATGTCGAGCGAGAGCTGCGACATCCCCGTGGCCTCGTTCGCATTGGACGTGCCGGGGTTGCCGTCGTGGTCGTAGGCATAGCCCGCCCCGCCATACTGCGCGGCCGTGGTCGGGAAGCCGTAGGTGAGAAGCGTCACGTTCCACTCGGCGCCGACGAGCAGCCCGTCGATCAGTGGATCGTTGGCTGCGGGGGTGGCGATGGTGTCGCTCATGGATGGTCCTCGTCGGGGGATGTGGCCCGAGGATCGACATTTCGATCCCCCCGCGCATCCTTCCTTCGGACTACAGAAACAGTCGCCGGGTGAGCAATACTGGTGGTTGCACAACCGACCAATATGAGTATTGCGTCAAATGAAACGGACGCGGCGACCGCCGGGGGATACCGCATGAGCCTCGAGATCCGGCAGCCCGGCAGCGCCATGGCGGCACTCGGCGCGGCGGCGCATTTCCTGGCACAGCGGCCGCCCTTCGCCACCTTCCCGGCAGGCGCGCTGATCGCCACGCTGCATGGCCAGGTCAGGCGGCGACATTGCCTCTTCGCCGTCGAGGGCCAGCAGGTCCGCGCCTATCTCGGGTGGGCGCTGCTCGACGCCGCCGTGGCGGAGCGGCTCGCGGCGTCGGGCCGGGCGCCTGCGCCGGCCGAATGCGAGGGCGCGGACGTGCTCTGGCTGCTCACCGTCGCTGCCACCGACACGGCGGCCCTGCGGGTCGGTCTCGAGGCCGGGCGCGCGCTGCATCCGGGATGGCGCGTCATGGGGGTCCGCCGCAGGCCGAACGGCCATGCCGTGCTGATCGACCGACGGATCCGCCCCTCGACCGGCGCCATCGGATGACCCACGGCCGCTTCCGTACCGGCCCGGCGGGTCGGACCTTGACCCGTGGCCCGCGGATGTCATGTCCCGCGCGATGATCAGCACCGCGACCGACGTGCCGGGCCAGGCGCCCGTCGCGCCCGCCGGCCCCTCCCTTGCGACCGGGCGAGGGCCGCGGCCGCGCGTCGCCATCGTGCTGTTCAACCTCGGCGGCCCGGATGCGCCCGAGAGCATCCGCCCCTTCCTGGTCAACCTCTTCACCGATCCCGCCATCCTGCGCGTGCCGGGCTGGGTGCGGCCATGGCTCGGCCGGCTGATCGCCTGGCGGCGCACGAAGCCGGCGACGGAGAACTATGCCGTGCTCGGCGGCCGCTCCCCGCTGCTCGAGCTGACCGAGGAACAGGGCCGCGCGCTCGAGGCCGCGCTCTCCGATGCGCCCTTCGAGGCGCGCTGCTTCGTCGCCATGCGGTACTGGCACCCGATGAGCGACGCCGCGGCGCAGGCGGTGCGGGCCTGGAACCCGGACGAGGTGCTGCTGCTGCCGCTCTACCCGCAGTTCTCGACGACGACCACGGGCAGCAGCATGCAGGCCTGGGCCCGCGCCGCGGCGCGCGCCGGGCTTGACCGCCCGACCACCACGCTCTGCTGCTGGCATTCCGACACCCGCTTCGCCGCCGCGACCGCCGCCCTGGTGCGCGACGCCTGGACGAAGGCGCGCGCCGCCCTGCCGGCCGAGGTGCCGCTGCGCATCCTGTTCTCGGCGCATGGCCTGCCCGAAAGCATCGTCCAGCAGGGCGACCCCTACCAGTGGCAGGTCGAGCAGACGGTTGCCTCCGTGGTGGAGCACCTGGCCATCGACGGACTGGACCACATCGTCTGCTACCAGTCGCGCGTGACGCCGCAGAAATGGATCGGGCCCAGCACCGAGGACGAGCTGGAACGCGCCGGGCGCGAGAAGGTCGCGGTGCTGGTCTGCCCCATCGCCTTCGTGTCCGAGCACAGCGAGACGCTGGTCGAGCTCGACGTCGAGTACCGCGAGGAGGCCGAGCATTTCGGCGTGCCCGGCTATTTCCGGGTGCCCGCGCAGAACAGCGACCCGGGCTTCATCGGCGCGCTGCGCGACCTGGTGCTGCGGGCGCGCGGCGAGGCACCCGCCGGGGACCGGCTCTGCAGCTTCGCCGGCGGGCGGCAATGCCCGAAGCCCTTCGGCGACTGTCCGCACGCCCGGGCCACCGCCGCGCGCCGCACCGCCGCCCCTGCCGGGACCTGAGGCAGTGCCGCCGCCCGCGCGACCGGAAGCGGTGCTGTTCGACTGCGACGGCGTGCTGGCGGACAGCGAGGGCCTGGTGAACCGCATCGTCGCCGCCGACCTCACCGCGCGCGGCTGGCGGATCAGCGGCGAGCAGGCGCGCGAGACATTTCTCGGCATGGCCGCCACCGACATGCTGCCGGTGATCGAGGCGCGGGTCGGACCGCTGCCACCGGACTGGATGCCCGTCCTTTCGCACCGGATCGCGGCGGAGATGGAGCGGGCCCTGGAGCCCGTGGCCGGCGCGCTGGAGGCGGTGGCCGCGGTACGCCGGGCCGGAATCGCCGT
Source organism: uncultured Acetobacteraceae bacterium (assembly GCA_964401305.1). Taxonomy (GTDB): domain Bacteria; phylum Pseudomonadota; class Alphaproteobacteria; order Acetobacterales; family Acetobacteraceae; genus JAIEOP01. Next base: position 3,058 of record CAYNYQ010000118.1, on the reverse strand, counting down.
CGCCGTCGCCTCGAACTCGGCGCGGGAGGAGCTCTTCGCCAAGCTGCACCGGCTCGGCCTCGCGGAGGCCTTTGCGGGCCGGGCCTTCAGCTTCGAGGATGTGCCGCGACCGAAGCCGGCGCCGGACCTCTATCTGGCCGCGGCCCGGGCCTGCGGCGCGCCGCCCGCCGCCTGCGTGGTGGTGGAGGACAGCCTGCTCGGCGCGCGCTCCGGCATCGCCGCCGGATGTCGCGTGCTGGGCCTGACGCGCGAGACCGATGCCGGCGTGTTCCGCGCCATTGGCGCCGAGCCCTTCCACGCCATGGCCGCGCTGCCCGCGCTGCTGGGACTGAGCGGGACCGAAGCATGACCCTGGACGTCCTGGCGCCCTTCTATCTCTGGACCAAGGCGCTGCACCTGCTCTCGGTCTTCGCCTGGATGGCGGGGCTGTTCTACCTGCCGCGGCTGTTCGTCTACCACGCCATGGCGCCGGTCGGCGGGGAGCCGGGCGAGAGCTTCAAGGTGATGGAGCGGCGCCTGCTGCGCGCCATCATGAACCCGGCGATGATCTCTTCCTGGCTCTTCGGCGTTCTGCTGGTTCTGACGCCGGGCGTGGTGGACTGGTCGGCGGGCTGGTGGCACGGGAAGCTGCTGGGGCTGCTCGGGATGACGGCCTTCCACATGACCCTGCCTTCCGCGCTGCGGTCCTTCGCGGCGGACGAGCGGCGGCGGGGGCACCGTTACTGGCGGGTGATGAACGAGATCCCGACCTTGCTGCTTGTCCTGATCGTGCTCATGGTGATCGTGAAGCCGTTCTGATTCCCGTTCCGGTTGCTGGACGCAACGAAACCCGCGTGATCCGGTACCCCCGCGGAGTTGATCCGGAGGGGATGCGATGCGTTTCGGTGTTCTGGCACGGATCGGCGCTGTCTTCGGGCTGCTGGCGGCGCTCGGCGCGGCGCCCGGCGCGCACGCCGCGCCGGTGCTGTACGACTTCAGCTACACCGAGACTTCCGCCATTGCTGGCGCCGGGAGCGGGAACTTCTCCGGCCAGTTCGCGGTGGAGGGCGGCCTCGTCACCGCCGTGACCGGCACCTCCACGCTGTGGGGCGGCATCACGGGCTTCATCGCGCCAGGCGGTTACTTGGGAAACAACAACGCCTTCAGCCCGTCGTCGCCGTGGGTCACAATCACTGGCGTGTCGTTCACGACCGACAGCCGGCGAGTGAATGTGTACAGAGCGACTACCGTATGGGGTGCGTTGACCGACCCGCTTACGTCTGGCTCCCCGGCCGACAGCATCGGCACCCTCTCGGTGACGCTGGCCGCGACCACGCCCTCCACGGACATCCCGGCGCCGGCGGGCCTCGGCCTGCTCGCCGTCGGCCTGCTCGGCTTCGCCGCGGCGCGCCCCCGCCGCCGCGCGTGGCCGTTGCACGCCTGATCCCGCGGCAGCGCCGCACCATCGTGGCCAGGCTGTCTGGCGCCTGGTCGCGTGGCCACCCCGCTGGAACGGCCGTCCGCGCTACGGTCCTTCGCGGCTGGCGAGCGGCGACCGGCGGGTGATGTGCGAGTTCCCCGCCTTGCTGCTTATCCTGATCGTGCTCCCGGTCATCGTGGACCGCTTCGATTCGCGTATCGGTTGTTGGACGGAACGAAGCAAGGGTGGTGTGCTTTCCGAGCGGCGCTGGTCCGTCGGAGGATGCGATGCGTTACGGAGTTCTGGCGCCGATCGGTGCTTTTCTCATGCTCCTCGCCGTGGCAGTCGCGCCTGCCGCACGGGCCGCGCCGGTCCTCTACAACTTCACCTTCAGCGAGACTCAAGCCGTCAGCGAAGGCGGGAGTGGCAGCTTTTCCGGCCAGTTCGCGGTGGAGGCCGGCCTTATCACCGCCGTGACCGGCACCTCAACGCTGTGGGGCAACATCACGGGCATCCTCGCCGTGGGCGTTCTTGGCGGCGACAACGCGTTCAGCCCGTCATCCCCCTGGCTCACCGGAGACGGCGTCTCCTTCGAGACGGCCAGCCGGCGCGTGAACCTGTACTCGACGCCTACGGCCTGGATCGCTTTGGCCGTGTCGCCGACGACCGACCCTGCCGCGAGCAGCGTTGGCACCCTGTCGGTAACGCTGGCCGAGACCGCGCCTCCTGCGGACATCCCCGAGCCGGCGAGCCTCGCGCTGTTGGCCGCCGGCCTGCTCGGGTTCACGGCGGTGCGGTCCCGCGGCCGCGCGGCGCCGCTGCCCGCCTGACCTGGCGGCGGCGCGCGCCCGCCGCCCCTACCTCCTGGCCCGGATGCTCATGCACCGGGCCGCGTCATGACGCCGGCTGCAGCGCCCGGAACCCCCCGCCGGCCTTGAGCCCGGCCGCCCCGCGCCAGCGCCCGTGAACGGCATTCCACCGCCCCTGCCCCTTGATGCCAAGGCTCCGGCGCACGACCTTCTCTCTTGACCGGACCGGGTATCGTTTCTAACGTCCGCCTCGCCAGGGTTGCGCCGGCGGCGTTCCTCCATCCTGGTCCCTTCCCTTCTCCATCCCCGGACATCGCCATCCGGCGGATCCTATCCCCTCGGCATCGATCCGACGGGGCCTGATCCGCGGAGACAGCGACCGAGGGCGGATCACGACACGCGGCCGAACGCTCCGTCCGCCATCGCCGCATCCTCGACCCGGCCCCTTCTGACCGCACGCACATCGGACCGGCCAGCGCCATGCATCTTTCCGAACTCAAGGCCAAGAGCCCGGCCGAGCTCCTCTCCTTCGCCGAGGGGCTACAGATCGAGAACGCCTCCTCGCTGCGCAAGCAGGACATGATGTTCGCGATCCTCAAGCAGCTCGCCGAGAACGACCAGGCGATCTACGGCGAGGGCACGCTCGAGATCCTCTCCGACGGCTTCGGCTTCCTCCGCTCCCCCCAGGCCAACTACCTGCCGGGGCCGGACGACATCTACGTCTCCCCCGCCCAGGTGCGCCGCTTCGGCCTGCGCACCGGCGACACGGTGGAGGGGCAGATCCGCAGCCCCCGCGACGGCGAGCGCTACTTCGCCCTGCTCAAGGTCAACGCCATCAACTTCGAGCCGC
>CAYNYQ010000117.1:0-13448 GCA_964401305.1 uncultured Acetobacteraceae bacterium | reverse complement strand
GGCGCCCGGGCGCGGCGCCGGCCCGGGCCGGCACCCTCCGCCCGGCCGCGGCCCGCCCGGGCTGAGCCACCCGCAGGCGACCCCGCCGCCGCTGCCGCGTTGGCCCGCCGGGACAGGCCCGCAGCGGAGAGAGCCGGTGGCGCAGCAGCCGCAGACACGCAGGAACTACACCCTCTGGTACTGGATCGCCGCGCTGATCGCGCTGCTGGGGATCCAGTACGTGGCCTCCCTAGGCCGCCAGGTGGCGCCCATCGCCTACAGCCAGTTCACGCAACTGGTGCGCGAGGGGAAGGTCGCGGAGGTCGGCATCTCCGACCGCGTCATCCAGGGCACGCTGAAGGAGCCGCTGCCCGACGGCGCCACGCAATTCTCCACCGTGCGCGTCGAGCCGAACGAGCTGGCCGAGGAACTGGACCGCGCCGGCGTCCGCTACACCGGGCGGATCGAGAGCACGCTGCTGCGCGACATCCTGTCCCTGGTCGTGCCGATCGCGCTGTTCTTCGGCCTCTGGTGGTTCCTGATCCGCCGCCTCGGCGCCGGCCAGGGCGGGCTGATGCAGATCGGCAAGAGCAAGGCGCGGGTCTATGTCGAGAGCGACACGGGGGTGACCTTCACCGACGTCGCCGGCGTGGACGAGGCGAAGGACGAGCTGCGCGAGGTGGTGGACTTCCTGCGCGACCCGGAGCGCTACGGCCGCCTCGGCGGGCGCATGCCGAAGGGCGTGCTGCTGGTGGGACCGCCCGGCACCGGCAAGACGCTGCTGGCCAAGGCGGTGGCGGGCGAGGCCAGGGTGCCCTTCTTCTCCATCTCCGGCGCCGAGTTCATCGAGATGTTCGTCGGCGTCGGCGCGGCGCGGGTGCGCGACCTCTTCGAGCAGGCGCGCGGCAAGGCGCCGGCCATCATCTTCATCGACGAGCTCGATGCGCTGGGCCGCGCCCGCGGCATGCCGGGCCTCGGCGGGTCGGGCGGGAATTCCGAATCCGAGCAGACGCTGAACCAGCTGCTGACCGAGATGGACGGCTTCGACAGCCGCTCCGGCCTCGTCATCCTCGCCGCGACGAACCGGCCGGAGATCCTCGACCCCGCGCTGCTGCGCGCCGGCCGCTTCGACCGCCAGGTGCTGGTGGACCGGCCGGACAAGCGCGGCCGCGTGCAGATCCTGGGCGTGCACCTGAAGAAGGTGCGCCTCGCCCCGGATGTCGAGCCGGAGAAGGTGGCCGCCCTCACCCCCGGCTTCACCGGCGCCGACCTCGCCAACCTGGTGAACGAGGCGGCGCTCCTGGCGACGCGGCGCGGCGCCGAGGCGGTGGCGATGGAGGACTTCAACAACGGCGTGGAGCGCATCGTCGCCGGCCTCGAGAAGCGCAACCGCCTGCTCAACACGCGCGAGCGCGAGATCGTGGCGCATCACGAGATGGGCCATGCCATCGTCGCGCTGTCGCTGCCGGGGACCGACCCGGTGCACAAGGTCTCCATCATCCCGCGCGGCATCGGCGCGCTGGGCTACACCATCCAGCGCCCGACCGAGGACCGCTTCCTGATGACGCGCGAGGAGCTGGAGGCGAAGATGATGGTCCTGCTCGGCGGCCGCGCGGCGGAGCTGGTGATCTACCGCCACCTCTCGACCGGTGCCGCGGACGACCTGCAGCGCGTGACCGACATCGCGCGCAGCATCGTCACCCGCTACGGCATGACCGAGCGGCTGGGCAGCGTGGCGCTGGAGCGCGACCCGCGGAGCTTCCTGGCCGGCCCGAACCCGATGGCGATGGGCCCGCGCGACCGCACCTATGGCGAGGCGACGGGCGACGCGATCGATGCCGAGGTACGCGCCATCGTGGACGACGTGCTGGAGCGCACCCTGCGCCTGCTGCGCGAGAAGCGCGACGTGCTGGAGACGGGGGCTCGGCGGCTGCTCGAGAAGGAGACGCTGGACGAGCGCGAGCTCGCCGCGCTGGTCGGCGTGGCGGTGCCGCGCCCGCGCCAGGCGGCGGAATAGGCACGGCGCCCGGCGCTTGACACCGCCCCGCCGGGCGGGCCAGCGGGGCCGCCATGCCGGATGACCAGCCCACCGCCACCGGGACCTCGCCCGCCGCCGCGCTCGCCGCCCTGCGCGCGGCCGAGGCGCGCGACGGCCCCCTGCCGCTGGATCGCCGCGCCGCGCTGCTGGAGGCCCTGGCCGCGGCGCTGCTGCGCGAGGCGGAGGCCATCGCCGCCGCCATCGACGCCGACTACGGCGGCCGCAGCACGGAGGAGTCGCTGCTCGCGGAGGTGAAGCTGGTGCTGGACGCCGCCCGCCATGCGCGCCGGCACCTGCGGCGCTGGGCGCGGCCGCGCCGCGTCGGCGTGCCCTTTCCCTTCCTGCCCGCGCGCGCCGCGGTGGAGCCGGTGCCGAAAGGCGTCGTCGGCATCATGGCGCCCTGGAACTACCCGGTGCAGCTGTTGCTGCTGCCGGCGGTGGATGCCATCGCCGCCGGCAACCGCGTGGCGCTGAAGCCGAGCGAGGCGGTGCCGCGCACGGCGGCGCTGCTCGCGCGCCTGGTGCCGGCGACCTTCGGCGCCGACGTGGCGCAGGTGGTGCAGGGTGGGCCGGAGGTGGCGGCGGCGTTCGCGGCGCAGCCCTGGGACCATCTCGCCTTCACCGGCGGCACGGCGACCGGCGTGAAGGTCATGCGCGCCGCGGCCGAGCACCTGGTGCCGCTGACGCTCGAGCTCGGCGGCAAATGCCCCGCGGTGGTGCTGCCCGGCGCCGACCTCGCGCAGGCGGCGCGGGCGATCATGGCGGGCAAGGCGATCAACGCCGGCCAGACCTGCATCGCGCCCGACACCGTGCTGCTGGTCGGCCATGCGCGCGAGGCCTTCCTCGGCGCCTGCCGCGGCACGGGCCTCGCCCTGCCGGAGACGGTGGTGATGAACCCGGCGCAGGCGGCACGGCTGGAGCGGCTCTGCGATGGCGCGACGCTGACGCCGCTCGGCGCCGCGGGGACGGCGCCGCGGCAGCGCGCGATCGCGCTGGCCGAGGCACCGCCCGACCACGCGCTGCAGCGGGAGGAGATCTTCGGCCCCGTCCTGGCCCTCGCCCCCTGCGCCACGCTGGAGGATGCCATCGGCTGGATCGCCGCGCGCCCGCCGCCGCTGGCGATCTACCTCTTCGGCGCGACGGCGGCGGAGGAGCGCACCATGGCCGCGCGCACGAAGTCGGGCGCCATCGTGCACGACCGCTGCCTGGAATACGCCGCCTTCCCCGCCCTGCCCTTCGGCGGCATCGGCGCCTCCGGCTTCGGGCGGCGCAACGGGGAGGCGGGGTTCCTCGAGTTCAGCACGCTGCGCGCGCGGGTGCGCGACGGCGGGCGGTTCAGCCTGGCGCGGCTGCTCGACCCGCCGCGCAGCGCGCGGGGGCGCGCGCTGGTGCGGCGGATCCTGCGCTGAGCGCGGCGCGGTTCAGCGCCGGCCGGACCGCCGCTGCGTCTCCGTCGGCGTCTCACCGAAGCGGCGCCGATAGGCTTCGGCGAAGCGCGTTGCGTTCGAGAAGCCGAAGCGCCGTGCGACCGGCCCGGGCGGCGCCGCGCGCTCGGCGATGAGCGCGGCACGCACCGCCTCGAGGCGCATCGCCTGCAGGGCGGCATGTGGCGTGGTATCGCGGAAGCGGCGGAACGCGAGCTGCAGAGCGCGCAGGCTGCAGCCCGCCGCCGCCGCGACCTCGGCGAGCACGATCGGCCGGTCCGCATGCGCGATCATGTAGGCTTCTGCCCGCCGCAGCTGGCGCGGGATGGCGGCGGCGATGGGGCGGTCCAGCGCGGCGGCGTAGGAGTGCGGCAGGCGACGCAGCATCGTGCCGGCGACGAGGTCGCCGAAGCTCGCCAGCGCCATCTCGTTCGCTGCCATGCCCTCCGCGTCGCGCAGCTCCGCCAGGAGATGGGAGAGCAGCCGGAGCAGCGAGGCGCCGGTGGCAGAGGACCAGTCGAGATCGGCCTGGAAGTGCAGCGGCGCGCGCGGCTCGTCCTGCAGCATCGCCTGCAGCATGCGCAGCAGCAGCGCGTCGGCGACCCACAGGTTGACCCGCGTGCTGCGGTCCGAGGTGTCCAGCCTGGTGCCGCGGACACCGCGCACGACGGCGCCGCGGCTTCCTGAGAGGATCGTCTCCGTGCCGCCCTGCGTCACCGCCGCCGCGCCGCGCAGCATCAGGCTGAGGGCGTGGCGCGCCATGTCCGCCTCGTGCACCTCAACGGTGGTGCCGTGGCGGTCGCTGTTCAGGGCGAGGTGAAGGTGCTCGCCGAGCGCCCGCCCGGCGAGGCAGGTGAGCAGGGGCCCCGGCCGGCCGTTCCAGAGCGCCGCGTCGCGCAGCCGATAGGTGTTCGCGTTCTCTCCCCGCCTCAGCCGATGCGAGATCAGCGAATCCGCTGCCATCTCGCGCGGGTCGCGCACCTCGAGCCGAGCGAGGTTGCGCTGGATCGTGTCATCCAAGTGCAACATGTGCCGACCAGAGTCCCGCCCAGCCTTGCGAAAAGCGCGCGGACCTTACGGATCGCGCATCGAATTCCGCAAGTGAGAGATTTCGGAGATGGCCTGCGTCGCGGCCGCGCGCGAGCGTCGGGCCGCCGTCCCGATTCGTGATGCAGGGCGCAGCCTGCGCACGCTCGGGATAGCCAGCACGGCGGCAACACGAATCTCGAGGCAACCCATGGCCGGCTTTGTCCGCAGCATAAGCTTCATCATTCCCGGCGACTCCGGCTCGCCCGGCGTCGAGGTCAGCATTGAGGAGCAGGGCGGCGCGCTGCGCTTCGACCTGCGCGTGCTCGAGAGTGGGACTGCCACGGGCGACCTCCGGGCGCTGTTCTTCCGCCTGATCGACGCCTCCGAATCGAAGCTCGCGGGCATGAAGGTGACGTGGCACGACGGCACCGTCACCGACTTCCAGGCGCAGGAGGACCGGGTGATCGACCTCGGCGGCGGCGCCAACATGACGGGCACGGTGTCGAAGACCGATGCCTTCGATGTCGGCGTCGAGCTCGGCACGCAGGGCATCGGCAGGGACGACATCCAGGATGCCAGCTTCGTGCTCAGCAACGCGGCGGGGAACCTGACGCTCGACGACGTCTCCCAGACCCTGTTCGGCGCGCGCCTCACCAGCGTGGGCACCCCGGACGGCGCGCGCGACGGCTCGGTGAAGCTGACCAGCATCGCACCCGCCGCGCCGGACGCGCGCGACGACAGCTTCCACATCTTCGAGGATGGCGCATCCGGGACCGGCGATGCGCGCGCCGTCGCGGCCGGCATCGTGTTCGCGGTCCTGGCGAACGACACGGATGCCGACGGCAACCGGCTCACCGTCACCGCGCTTGCCGCATCGACCACGGGCACGACGGTCACGACTGCCACGGGCGGCACCGTGGTCATCATCGACGGCGACGGCGACGGCACGGTGGGCGACGCCATCCTCTACACGCCGCTGACCGACTTCTCCGGCACCGACAGCTTCCAGTACCTGGTCAGTGACGGCGCCGGCGGCACGGACTTCGCCACCGTCCTCGTCACCGTCGCCGCGGTGGCCGACGTCCCGACGCTGACCTACGAGCTGTTCGACACCGGCATCGCCAACCAGGTGAAGCTGGTCGTCACCGCGGCGCAGACCGACGACGACCTCTCCGAGTTCATCGACAGCCTCGCCTTCCTCGGCAATCCCGGAACCGTCACGGTGGTGGCGAACGACGCCCTCGACCCCGCCGGCCAACCTGCCAGCCTGGCGCGGGAGTTCCTGGTCACGCTGCCGGTCGCGGCCTCGGCCTTCACCCTGGACGTCACCGCGACGTCGAAGGAGGTCTCCAACGGCGACACCGAGGCCGCGACGGTCGGCGTGAACTTCTTTGGCATCTTCGAGGATGGAGCGGCCGGCCTGGCCGCTCCGGCCGGCGACACGTCGGGCGCCACGCTGGTGATACCCGTCGGCGGCGCGGGCGGCCCGATCGCCGGCATCGGCGCCGTGGCGCACGGGACGGCGGTGCTGAACGCTGCCGGCGACGCGGTGCTCTACACGCCGACGACGGATTACGCCGGCTGGGACAGCTTCACCTACACGACGGCGTCGGGCAAGTCCGGCCAGGCCAGCATCACGGTCAACGCCGTCGCCGACATCCCGGACGTGACCTACGAGATCATCGCCGGCAACGCGGTGAACGCCTTCACCATCCGCGTCACCGCGACGCAGACGGACAACGACGGTTCCGAGTACATCGACAGCCTGGCGTGGTCGGTCGCCGGCGGCCTGCCGCAGGGCGTCACCGTCACGCCCTCCGCGGTCGACCCGGCGGACCGGCCCGGCCAGGTCGTGCGGGACTTCGACGTCATCCTGCCCATCGACACCGATACCAGCTTCGACCTCGTCTTCAACGCGGTCTCGAAGGAGGTCTCGAACGACGACACGCTGGCCGGCAGCGCCACGGCGAGGATCGACTACACCTACACGCGGAACGATCTCGACACCATCTTCGAGGCGACCGACCAGAGCATCTGGGACAGCGGCGCGCAGACCACCTTGGTCAACGACACCTTCCTCGGCTTCGAGGAGAGCTGGAGCGAGGGCTTCGGCACGAAGAACAGCGGCGACGTCTTCTACGGGTCGACCAGCGGCAACATCAGGGCCGGCTTCCAGTCCACGCTGACCTTCGAGGGCGGCGGCATCGACGCGGCGGCGCCCTACGACGTCGTGGTGGATTCGAACTACAACAGGACGACGGACGTGCTCGTCATCGGCACCTCCGCAAACCTGCTGGACGGCGGCGGCTTCACCACGACGGGGCCGCAGGGCAGCTACGGGCTCGACTTCATCTTCGAGTTCGGCGCCAACGTCACCCTCGGCGTCAACGTGGCCGGAACGGGCTATGACTTCGTCAATATCGACGTCGGGCCCTACGACGAGAGACTCGACATCCTCACGCTCGAGAGCAGCGCTCTCAGCACCCCCGTGATCAAGCTGCCGGCCGGCTTCTCGCTCCAGTTCGCCTGGCCGACCATCTCGACCACGAGCGACGGCGCGGCACCCTACGAGGCCAGCGGTGCCAGCAACGACTTCGCCGCGCTCAACCTCGACATAGATGATCTCCTCACCAAGCTGCTCGGTCTGCCGGTCAATCCGTTTGCGCCCAGCGTCGACTTCGGCGTGGACGGGCTGTTCGACGTGGAGGTCACCCTCAACCTGGTCGACATCGACATCGGCCTCGGGCTCAACTTCCTGCAGGAGTTCGCCCTCGCGGTGAACGACCTCACGGGCACGATCACCTACGAGAACGGCGTCACCTCGGCGATCACCATCGGCCAGGACATCGTCCTGGAGAATGCCTCCGACTACGACCTCGACGGCGACGGGGTGGAGTACACGATCTCGCTCGATCCGCAGGCGACGCTCGAGAACAGCACCGAGCTCGGCTTCAACTTCCTCTGGAGCTTCGACCTGCTGAGCGTGCGGCTGAAGCTCAGCGTGATCGACATCCCGGTCGTCAACCAGTCGACGCCGCCGCTGCTGGACCTCGGCGACTCGATCCCGCTCGGCTCGATCGAGATCTACAGCAACAGCTTCGCCCTCGACTTCCAGTCGCAGGACTACGCGCTGATCGCATGACGGGACGGCCGGCGGGCCGCGGCCCGCCGGCCCGTTCCGCGGGACTCCGGGCCGGCGCTACTTCTCGATCTCGCCGCCGGCGTCGGCCCAGTCCTTGAACCCGCCGAGGTTGCGCACGTCGTTGTAGCCCATGTCCTTCAGCGTCTTGCCCGCCAGCGCCGAGCGCCCGCCCGAGGCGCAGTAGGTGACGATGGTCTTGGCGCGGTCGAAGGCCGCATCGTGCAGCGGGCTCTCGGGATCGGCGCGGAACTCCAGCAGCCCGCGCGGGATCGCCAGCGCGCCGGCCACCTTGCCCGAGGCCGCGACCTCGGGCGGCTCGCGCAGGTCGACGAAGACGACATCGGGCTTGCCGACGAGCTGCCTGGCCTCGTGCACGCCGATGCGCGGCACGGCGGCATTGGCCGCCTCCAGCATCTCCTTCACCGTCATCGCCATGGCTGGGTGCTCCCGGTTGGTGGACCGACAGGCTAGGGCAATATCCGACGAGGTGGAATCATCCGCGCCGGGCGCGTCGTGACGCGATCGCGAGGCGGCCGGCACCCGGACCGGCGCCGCGCGCCGGATGCCATCGCAGGTTGTAACCGGATCGGCCCCGGGCTGGTAGTGTCGCGTCGCATGCGACCGCTGCCGGAGACCCGCCATGGCCAGCATCACCTTCAACCTGTCCCGCACCGCGCTGGCCCCCGGCTGGGATCCTGCCGTCCCCGGGCATGATGCGCTCTGGCAGGCCTTCGCCGCCGGCTATGCCTACAGCACCGTCGCCGCGCCGGCAGTGCTGTACGACAGCCTGCGCAGCACCGACCCGGCGACCGGCGGGCGATCGGACAGCTTCGTCTCCGCGGCCGGCTCGCTCGACCTCCGGGCGCACAACTTCGCGGGCGATGTCAGCCTCGACTGGTCGGCTGGCGGCCAGGCGGCGACGCTGCGGCTGGATGCGCCCTGGGGCATGGTGGAGAACCTCGCCGTCACGGAGTTCACCGGCACGAACCTGGCGGTAAAGAACTGGGCCGACGTCTTCGTCAGCCTGCGCGGGTCGCGCGACCTGGTGGTCTCGGTCGACGGGGCCAAGCGGGCCGAGGTCGTCACCGGCGGCGGCGACGACAGCATCTTCGTCGGCGTCGACAGCGACGGGCCGGAGGAGACGAATGTCGTGCGCGTCCTGGCCGGCGGCGGCGACGACACCATCACCGTCGGCCGCGCCCTCGAGGACTACACGGAGGCAGGCGCAGGCGGCGGCTACAAGGCGAGGTGGACCCGGACGGAGCTGCGCGGCGGCGCCGGCGACGACCTCATCGCCGGCGGGCCGAGCGCCGACCGCATCGATGGCGGCACCGGAACCGACACGGTGCTGCTGCACGGGATGCGCGCCGACTATGCGGTGGAGATTGCGGGCAAGGCCGTCATCGTCCGCGACCTGCGCCAGGGCCTCGCCCGGCAGGACGGCACGGACCGGCTGACGCATGTGGAGTTCCTGCAGTTCGCGGACGAGGTCCTGGCCCTGCCGCAGGGCGGCTTCGGCCTCACCTCGCCGCCGCTCGACCTCGGCGGCGCGCTGACGGATGCGGCGCCGCACCTCCTCACCTCCTCCATCGACTATCTCGACAACCCCTATGACGCGTCGGACTTCGACGCGCTGAGCCCGGGCGCGCGCACCCTGCTCTCCGCGCCCTTCGCGCAGCCGCTGCCTGACGCGCTGTCGCTCGATGCGCTCGGCCGGCTGGCCGGCGCCACGCTGGTGAAGGCGGCGGCGGAGATCGCCTACGACGCAGCGGGGCCGACCGCGGATTTCCTGGTCTCGATCGACGGCGTGCGCATCGGCGTCGAGGTGACGCGCGCCGCCGCCTTCCCGTTCGGCTCGCCCTACTCGCCGGCCCAGGCGCAGACCCTGCTTGTCGCGGAGCTCGGCCAGATCGTGCAGAGCAGCGCCAATGTCAGCGCCGCCGATCGCTGGCAGAAGCAGATCCTGCACGTCCTGTCGCTGGACACCCAGACCACCGAGACGCTGTCCATGGCCTATGCCGCCATCGACCCGGCGCTGAAGGCGGACACCATCGTCATCATCACCCAGACCGAGGGCAGCGACCTGTTCCTCTACGCCTGAGCGCGATGGCGGGCGGGCGCGGCATCACGGTGCGGGCCGCGGCTCAGCCACCCGCCAGCAGCGCCCCCAGCGCCAGGCCCAGCAGCGCCGCCGCCGAGACGCCGAGCACCGCGAAGGTCGTCGCCGTGCCGAGCACGCGCCAGCGCATCACCTCAGGCTCCCGCCCGATGCCCCAGGCATGCGCGGCCCGCGCCGCGACCAGGGCCGTGCCCAGCGCATGCAGCCACCAGCCCGGCAGGCCCATCCCCTCCAGCAGCCCGAGCAGGATCAGCGCCATCGGCACGTACTCGGCGAAATTGCCATGCGCCCGCACCGCCCGCTCCACCAGGCGGTGCTGCGTGCCGAGCGCCTGGCGGTAGCGCCGCCGCGCCCCGATCACCCGCACCGAGAGCAGGATGAAGATCCCCGCCAGCAGGGCGGCGTAGAAGGCGGTGACGGGCTGCGGCATCAGCCCTCCTCCCGCACCGGGGCCACGCTGCCCGCGGTCAGGCGCATCAGGTCGGGCGGGGTCGTGGCGAAGACGTGCATGGGCGAGCCGGCCGCGGCCCAGAGCCGGTCGAGCCGCATCAGGTCGACGTCCAGCAGCACCACCGGCGGCGTCAGGTGCCCCACGGGCGCGACGCCGCCGATGGCGAAGCCCGTTGCCTGGCGCACCCAGCCGGCATCGGCGCCGGTCACGGGCAGGCCGGTCGCCGCGGCGACCCGGGCCACATCCACCCGGTTGGCGCCGGAGGCGATGACCAGCACCGGCCGCGGCCCGGCGCGGAACACCACGGACTTGGCGATGGCGGCGATGTCGCAGCCCACGGCCGCGGCGGCCTCGGCGGCGCTGCGCGTGCCGGCGGGGAAGGTCCGGATGCTGTCCGGATGGCCGGCGGCCAGCAGCGCCGCGCGGACGCGGTCGACGGAGGAGGAGGCGCTCATCCCAGGTTCCCTTCGCCCGGAACGTCCCGAAGGGCACCGTCGGCCAAGACGGATGGTCCTTCGACGGATGGCCCGCGCATCGCCATATGCCTCCGCAGCATGGAACCGATCGCCCTCTACATCCACTGGCCCTTCTGCGCCGCCAAATGCCCCTATTGCGACTTCAACAGCCATGTCCGCGAGGGCGGCGTGGACCAGGCCCGCTACCGCGCCGCGCTGCGCCGGGAACTCGCCTGGGAGGCCGCGCGCGCCAATGCCGGGGGCGCGCGGCGGCCGCTGGCCAGCATCTTCTTCGGCGGCGGCACGCCCTCGCTGATGGAGCCGGCGACGGTGGCGGCGCTGGTCGAGGATGCCCGCGCGCTGTTCGACGCCGCGCCCGGCATCGAGATCACGCTCGAGGCCAACCCGACCAGCGTCGAGGCGGGCAAGCTCGCCGCCTTTCGCGACGCCGGGGTGAACCGCGCCTCGCTCGGCGTGCAGGCGCTGCGGGCCGCGCCGCTGCGCTTCCTCGGCCGCCGCCACGATGCGCCGCAGGCGATCGCCGCGCTCGAGCTGGCGCGCGGCCTCTTCCCCCGCCTCTCCTTCGACCTGATCTACGCCCGCCCCGGCCAGGAGGAGGCCGACTGGCGGGCCGAGCTGCGCGAGGCGCTGGCGCTGGCCGCCGACCATCTCTCGCTCTACCAGCTGACCATCGAGCCGGGCACGCGCTTCGCCACGGAGCACGCCCGCGGCGCCTTCGCGCTGCCCGACGACGAGGCGGCCGCGCGCCTCTACGCCGCGACGGCGGAGGAGGCGGCGCGCTTCGGCCTCGCCGCCTACGAGGTTTCCAACTACGCGAAGCCCGGGGCGGAGAGCCGGCACAACCTGCAGTACTGGCGGTACGGCGACTATCTCGGCATCGGGCCCGGCGCGCATCAGCGCCTGATGCTGGGCGAGGCGCTGCTCGCCACCCGCCGCCACCGCGGGCCGGAGGAATGGCTGGCGCGCGTCGAGCGCGACGGCCACGCCATCACCGCGGAGGAAGCGCTGCCGCCCGCCGACCGCGCGCGGGAGGCGCTGCTGATGGGGCTGCGCCTGGCCGAGGGCGTCGATCCCGCGCGCATCGCCGCGCGCAGCGGCCTGCCCTGGGAGCAGGCCGTCGACCCCGCCATGCTCTCCGCCTGCCTGGAGGAGGGCTACCTCGCCTGGACGCCGGCGGGGCGGCTGCGCGCGACGGAGGAGGGGCTGCTGCGCCTCGACGCGCTGCTGCCGGCGCTGCTGCGCTGAGCGCGGCATGACGCGCCCGGACCGCTTCGAGATCTTCCTGGCCACCGCGCCGGGCCTCGAGCCCGTGCTGGCCGAGGAGGTGCGGCTGAAGGGCTTCCGCCAGCCGCGCGCCGTGGCCGGCGGCGTCGTCATCGAGGGCGGCTGGCCCGAGGTCTGGCGCGCCAATCTCTGGATCCGCGGCGCCGGGCGCGTGCTCGCCCGCATCGACCGCTTCCGCGTGCAGCAGCTCGCCCAGCTCGACCTCCGCGCCCGGCGCGTGCCCTGGGCCGCCGTGCTGCGCCCGGACCGGCCCTTCCGCGTCGAGGCGAGCTGCGCGGGCTCGCGCATCTGGCACAGCGGCGCGGCGGCCGAGCGCATCGCCAATGCCATCCGCGCCACGCTCGGCGCCGCCGAATCGCCCGAGGCCGAGGTCTCCGTGCGCGCCCGCATCGAGAACGACCTCTGCACCCTCAGCGTCGACACCTCGGGCGAGCCGCTGCACCGGCGCGGCCACAAGCAGGAGGTGAACGCGGCGCCGCTGCGCGAGACGCTCGCCGCGCTCTTCCTGCGCCAATGCGGCTTCGAGGGCGCCGAGCCCGTGCTCGACCCCATGTGCGGCTCCGGCACCTTCGTCATCGAGGCGGCGGAGATCGCGGCCAGGCTCAACCCCGGCCGCGACCGCCGCTTCGCCTTCGAGGAGCTCGCCAGCTTCGACGCCGAGGCCTGGGCGCGGATGCGCGCGGTGCGCAGCGAGCGGCCGCCGCCGGCGCTCTGCCATGGCTCCGACCGCGACGCCGGCGCGGTGGCGATGAGCCGCGCCAATGCCGCGCGCGCCGGCGTCACGGCCGGCACCGTGTTCCGCCACTGCGCCATCAGCGATGCCGTGCCGCCGGAGGGCGCGCCGGGCCTCGTCATCGTCAACCCGCCCTATGGCGGCCGCATGGGGGAGGCAGCGGCGCTGCTGCCGCTCTACCAGGCGCTCGGCCAGGTGCTGCGGCGCCGCTTCGCCGGCTGGCGCGTCGGCATCGTCACCAGCGAGGCGCGGCTGGCGCGGGCGACCGGGCTGCCCCTCGAGCCGGCCGGGCCGCCGGTGCCGCATGGCGGGCTGCGCGTGACCTTGTGGCGGGCGGGGCCGCTCGGCTGACGCGGCGGCGGCGGCTCAGACGAAGCGCCCGGGGTCGAGGATCCGTTCCTCCCGGTCCCAGGCCAGGAAGGCACGCACCATCCGCGCCGCGCACCACAGCCAGACCAGCAGCAGCACCACCAGCCCGGCGCCGGGATCGGGGATCAGCACCGGCGCCAGCAGGCCGAGCAGGCCGAACCAGACGGTGCGCACGCCATAGGCGTGGTGCGTCGCCCAGATCGTGCCATGCGCCGGCCCCCACCAAGGCGCGATCACGCCGCTGGCGAGCCAGGGCGAGTCCCGCGGCGAAGCAGAGGTTCATCGCCAGCACGCGCCGGCCGTCCCCCTGGCCCTCGCCCGGCCCCGCTCATTCCCGGCCGATCTCCAGCGCCCGGGCATAGACCTGCCGGCGCGGCAGCCCGGTCGCCTCGGCCACCATCGCC
>CAYNYQ010000116.1:0-13500 GCA_964401305.1 uncultured Acetobacteraceae bacterium | reverse complement strand
CGAGCACCCGCCGCGCCCTTATCGGCGCCGGTCTCACGGCCGCGACGCCCGTGGCGGCGTCGCTGGCGACGGCGCAGACGCAGGCCGCGCGGGGCGCTGGCCTCCGCTCCGCCAGCGCCATGGCGGTGATGCCGGACGGGCGGCTTGTGCTTGCGGATTGGCGCGCCGGGCGGCTGCTGGCGGTGGACCTGCCGCCGGCCGACCCCGCCGAGCCCGGCGCCTTCAACGTCATTGATGTCGACGCCGCGCTGGCGGCGGCCGGCGCGCCGCTGCGCGCCACCGCCTTCGCCTGGCATGCGCCGAGCCGCCGTGCCGTGATCGCGCTGGAGATGGGGCGCGGGCCCGACGCGCCACTGCGCCTCGCGCTGGTCGGCCGTCACGGGCGGGTCGCGCTGTTCGACCCCGCGACCGCGATCGCCGGAAGCCTCGAGCTCTCAGACCTGCCGGGCGAGGGGATGCTGTGGGAACGGACGCCGGTGCGCACGCTGACGGTGACCGACCTGCACCCGCGCCCGGGCGAACTGCTGGTCGCCGGTCTCTCGAACGCGTCCTTCAGCTCCACGCTGCGCCGCGTGCCCTATCCCTTCGCGGGCCGCGCGACGGTGACGCGGATCGAGATGTACCACGCCGTCCACAACCAGCTCGAGACGCGCGCGCCAGTGCGCGCCATGTCGGTGGTGGAGCTGGACGGCGCGCCCCACCTGCTCGCGGCCTATACCTGCACGCCGCTGATCACCGTGCGGCTCGACGCGCTGGCCAACGGCGCGATGGTGCGCGGCAAGACCATCGCGGAACTCGGCTACGGCAACACGCCGCTCGGAGTGATCCCTTTCTCCATCACCTACCGCGGTGAGCGCAGCGCGTGGGTGATGGTGGCGAACTCCTCGCGCAGCGCGGACCTGATCCCGCTCGCCGCGATCGCGGAGGCGAACCGCGGACCCGGCCTCTCCGAGCCGGTCCGCGTTCCCTTCACCACCCAGGCCGGTCTCTCCACGATCGAGGCGCCGATCACCAACCTTGTGCGTCTCGTGGACCAGGATGAGACGTTCCTGCTCGCGCTCCGGCGGGATGCGGCCTCCGGCGCGCTGCAGCTCGTCTCCATCCGCAAGGGCGCCTTCTTCCGCCTGTCGGACCACGTCAACGAGTACGATTTCCCGAACTACGACTACCCGGTAGGCGATGCCTTCCAGCAGGACTTCATCCGCCCTTTCCAGCGCCTGCTGCGCACGGAGGAAGGCTTCCCAGGCCTCGCCCGATGAGCGCGGCCGCGCCGGTCCTCTGGCCGCCACCCGAGGCCTGGCCGGCGAACATCCTGCGTTTCCACTTGGCCTTCCCCGCGCCGATGGACGCCTGGCGCGCGATGGAGCACGTCGCGCTGGAGGATGCGGCCGGCAACCCGCTGGACGGCGCGCTGCTCGACCTGCCGGACGGGCTCTGGAGCGCGGACCAGACGGTGCTGACGGTGCTGCTGCATCCCGCCCGGCTGAAGACCGGCGTGGGCGTGCTCGGCCCGGTGCTGGAGGGCGGCGGGGTCTATCGGCTCCGCGTGGGGCGTGGGCTCGCGCGCGCGGATGGCACGCAGCTCGCCGACGATGCCGTGCACCCGATCCGTGCCGTCGCCGCGGTGACAACGCCGCTGCGCCTGCCGATGACGCTGAGCCCAGGACCAGGGACGAGCCCGGTCGAACTCGACCTCGCCCGTCCGCTCGACTTCATCGGCCTTCGGGACGGACTTGCGCTTCTGGACGACGCCGATCGCGCGGTGGCGATGCGGGCGGCGCCGACCGCGGCCGGGGCACGCCTGACACCAGCCGTGGCCTGGCCGGCCGGCCCGCTGCGCCTCCTTGCCTCGCCGCTGCTGGAGGACGCGTGCGGCAACCGGCCCGGCGCCGGGTTCGAGCGCGCGGCGGAACCCGTCCTGCTCACGCCGGCCACCGGCGTCGCCTGACGCTCCGCGCACGGACGGAGGCCCTTCGTTCCCAGCGACCGTTCTTGCTTGGCGCGAAACAATGACTTGCGGAGCCCGGGCGTTCCGGCCGTGCGAGGGGCGCGCGACATAGAGGCCACGGCCGCAGACCGGCCCTTGCGAAAGGATACGCGCCATGTTCCAGCTCAGCCGCCGCGCCCTCGGCGCCGGCCTCTTCGCCGCCCCGCTCGCCGCCAGCTTCGCCACCGCCCCGGCCTCGGCCAGCGGGACGGTAAGCACGCTGCCGCCGGTCATCCGCCGCAAGGTCGGCCGGTTCGAGGTGAGCTTCCTTCTCGACGGCTACATCGACTTCCCCTACGGCGTCTTCACCGGCATCGAGCCGGCCGCGCTGGAGGGGGCCGCGCGCGGGCTGCACATCGCGCGCCCGACCGGCGTGCGGTCCGGCTTCACGCAGTGGCTGATCCGCGACGGCCAGCGCCTCGTTCTCGTCGATGCGGGGCCGGCCGGCACGGTCAGCCCGTACACGGGCCGCCTGCCCGCCGCGCTGGCTGCGCTCGGCGTGCGGCCCGAGCAGATCGACGCGGTGGTCGCGACGCATCTGCATGTGGACCACATCGCGGGCCTCGTCGCGGGCGGCCGGCGCGTCTTTCCAAATGCCGAGGTCTTCGCAGACCGCCGCGACGTCGCGCATTTCACCGACCCCGCCAAGGCCGCTGCCGCGCCCGAGCTGCTGCGGAGCAGCTTCGCGACCGCCGCCGAGCTGGTGCGGCTCTACCCGCGCCTGCAACGCATCGACGGCGCGCTCACCATCATCCCGGGCGTGACCACCTTCGACCTCGCCGGCCACACCCCGGGCCAGATCGGCCTGCGCATCGAGGACGGCGGCGAGAGCCTGCTGCTCGTCTCCGACATGCTGTTCCACCCGTCGCTGCACCCGGCGCATCCGGGCATCGGCATCCTGTTCGAGCAGGATCCGGTCGCCGTCGCCGCCTCCCGCGCACGGTTCTTCGACCAGGCCGCGGCGGAGGGCGCACCAATCGCCGCGACGCACATGCCGTTCCCTGGCGTGGGCCGGATCATGCGGCAGGGTGGCGGGCTCGCCTGGCTGCCGGCCGATTTCGACTACGCGGCCTGAAGAGGATGCCATGGCCCATGCCTTCGCCGGGCTCGCCTTCACGCCCCGCGTGAAGGCCGAGCAGGAGGCGCGCGGCAGCCGCGCCTCCTATGCCCGCATCGAGGCGGGGGAGCGCCACCTCGACCGGCTCGGCCCC
Organism: uncultured Acetobacteraceae bacterium; assembly: GCA_964401305.1. Lineage (GTDB taxonomy): Bacteria > Pseudomonadota > Alphaproteobacteria > Acetobacterales > Acetobacteraceae > JAIEOP01. The sequence continues at coordinate 10,302 of CAYNYQ010000116.1, read as the reverse complement.
GCCGAGGCGGCCTTCATCGGTGCGGGCGACAGCTCCTGCATGGCGACCGTCGGCGAGACGGGCTGGCCCTACATCCAGCATCGCGGCGGGCCGAGCCCCACCGCCTCAATGCAAGCCCGCACCACCAAATCCCGGGACTAAACAGCTAGAGCGTGATCGCCGAAGGGCGTAACGCCCGCAGGCGTGAGTCACGCGACGAAACGAAGAGCTGGACCATGATCCGCGATTCAGTCCTCGTGGATCGTGGTCTAGAGGCCGTTGCTGCGGAGCCTGTTCCCCCGGAGCCGGGCCAGCAGCCCGAAGGGCGGCGGCGATGGCCACCAGCGCCGGTAACTCCCGGTGGACCATCCGCCCGCAGGCGGCGCGCGAGCGGGCGGCGCGCTGCCTCTCCTGCGTCTGTGTTCGGCCGCGCACAGGAACCGGGCGCGTCCAGCGGCCTTGGTCCCACAGCGGCACGGGGACGACCGAAGCGATGACAGCGGCGACGACGGCGGGCCGGCGGGCGGTGGAGGCGGGTCCGTGCCTGGGCAGCGGCCCTGGCAGCGACGCGACCGGCCGGGACCGCCCCCAGGACCGCCCCGGCCAGGGGACCAGCGGCTGACGTGCCCGAAGCCCCGCCCCCCATCCGCCCGGACGCCCGGCCGTGAGCGCCGCCGCACCTTCACCACACCTTGACTGCCTGGTCGTCGGCGGCGGCCCGGCGGGCCTGACGGCGGCGCTCTACCTGGCGCGCTTCCGCCGGCGCGTCCTCGTGGTCGACGAGGGCGATCCGCGCGCCGCCTGGATTCCCGCAAGCCACAACATCCCCTTCTTCGCCGAGGGCATAGCGGGCCCCGAGATCCTGGCACGCGTCCGCGAGAACGCCGCGCGCCACGGCGCGATCCCGCTCCGCGGCCGTGTCGCGGCGCTGCGCAAGATGGGGCCGGGGGGCTTCCGCGCCGAGGTGGAGACGGAGGACGGGGACCGCCGCATGTTCCTCGCGCGCCGCGTGCTGCTGGCCACCGGCGCGGTCGACGTCGAGCCCGACCTGCCGGACCTGCCCGACGCCGTCCGACGCGGCCTGGTGCGCTACTGCCCGATCTGCGACGGCTTCGAATCGCGGGAGCGGCGAATCGCGGTGATCGGCCACGGCGCGCGCGGCCTGGGCGAGGCCGCCTTCATCGCACGCTCCTACTCGGACGACGTCAGCCTGCTCACGCTGGGCCGGCCGTTGGCGCTCGACCCGCCGGAGCGGGCGCTCGCGACGCGGCACGGGATCCGCGTGGTCGAGGCCCCGGTCGCCGCGCTGGAGGTGCGGGAGGGAAGGATCGCCGCGCTCCGCACCGGCGGCGGGGCGGAGCTGCGGTTCGACATCCTCTATTCGGCGCTCGGCCTGACCTACCGCTCCGGGCTCGCCGCGTCGCTCGGCGCCGAGCGCGATGCCGCCGGCGCGCTGGTGGTGGATGCGCATTGCGAGACCACGGTCCGAGGCCTCTACGCGGCCGGCGACGTGGCGCGCGGGCTGGACCAGATCGTCGTGGGCATGGGCCATGCCGCCATCGCCGCGACGCATATCCACAACCGCTGCGAACTGCCGACAGAGGACGAGCCGGCGGAAGGCCCGGCGGAGGGGGAGCCGCACTGAGCCGCACCAGGAGGCAGCGGGGCCGCGCGACCGCTGTGGCCCGCCTCGGCCCTCGACGTCCGTCGGGCGGCGCCTGCAGCGATCGGATCCAGGGCCCCCGCAGCGCACTGCACATCCGACGCCGTTGCACCCTACGATATCGTGATGCGACCCGTTCCGAAGGAGCCACCCTGCTCAGCGTCCTGTGATACTCCAGGATCAGTCCCTTGCCATCGCGGAACCCGCCCGGACCCCGCCGGTGCGCCTGGCGATCCCATCTGAGGCAGCACCAGCTCATGTCGACCCGGGAGACCCCTTCCAACCTGCCGGAGGCCGAGCCAGGCGGCGCCGGCCGCCGATGTCCGGTCGTCGGGATCGGCGCCTCCGCGGGGGGCGTCGAGGCGCTGCAGTCGCTGTTCCGGGCCATGCCAGACCCGCCGCCGGCGATGGCCTTCGTCGTCGTCACGCACCTCGGCGCGGACCACGAGAGCGCGCTGCCCACGATCCTGCGCGAATGCACCACGATGCCGGTGCACGCCGCGCACGACGCGACGACCGTGCTGCCCGGCCACGCCTATGTGCTGCCCTACGACGCGATCATCACCATCGCCGGCGGCCGGCTGGTGCTGCGGGCGCAGGCGCCCGGATGCCGCGCGAGCGCCAACCGATCGATGTCTTCCTGACATCCCTGGCCGAGGACCTGCGGGACCTGTCGGCCGGCATCGTGCTGTCCGGCAGCGGCAGCGACGGCACGCTCGGCCTCAAGGCGATCAAGGAGCACGCCGGCCTGACCATCGCCCAGGCCAGCGACGCGGACGGGCCGCGCTACCCGGAGATGCCCGCCAGCGCGATTGCCGGCGGCGCAGTGGACCTCGTCCTCACCGTCGACGAGATGCCGGCGCGGCTTGCCGAGTTCGCCGCGGCCTCCGGCACGGCAGTCCCGGACGGCGCGGCGCCGCCACGCGCCGACACGGCCAGCACGGCGGCGGCGGCGCGCGAGGCCATATGCGCGATGCTGCGCGAGCGGGTCGGCCATGATTTCGCCGGCTACAAGGAGAGCACCTTCTTCCGCCAGATCCAGCGGAGGATGCAGGTCCTGCGGCTGCCGACCCTCGACGCCTATGTCGCGCGCATGCGCGAATCCCCGGACGAGGCCGGCCTGCTGTTCCGCGACCTGCTGATCGGCGTCACCGGCTTCTTCCGGGATGCGAACGCCTTCGCCGCGCTGGCCGGGCGCGTGATCCCCACCCTGTGCGACGGGCGCGGGCCGGACGAGACGATACGCGTCTGGGTCCCGGGCTGCGCGACCGGCGAGGAGGCCTATTCGATCGCCATCCTGCTGCGCGAGCGGATGGAGGCGAGGCCCGGCGGCCCGCGGGCGCAGGTCTTCGCCACCGACATCGACGAGATCGCGCTCGGCGTTGCGCGGCGCGGCCGCTATCCCGCCGGGCTGCTGTCCGGCGTCGGGGCGCAGCGGCTGGCGCGCCACTTCGTCGCCGAGGGCGCATCCTACGTCGCCTCGAAGGAGCTGCGCGAACTCTGCGTCTTCTCCTCCCACAGCGTCATCCGCGACGCTCCGTTCTCCCGCATCGACCTGGTGTCTTGCCGGAACCTGCTGATCTATCTCGGCGGCACGCTGCAGGATGCGGTGCTCCCGCTGTTCCACTATGCGCTGCGCCCAGGCGGCTTCCTGTTCCTCGGCGTCGCCGAGACCATCGCGCGCTACGCCGATCTCTTCACGGCGGTGGACAAGGCGCACCACATCTACCGGCGCCGCGATCACGCGCCCGTCGGGTCGGTGCCGCTGAACGTGCAGCCCGCCGCGCGAAGCGGCGCGCAGCCCTTTGCCGTGCGTCCGGCGCCGCGCGCGCCCGTCGGCGGCGGGACGGAGTTGCGCCAGGCGGCCGACGCCTTCGTCCTCGACCAGTTCAGCCCGGCCCATGTGGTGGTGAACCGGGATGGCGACGTGATGCACCAGTCGGCGCATCTCGGGAAGTACCTGGAGCCCGCGGCCGGGGCGCCGAGCCGCCAGCTGCTCTCGATGGCGCGCCGCGGGCTTCGCCTCGACCTGCGTGCCGCGCTGCGCGAGGCGGTGGAGACCCGGCGTCGCGTAACGCGGCCACGGGTCGATATCGATGCCGACGATCGTCGCCAGTCGATCGCCCTGACGATAGCGCCGATGCCGGCGCGCGACGGCGCCGATCCGCTCTTCCTCGTGGTGTTCGCCGATCTCGGCCCGCCGGTCGCGGCGCCGGCGCTCGAGCCCGGCGCGGTCGATCCGCATGCCGACGATGCCATCGCGCAGCTCGAGCGGGAGCTGCGCGACGCGCGCGATCGGCTGCAGGCGACCAACGAGGAGTACGAGACCGCGACCGAGCAGCTGAAATCCGCGAACGAGGAGATGGTCTCGGTCAACGAGGAGCTGCAGTCCGCCAACGAGGAACTGGAAACCTCGAAGGAGGAGCTGCAGTCCGTGAACGAGGAGCTGCGCACGGCGAACGTGGAGCTTTCGACCAAGATCGACGAGCTCGACCTGGCCAATGCCGACCTGCGCAACCTGTTCGACAGCACGCAGATCGCGACGGTCTTCCTCGGCCGCAACCTGCGGGTGCGCAGCTTCACGCCGGCGATGTCTGCGATCGTCAACCTGATTCCGACCGATCGCGGCCGGGCCATCACGGACTTCGCCAGCACCCTCGACGCCGTGGACCTGTGGCAGGAGGCGCATGCCGTCCTCGACGGGCATGTCGCGGTGGAGCGCCGGGTCACGGCGCACCGGGGCAATGCCCACTACCTGATGCGTCTGCTGCCCTACCGCACCGCGGAGGGCGAGGTGGACGGCGTGGTCGCGACCTTCATCGACGTCACCAAGGTGGTCGAGGGCGAGGCGCTGGGCACCCTGGTGAACGAGCTGAACCACCGCGTCCGCAACATGCTGGCGATCGTGCAGGCGGTGGCGAAGAGCACGATGCGCCGCGTCACGTCGCTGGAACAGTTCGAGGCGGTCTTCGGCGGCCGCATCCGCGCGCTGGCGCGGGCGCACGAGCTCGTCTCCCAGCACGGCTGGAGCGACGTCGACCTGCACGAGCTGGTCGAGCGGGAGCTCGAGCCCTATGTCAGGGAAGGCGAGCGCCTGGTGATCGAGGGCGCGCCCCTGCGCCTGGTGCCGAGGGCCGCGCTCGCGCTCGGCATGGTGCTGCACGAGATGGCGACGAATGCGGTGAAGTACGGCGCGTTGTCGACGGAACGCGGGCACGTGCGGGTAGCCTGGACGCTGGAGGGCGGAGAGCGGGCGCAGCAGGTGCTGCTGCGCTGGACCGAGGACGGGGGGCCGCGGATCACCGCCTCGGTCGATCGCCGGGGCTTCGGCATGGAACTCATCGAGCGCCAGCTGCGGTATGACCTTCGCGGCAGCATCGACACCGATTTCGCGGAAAGCGGGCTGCGCGCGACCATGACGCTTCCCGCGACCGTCATCGCCCCGCTCGCCATCCGCGGATCGCCACGCAGCCCGACGGGATGAGGCCGCCAGGCAGGACACGCTGCCGGCCGGCGCCCGGGCTCTCCCCCCAGGTCGCCGTCGCGGCGCGGCGACCGATGCGCGCGGGCTTCGCGCGGGCGTTGAAGGCCAGCGCGTGCATCCCCACCCCTGCGCGACGCGCTCTCCGTCCCGCGCTGCGCATCGCGGAACGAAGGCGCCGACCGAGACCGCACGATTAGCGCGGGCCTTCTGCGCAGGGCTCTGCTACCCTCTACCCGGGCGGCGCGCGCGGGGCGACCCACGCCGCCCCGGCCCGGCCGTCGATGCCTCGGCCGAGGTGCGGCGCCGCGCGCGGCAGCCATCCAAGAATGCCAAGCCCCGCCGCCTTCCGCCCTGCAGGAAGACCGCATGAGCGTGCCGGTGCGGGCGCTTGCCACCGGCGACGCCTGCCGGAGTGCCCGAACACGCGCCTGCCGGAGACACGCGGGATGGCGACCTGAAGGACCGTGAGACCACCATGACCGACGACGCCGAGGACGAGACGGGACGCATCGGGACGTTGCTGGCGACGCCGGACCTCGCCGGCGCGCTCGAGAGCGACCATTTCAGGCGCTTCCTGGACCAGGTGCCGATCGCGATCGCCGTCTCCGAGATGCGGGACGACGAGATCATCGTGTATGCCAACCCCGAGTTCGAGAAGACGCTCGGCAGGTCCGCGGACGAACTCATGGCGTGCCCCTGGAGCGTCGTGCCGGGCCGCGACCGCGACGCCGACACCGGGCTTGGGCGTGGGCTTGGCCAGGCGATCACTGCCGCGGGCGACTTCCTCGGCACCTTCGAGATCGAGCGCGGCAGGCAGGGCCCGGTGGCCGTCGACGCATACTCCAACATCATCGAGGACGACGACGGCACCCCCCGCTACCGGCTGGCCGCCCTGGTGCCCGTCGACACCCGCGACAGGCAGCAGCGCGAGGAGCTGGAGCAGCAGCTGCGCGAAAGGGACACGCTGCTCCTCGAGGTCCAGCACCGGGTCAAGAACAACCTGCAGATGGTCACCGCCCTGATGCGGATCGAGGCCCGCAATGCGCGCGGTGGCATGGACACGGCGGCCTTCGACCGGCTGGCCGGCCGCATCGAGTCGGTCCAGCTGCTCCACGCGCTGCTGTCGGACGCGGACGGGGCGCGCTCGGGCGAAGTCGACCTCGGCGTCTACCTGAGCGAGATCGCCGCGTCGGTGATGCGTTCCCATGCGGCCGAGGGCATCAGGCTCGAGCTCAAGGTCGATGCCTATCCGGTGTCGGTGAACGTGGCCATGCCGACGGGCATGGTGGTCAACGAGCTGCTCACGAACGCGCTCAAGCATGCCTTCGCCGGCCGCGAGGGCGGCACGATCACCCTGCACAGCCTTTCCCACGGTGGCGGCTGCCGCATCCTTGTCGCCGACGACGGCGTGGGCCTGCCCGCGGGCGTCGCGTGGCCGAGGCGCGGCAGGCTCGGCGCGCTGATCGTCCAGTCGCTGCGCCAGAACGCCGGCGCGCGCCTGGAGGTGGAGTCGAGCCCGGGGCGGGGCACGCGCACGACGATCATGTTCACGCGGGCCGCCGCCGCACCCGGGCCCGGCTGAACCCGGTGGCCCCGGCTTCCCCTGCGGGCCGGAGGAGCGGGCCGCAGCGCCCGGGTGCACCCGGCCCGGTAATCGAGCGCGGGTTGCCGGCGCGTCCTCCCTCGCCGAGCCCGGGGGCCGTCCCGGCATGGACGGCGCCACGACAGGACCGAGGGCCCGCATCGCATCGCCGAGGCGGTCCCGGCGGGGCAGTTCGCCTCCGCTCTCCCGCATCCCGTCGGGGTTGAGGCCGCGCTTGACCACGATCCGCGAGGAGCGAATCGCGGATCGTGGTCCAGCGCGTTGTTTCGTCGCGTGATTCACGCCTGCGGGCGTTATGCCCTTCGGCGATCACGCTCAGGCGCGGGCCTGCGGCAGCGCGAGCGTGATGGCCCAGCAGGCCGCGAGCATGGCGGCCGAGCCGACGAGGCAGGCGGTGAGGCCGCCGATCCCGTAGAGCAGGCCGGAGAGAAGGATGCCGCCGAAGCGGCCGGCGGCATTGGCGGCGTAGTAGAAGCCGACATCCTCCGCCGCCTTCTCCGAACCCGCATAGGCGAGCACCAGGTAGGAGTGGACGGAGGAGTTCACCGCGAAGACGAAGCCGAACACCGCCAGGCCCACGGCGACGACAAGGTCGGGGCGGGGCGTCTCCACCAGGAGGGCAACCGCCAACGCGGCCGGCAGGGCGGCCAGGACCAGCGACCAGAGCCGCGCCGCGGGGACCTCGGCCGAGAGGCCGTCCTCGCTGCGGCGCACCACCGCCGGCGCGGCCGCCTGCACGATGCCGTAGCCGATCGTCCAGAGCGCCAGGAAGCCGCCGACCATCGTGAAGGTCCAGCCGGAGGCGTAGAGGAACACCGGCAGCCCGACGACGAACCACACGTCGCGGGCGCCGAAGAGGAACACGCGCGCCGCGGCGAGCAGGTTCACCCCGCGGCTCTTGCCGAGGAACTCCTTCACCGATTTCGACGCCCTGGCCTTGCCCATCATCGGCGGCAGCGACAGCAGGACGCCGGCGAGCACCACGGCCAGCGCGGCGGCCATCAGCCAGAGCGCCGAACGGAAGCCGAGCGCCTCCAGCAGCAGGCCGCCCAGGAAGAAGCCGGCGCCCTTCATGGCGTTCTTGCTGCCGGTGAAGAAGGCGACCCAGCGGAACAGCCGGCCGGAGGCCTCGCCGGCCGTCAGCTTGATCGCGCTCTTGCTCGCGGTCTTGGTCAGGTCCTTGGCGACGCCGCAGACGCCCTGCGCCGCGACCACCCAGGCGACCGAGAGCGCGGCCGACCAGCCCGGCGACACCGCGGACAGCATCAGGAAGCCGGCGATCTGCGTCGCCAGCCCCACCGCCAGCATGCGCGCGATGCCGTAGCGCGTGGCCAGCCAGCCGCCGACCAGGTTCGCCGCGATCCCCGCGGCCTCGTAGAGGAGGAACAGGAAGGCCAGCGTGAAGGGCGAATAGCCGAGCCGGAAGAAATGCAGCAGCACGAGCATCCGCAGCGCGCCATCGGTCAGCGTGAAGCCCCAGTAGGCGGCGGTCACGATGGCGTAGTTGCGGCCCGCGGCGGAGGCGGCGGGCGAAGGCGCGGCCGTGCTGCTGCTCATCGGCTCAGATCCCGGCCCCGGCCATGTGGCAGGCCAGGTCCACCATGCGGCAGGCATAGCCCATCTCGTTGTCGTACCAGGCGTAGACCTTCAGCAGGGTGCCGTCGGTGACCATGGTGCTCGGCGCATCCACGATGCTGCTGCGGGTGTCGCGGGCATAGTCCGCGCTGACCAGCGGGCGTGTCTCATACCCGAGGATGCCGGCGAGCGGCCCGGCGGCGGCGGCGGCGAACAGTGCATTCACCTCCTCCGCGCCGGTTTCGCGCGCCATCTCGAAGACGCAATCGGTGAGCGAGGCGTTCAGCACCGGCGCGCGGACGGCGTGGCCGTTCAGCTTGCCCTTCAGCTCCGGGTAGATCAGGGCGATCGCCGTCGCGCTGCCCGTCGTGGTCGGCTGCAGGCTCAGCATCGCCGAGCGCGCCCGGCGCAGGTCCCGGTGCGGCGCATCCACCACGACGTTGGTGTTGGTCGGGTCGTGGATGGTGGTGATCTGGCCATGGCGGATGCCGATCGCCTCGTGCACCACCTTCACCACCGGGGCGAGGCAGTTCGTGGTGCAGGAGGCGGCGGTGACGATGCGGTGCCGGGCCGGGTCGTAGAGGTGCTCGTTCACGCCGACCACCACGTTCAGCACGCTGTCGAACTTCACCGGCGCCGCCACGATCACCCGCTTCGCGCCGCGCCTGAGATGGCCTTCCAGCGTCTCGGGCGCGAGGAACTTCCCGGTGCATTCCAGCACCAGCTCCACGCCGAGATCGCCCCAGGGAATCTCGGCCGGGTCGGCATGGTCCGAGAAGGACAGGGACCGGTCGCCGATGCGAAGGGCGGCCTTGCCCTCCGCCGCGATCGGCCTGCGCCAACGGCCCTGCACGCTGTCGAATTCCAGCAGATGCGCGCAGGCCTCGGCGCCGCCCCTGATCTCGTTCAGGTGCACGACGTCCAGCCGGTTGCCGCGGCGCGGGTCGTCCTCCGGCCGTTCCGCGGCGCCCATGGCGGCGCGCAGCGCGAGCCGCCCGATGCGCCCCATGCCGCTGATGCCGACGCGCATTGCCATCTCAGCGGACCGCGGCGAGCGGCTGCGCCAGCTCGTCGATGCGGGCCTTCAGCGCCATGCGGTCGAGCGACGCGAAGGGCAGGCTCATGAAGATGTCGAGCCGGCGCTTGAGCGCGGCGTAGAGTTCGTTCAGCAGGGTGGCGCGCTCGGCGGCGTTGCCGGTGAACTTGGCCGGGTCGGGCAGCGGCCAGGCGGCGGTCATCGTCGTCTCGCCGAAATCGGGGCAGACCTGGCCGGCCAGCGTGTCGCAGAGCGCGATGACGAAATCCATCCTCGGGCCGCCGGGCCCGGTGAACTCGTCCCAGGACTTCGACCGCAGGCCGGAGACGTCGTGGCCGAGGGCCTTGAGCTGGCTCAGCACCTCCGGCAGCGGTCCGGTCTCCGAAGGGTCGGAACCGGCGGAGAAGGCCTGGAAGCGGCCCTGGCCGATCCGGTTCAGGATCGCCTCGCCCATGATGGAGCGGGCGGAGTTGCGCGTGCAGAGGAACAGCACGTTGAACACCGGCGGCGTCGACGGCATCGGGGCTTTCTCCAGAGGGGTGTCGAAGAGGCGGGCGAGGTCACCGCAGCGGTCGGGCTCGCCGCCGCAGCAGGCCTCGGCGAGGAAGGCGAGGATTTCGCGCAGGCGCAGGACCTGCGCGGCGTAGATCAGGTTCCGGCCCTGCCGGGTCGGGGCGACGAGCCCCGCCTGCTCCAGCGCGCGCAGATGGAAGGACAGCGTCGAAGGCGGCACGCCGAGGCGCGTGGCGATCTCGCCGGCCGCAAGCCCGCTCGGCCCGCCGGCGAGCAGGGCGCGCATGATCTCCAGCCGTGTCGCCTGGCCGAGCGCGGTGAAGGCTTCGGCCGCTTGGTCAGCCATCATGATTCCAGCATAGTCGAATCGTCAGCCGGCATGATGAAGCTTCCATGAAGCCTCTCGGCGCGCTGCCGATCGCTCGCGCCGCGCGCGACTTGCAGGCCGG
>CAYNYQ010000115.1:0-13546 GCA_964401305.1 uncultured Acetobacteraceae bacterium | reverse complement strand
CCCTGGCTGCGCGAGATCGAGGCGGTCTGGGGCCCGGCGCCAGGACGGCAGCAGAGTGACGGCGCGGCGATCCAGGTGCTGGGCGCGCGCTTCGGCAATGTCTTCGTGGGCATCCAGCCCGGCTTCGGCTGGGAGGGCGATCCGATGCGCCTGCTCTTCGAGCGGGGCTTCGCGCCGACCCACGCCTTCGCCGCCTTCTACCGCTGGATCCGCGAGGAGTTTGCCGCCCACGCCGTGCTGCATTTCGGCACGCATGGTGCGCTGGAGTTCATGCCGGGCAAGCAGGCGGGCCTCTCCGCCGCATGCTGGCCGGACCGGCTGATCGGCGACCTGCCCAATCTCTACTTCTACGCCTCGAACAATCCCTCCGAGGGCGCGCTGGCCAAGCGCCGCGCCGCGGCGACGCTGATCAGCCACATGACGCCGCCGATCGCGCAGGCCGGGCTGTATCGAGGGCTGCTCGACCTGAAGGCCTCGCTCGATCGCTGGCGCTCGCAGGCGCCGGACACCGATGCCACGCAGCGTGAGGCGCTGACCGCGCTTGTGCAGGCGCAGGCGGCGGAGCTTGAGCTCGCCGCGGCCGAGCCGGCCTGGACCGAGGCGGAGGCGCCGGCCGAGATCCAGCGCCTGGCGCAGGCGCTGCTGGAGATGGAGTACTCGCTCATCCCGCATGGGCTGCACGTGATCGGCCGGCCGCCTGGCGCCGAGCAGCGCGCGGAGATGCTCGATGCCGCCGGCATCGCGGACATTGCCGAGCGTGCGCGGCTCGATGCGCTCATGGCCGAGGACCACGAGATCCCGGCGGTGCTGCATGCGCTGGACGGTGGCTACCTGCGCCCGGCACCGGGCGGGGACCTGCTGCGCACCACGGCCGTGCTGCCGACCGGGCGCAACCTGCACGGCTTCGACCCCTTCCGCATCCCCTCGGCCTTCGCCGTGGAGGATGGCCGGCGCCAGGCCGAGCGCCTGCTCGCGCGCCACGCGGCCGATGGTGATGGCGCGCCGCCCGAGACGGTCGCCATCGTGCTCTGGGGCACCGACAACCTGAAGACGGAAGGCGGGCCGATCTCGCAGGCGCTCTGGCTGCTGGGCGCCGAGCCGCGGCACGATAGTTACGGCCGGGTCTGCGGCGCGCGCCTCGTGCCGCTGGAGCAGCTCGGCCGCCCGCGCATCGACGTCATGATGACGCTCTCGGGCATTTTCCGCGACCTGCTGCCGCTGCAGACGCGGCTTCTTGCGGAGGCCGCGCTGCTCGCCGCCGAGTCCGAGGAGCCGGAATCGCTGAACTACGTGCGCAAGCACGCGCTGGCCCATGTCGCGGCGCATGGCGGCACGATCGCCGCAGCTGCGCTGCGCGTCTTCGGCAATGCCGACGGCGCCTATGGGGCGAACGTCAACCTCCTGCTGCAAAGTGGCGCCTGGGGCGAGGAGGATGAGCTGGCCGATGCCTATGTGAAGCGGAAGGGCTTCGCCTATGGCGTCGACGGCCGGCCGGTGCGGCAGGACGCGGTGCTTTCGGCGGTGCTGGCCAGCGTCGAGGTCACCTACCAGAACCTCGACAGCGTCGAGCTCGGCGTTACCACCCTCGACCAGTACTTCGACACGCTGGGCGGTGTCAGCCGTGCCGTACGCCGGGCGCGCGGCGGCGCGGACGCCACGGTCTATGTCGGCGACCAGACCCGCGGCGCCGGCACGGTGCGCACGCTCTCCGAGCAGGTGGCGCTCGAGACGCGCACCCGCGCGCTGAACCCCAAGTGGTACGAGGGCATGCTGGCGCATGGCTACGAGGGCGTGCGGCAGATCGAGGAGCACGTCACCAACACCATGGGCTGGTCGGCCACGACCGGGCAGGTGGCGCCCTGGGTCTACCAGCACCTCGCGCAGACCTACATGCTCGATCCGGCGATGCGCGAGCGGCTGGCGAAGCTGAACCCGACCGCCTCGGTGCGCATCGCCAACCGCCTCATCGAGGCCCATGAGCGCCGCTACTGGCAGCCGGACAATGAAATGCTCGAGCGCCTGCGCCACGCCGGCGAGGAGCTCGAGGATCGCCTGGAGGGCGTCTCGGTGGGAGCCGCAGCAGCATGACCGTCATCACCCGACGACCCAACCTGCCGCAGCGCGGCGACGGCGAGGGCAGCGTGCAGGTCCACGCCGCCCCCGACTTGGGCGCCACCAATGCCAAGGTCTTCGCGGTGTACGGCAAGGGCGGCATCGGCAAGAGCACGACGTCCTCCAACCTGTCGGTCGCCTTCTCGAAGATCGGCAAGCGGGTGCTGCAGATCGGCTGCGACCCGAAGCACGACAGCACCTTCACCCTCACCAAGCGGCTGATCCCGACCGTGATCGACGTGCTGGAGTCGGTGGATTTCCACGCCGAAGAGCTGCGCGCCGAGGATTTCGTGTTCGAGGGCTACAACGGCGTCATGTGCGTCGAGGCGGGCGGGCCGCCGGCGGGGACGGGATGCGGCGGCTACGTGGTCGGCCAGACGGTGAAGCTGCTGAAGGAGCATCACCTGCTGGAGGAGACCGACGTCGTCATCTTCGACGTTCTCGGCGACGTGGTCTGCGGCGGCTTCGCCGCGCCGCTGCTGCACGCCGAGCGCGGGCTGATCGTCGCGGCCAACGACTTCGATAGCATCTTCGCCATGAACCGCATCGTCGCGGCGATCAAGGCCAAGGGGAAGAACTACCCGGTGCGCATCGGCGGCGTCATCGCCAACCGCAGCGCCGCGACCGACCAGATCGAGCGGTTCAACGGCGCGACCGGCATGCGGACGCTGGCGCATTTCCCCGATCTCGACGTGATCCGCCGCTCCCGCCTGAAGAAGGCGACGCTCTTCGAGATGGAGTCCTCGCCGGCGCTCGAGGCCGTGCAGCAGGAGTACATCCGCCTGGCCGAGAGCCTCTGGAGCGGCACCGAAGGCCTCGAGGCGGAGCCGCTGCGCGACCGCGAGATCTTCGATCTGCTGGGATTCGACTGAGATGCCGACCGCGAGCTACGCCGCCCGCCGGAGCCAGATCGAGACCTACTTCGACCGCACGGCGGCCGAGGCCTGGAAGCGGCTGACCTCCGACGCGCCGGTCAGCGGCATCCGTGCGACCGTCCGGGCCGGGCGCGAGGAGATGCGGCGGACGCTGCTCTCCTGGCTGCCGGCGGAGATGCGCGGCGCGCGGCTGCTCGATGCCGGCTGCGGCACCGGTGCGCTGGCGATCGAGGCCGCGGCCGGGCGCAGCGCCGATGTCCTTGCCGTCGACCTGGCCGCGACGCTGGTGGGCCTGGCCGGGGAGCGGGCGCAGCAGAGCTTCGGCGCCGGCCATGTCGAGTTCCGCGTCGGGGACATGCTCGACCCCGCGCACGGCGCCTTCGACCACGTCGTCGCCATGGATAGCCTGATCCACTACCGCGCGGAGGATGCCGTGCGCGTCCTCGCCGGCTTCGCGCCGCGCACCCGGCACTCGATCCTCTTCACCTTCGCACCGCGCACCGCGCCGCTGGCGGCGATGCATGCCGTCGGCCGGCTCTTCCCGCGCGGCGACCGCGCGCCGGCCATCGAGCCCGTGGCGGAGACGGTGCTGCGGCGCCTGATCGGCGGCGAGCCGCTGTTGCGCGGCTGGCATGTCGGGCGCACGCGGCGGATCGCCAGTGGCTTCTACACCAGCCAGGCGATGGAGCTCGTCCGGTCATGAAGGGCGAGGGCGGCCTCTCCTCGCAGTGGATGCGCGTGACGCCGCGCTGGCTGCCCTTCGCCGACGCGGCGACGGAGGAGCTGCCGATGCGCCGGCTGCTCCGGCTCTCGCTGTTCCAGCTCACCGTCGGGATGTCCTCGGTCCTCCTCATCGGCACGCTGAACCGCGTGATGATCGTGGAGCTGCACCTGCCGGCCTGGATGGTGGCGATCCTCGTCGCGCTGCCGCTGCTCTTCGCGCCGTTCCGAGCGCTGATCGGCTTCCGCTCGGACATGCACGTCTCGGTGCTGGGCTGGCGCCGGGTGCCCTATCTCTGGCTCGGCACCCTGGCGCAGTATGCCGGCTTCTCGGTCATGCCCTTCGCGCTGATCGTGCTCTCGGGCGACACCACGGGGCCGGCCTGGGTCGGACCGGTGGCCGCGACGCTCGCGTTCCTGCTGGTCGGTGGCGGCATGCACACGGTGCAGACGGCCGGGCTCGCGCTGGCGACGGATCTCGCGCCGCGGCATGTGCAGGCGAAGGTCGTGGCGTTGCTTTCGGTGATGCTGCTGCTGGGGATGGTGCTCAGCGCGATCGGCTTCGGCCTGGCGCTGGCCGAGTTCAGCCAGATCCGGCTGATCCAGGTGATCCAGGGCGCGGCGGTGCTGGCGCTCGTGCTGAACCTCTTCGCCATGTGGAAGCAGGAGGCGCGCAACCCGCACCTGACGCGGGCCGACCGCTACCGGCCCGGCTTCCAGGAGGCCTGGGCCGATCTCCGCCGGCACGGCGACTGGAGCCGCCGCCTGGTGGCGACGGGCCTCGGCACCTTCGGCTTCGCCATGCAGGACGTGCTGCTCGAGCCCTATGGCGGCCAGGTGCTCGGCATGGCGGTGGCCGAGACCACGGGGCTGACGGCGCTCTTCGCGGCGGGCGGGGTGATCGGCTTCGTCCTCGCGGCGCGCGGGATCGGCCGTGGCGCCGATGCGCATCGCACGGCCGGCATCGGAGCGCTCTTCGGCGCCTTCGCCTTCGTCGTCGTGGCCCTCTCGGCGCCGCTCGACAGCGGTGTGGTCTTCGCCGTCGGCACCGCGATGATCGGCTTCGGCGCCGGGCTCTTCGCGCATGGCACGCTGACCGCCTGCATGCAGGTCGCGCCGGCCGAGCAGGTCGGCCTCGCGCTCGGTGCCTGGGGCGCAGTGCAGGCGACGGCCGCGGGGCTTGCGGTGGCGCTCTCGGGCCCGCTGCGCGACGGCATCTCCGCGCTCGGCGAGGCGGGCCTGCTTGGGGAAGCGCTGCACGGCCCGGCCACCGGCTACGTCGCCGTCTACCTGTTCGAGGTGGTGCTGCTCTTCGCCACCCTCGTCGCCGTCGGCCCCCTGGTGCGCCCTGTGGGCGGCGCCGCGCTGCCGCAACAACAACGCCTTGACCTCGCCGCGGGGCACGCGCGGCAACCTGTCAGCCCATGAGGTGCGTGCGATGCTGACCCAGCATTACGACCTGGCCTTTGTCACCCTCTACCTGTTCTGGTTCTTCTTCGCCGGGCTGATCTACTACCTGCACCGGGAGAACAAGCGCGAGGGCTACCCGCTCGAGACCGATCGCAAGGGCGTGATCGTGCAGGGCTTCCCCGACATCCCGCCGCCCAAGAAGTTCCTCCTTGCCCATGCCGGCGCCGAGGAGCCGCGTCGCGTCGAGCGCGACCTCACGGGCCTCGCCGTTCCGGCCGCCGGCTTCCAGGGCGCGCCGCTGGTGCCGACCGGCAACCCGATGAAGGACGGCATCGGTCCCGCAGCCTGGGCGCAGCGCGCGGACGTGCCCGACCTCACCTTCGATCACCAGCTCCCGAAGATCGTGCCGCTGCGCGTCGCCGAGGGCTACTACCTGGCCGAGGAAGACCCCGACCCGCGCGGCATGCGCGTGGTCTGCGCCGATGGCCGGGTGGGCGGCACCGTCGTCGATGCCTGGATCGACAGGTCGGAGACCTTCGTGCGCTACCTCGAGGCCGAGCTTCCCGGCCCCTCCGGCAGCCGCCGCGTCGTCTTCCCGATGCTGCTGGCGACGATCGATGCGACGAAGCGGGAGGTCGGCGTCGCCTCCGTCACCGCCGCGCAATTCGCCGAGGCGCCAGGCCTGCGCAATCCCGACCAGATCACCCTGCTCGAGGAGGATGTGATCAGCGCCTATTTCGCTGGCGGCCACATGTACGCCACGCCGGACCGCTTGGGGCCGCTGCTGTGACCCGCCCGCCGATCCTCACCGAGCACGGCTACGAGCCGGTCCGCGGGCTGCCGGAGAGCCTGCCCGAGGGCGAGGTGCTGCTCTGGCAGGGGGCGCCGCAATGGCGTGCCTTCGCGCGGCACGCGCTGCGCCTGCGCTGGATCGGCGCCTATTTCGCCGTGCTCGCCGCCTGGCGCGGCTGGGCCCTGCTCGGCGAGGGCGCGCCGGTGACGGAGGCGCTCGCGGGCGCGGTCTGGCTGCTGCTGATCGGCGCGGTGCCGGTTGCGCTGCTGCTGCTCTATGCCGTGCTGGTCGCGCGCACCACGGTCTACACGCTGACCTCGCAGCGCCTCGTGCTGCGCATCGGCGTGGCGCTGCCGCTGACGATCAACCTGCCCTTCGGCGCGGTGCAGTCGGCCGATCTGCGCCGCCATGCCGATGGCACGGGCGACATCGCGATCGGCCTCGCGCCGCCGCATCGCATCGCCTGGCTGATGCTCTGGCCGCATGCGCGGCCCTGGCGCCTGCGCGACCCGGTGCCGATGCTGCGCGCCCTGCCCGAGCCGGAGGCGGCGGCGCAGGCGCTGTCGCGCGCCCTGGCGAGCGTCGCCGGGCAATCCGTGCCCGCGTCGAGCACCGAGCCCGGAACGCGCCGCGCCGGCGGGCTGCGGCCCGCGGCGGCCTGAGGAGCGATGGCGATGGCGAATGCCGCGACGATGCAGGAGATCAGGGCACGCTCGCCGATGATCGCCGCGGCGGCGCTGCTGGCCGTCGCGCTCGGCATCATCGGCCTGGTGCGCCTGCAGGGCACGCCCGCTCCGGTGCCGGTGGAGGGACGCGCCATCGCGGTGCGCGACCTCTTCTTCGAGGACCGCGACGACGGTGGCATCACCGTGCGCGATGCCAGGAACGGTGCCGAGGTCGCGGATCTCGCGCCCGGCACCAACGGCTTCGTCCGTGCGACGCTTCGCGGTCTGGTCCGTGAGCGCAAGCGCGGCGAGATCGGCCCCGCGGCACCCTTCCGGGTGACCCGCTGGTCCGAGGGAAGACTCACCCTGGAGGACACGGCGACTGGCCGCGTCGTGGACCTGCTGGCCTTCGGCCAGACCCAGGTGGAGACCTTCCAATCCCTGCTGAACGCTGGAGGAGATGGAGGATGAGCAAGGCCCTGGACTGGCTGCTCGGGCGCAGCCGCATCGAGATCACCTGCCATGTCGACGTGGAGCGCAGCTTCGACAGCCTGCACGCCCACGCGATCCCGGAGGGCATCGACATCCGCCCCGGCGACACCGTGGTGGTGCATGGCGCGCCGACCGCGGTCGGCTACGGCGAGCGGGTGGTGACGCAGTGCCGCGCCACCGTGACGCGCGGCGGCTGGTTCGACCGTCGCTTCACGCCGCTGGTCGCGCTGCTCGACATCGGCGAGCTCTACCATGTCGGCTTCGAGCCGCGGGAGGCGCTGTCGTGAACGCCGTCACCCCGCCGATGCCGGCGACCAAGGAGGCGCTCTCCGAGGAGACGACGCGCCTCGCGCTGCGCGACACCGTGCTGACCCCGCGCTTCTACACGACCGACTTCGACGCCATGGACCGGCTCGACGTGACGCCGGTGCGCGCCGAGTGGGACCGGCTGATGGCCGAGTTCGAGGCGGACGTGAACAAGGGTCACTTCGTCCGCACCGAGGCCTTCGACGCCTTCCGTCTCGAGGACCTGCCCGAGGGGCTGCGCCAGGAAGTCGTGGAGTTCCTGGTGAGCTCCGTCACCGCCGAGTTCTCCGGCTGCGTACTCTATGCCGAGATCAAGAAGCGGGTGAAGAATCCCGACATGAAGGCCCTGTTCGGCTACATGAGCCGGGACGAGGCGCGCCACGCCGGCTTCATCAACGACGCGCTGAAGGATATCGGCATCGGCGTCGACCTCGGCTTCCTCACCAAGGCGAAGAAGTACACCTACTTCCAGCCGAAGTTCATCTTCTACGCCACCTATCTCAGCGAAAAGATCGGCTACGCGCGCTACATCACCATCTTCCGCCAGTTCGAGCGGCACCCGGAGCTGCGCTTCCACCCGATCTTCAACTGGTTCGAGCAGTGGTGCAACGACGAGTTCCGCCACGGCGAGGCCTTCGCCCTGCTGATGCGCGCCAACCCCGGCCTGCTGAGCGGGCTGAACCGCCTCTGGATCCGCTTCTTCCTGCTCGCCGTCTACGCCACGATGTACGTGCGCGACCATGCCCGGCCCGAATTCCACAAGGCGCTCGGGATGGACGCGACGGAGTACGACCACCGCGTCTTCGAGATCTGCTCGGAAGTGTCGAAGCAGGTCTTCCCGATGGTGCTCGACACCGGCAGCCCGGCCTTCCGCGCCGGCCTCGACCGGCTGTTCCGCATTACCGAGGCGATGGGCGAGGCCAAGGCGAAGGGTGGCATCACGGGGCGGCTGCGGCGCCTCGGGCTCACCGCCGCGGCGGGCGCGACGCTGCTGCGGCTCTACCTGCAGCCGGTGAAGAAGCACGAGCTGCCGCGGGACATCCGCCTGGCGCCGGCCTGGTAGACGGGGCAGGGGGGCGCGCAGCGCATGGCCGACTTCGCCATTCCGGCGGTCTACACGGTCTTCCTCTGGTGGTTCACCACCGGCGCGATCCTGTGGCTCGATGGCCTGCCGCGCGGCACCTTCCGCTGGAGCATGCTGGGCGCGACGGCCATGCTGGTGGCAGGGCTCGTCGGGCTGGCGGCGAGCGCGGACGACACCAGCGCGCTCGGCGCCTATTGCGCCTTCACCTGCGCCCTGCTGGCCTGGGCCTGGGTGGAGACGGGGTTCCTCACGGGCTTCATCACCGGCCCCTCCGCCGCGCCCTGCCCGCCCGGGGCGCAGGGCTGGCAGCGCTTCCGCCTCGCGCTCGGCGCCATCCTGCACCATGAGCTGGCGATCATCGCCGTCGCCGCGGCCGTCCTCGCCGTAACCTGGGGCGAGGCGAACCAGCTCGGGCTCTGGACCTTCCTCGCGCTCTGGGCCATGCGGCAGAGCGCCAAGCTCAACCTCTTCCTCGGCGTCAGGAACCTCGGCGAGCAGTTCCTGCCCGACCATCTCCGCCACCTGGCGAGCTTCTTCCGCCGGCGGCCGATGAACCTGCTCTTCCCGGTCTCGGTCACGGCGACGACGATCGCCTGCGTGCTGGTCTTCCGCGCCGCCGCCGCGGCGGAGGAGCCGACGGCGCTGGCGCTGCTAGGCGTGCTGCTCGCCCTCGGCATGCTGGAGCACTGGTTCCTGGTGCTGCCGCTGCCCTTTGAGCGGCTGTGGAGCTGGTACCTTGCCCGCCGCGGCGATCCGGCCGCGACGGCGAGCTTCGCCGCGCCGCTCGATGCACCCTGCGACGCGGCGACGCTGACCCGCGTGCTGGCCTCGGCGGCACAGGGCGATTTCGGCCAGGTCGAGCAACTGCACGGCCTGGTGCGCGCGGCCGATGCGGCGGGCTGGTTCCGCTTCCAGCTCGCCGAGGGGCGCGCCGGGCTCGTTGCCCTCGCCAGCGCCGGCGAGGGCGAGGAACCCCGGATCAGCGCGACCGGCCGTGGCCTGGACGGGGCGCGGCTGCGGGCGGCGCTGGAGGCGCGGGGCGCTGCCCTGCCGCTGCCCGCATGAGCGGCATGCGCGTCCCCGCGCTGCCTCGGATGGCCTGCCGGACCAAGGCTCCGCTGCGCGCCGGCCGCGCGCAACCAACAGGGCGCGCCTGGCGCGCGCCGCAACCGATGTGCGATCGGCGCACGCCACGCCTGGACGGAGGACAATGGCCATGAACTACGAAGCGCTCTTCCGCAAGCAGCTCGACGGCCTCCGTCGCGAAGGCCGGTACCGGGTCTTCGCGGACCTCGAGCGCCAGGCCGGCAGCTTCCCCCGCGCCCTGCACCATCGCGGCAACGGCCAGGACCCGGTCGAGGTCACCGTCTGGTGCTCCAACGACTATCTCGGCATGGGACAGCACCCGGCGGTGCTCGCGGCGATGCACGAGGCGCTCGACCGCTGCGGCGCCGGCGCCGGCGGCACGCGCAACATCGGCGGCACCAACCACTACCACGTCATGCTCGAGCGCGAGCTCGCCGACCTGCACGGCACCGAGGCGGCGCTGCTGTTCAACTCGGGCTACATGTCGAACTGGGCGACGCTCTCGACCCTGGCGGGCCGCCTGCCGGGCTGCGTGATCCTCTCCGACGAGGGCAACCACGCCTCCATGATCGAGGGCATCCGCCACAGCCGGGCGGAGCGGCGGGTCTTCGCGCATAACGACCTCGGCGACCTGCGCCGGCAGCTCGAGCAGATCCCGCTGGAGGTGCCGAAGCTCATCGCCTTCGAATCGGTCTACTCGATGGACGGCGACATCGCGCCGATCGCCGCGCTCTGCGACCTCGCCGACGAGTTCGGCGCCATGACCTATCTCGACGAGGTGCACGCGGTCGGCCTCTACGGCCCGCGCGGCGGCGGCATCTCCGAGCGCGAGGGGCTCGCGCATCGCCTGACCGTCATCGAGGGCACGCTGGCCAAGGCCTTCGGCGTCATCGGCGGCTATGTCGCGGGCACGGCGGCGATGTGCGACTTCGTCCGCAGCTTCGCCTCGGGCTTCATCTTCACCACCGCCCTGCCGCCCGCGGTCGCCGCCGGCGCGGCCACGGCGATCCGGCACCTGAAGGGCAGCGCCGCGGAGCGTGAGCGCATGCATGCCAATGTCGCCACGCTGCGCCGCGGGCTCGATGCCCTCGGCGTCCCCCATCTCGACAACCCGAGCCATATCGTGCCGGTGATGGTGCGCGACCCGGTCATCTGCAAGCAGATCAGCGACCTGCTGCTCGACCGCTACGGCGTCTACGTGCAGCCGATCAACTACCCGACCGTGCCGCGGGGCACCGAGAGGTTGCGCTTCACGCCCTCGCCGCTCCATACCGCCGCCGACATCGAGCACCTGCTCGGGGCGCTGTCGGACATCTGGGCGCAGTTCAGCCTCCGGCGCGCCGCCTGACGGGCCCGCCCGGGTCGTCGGGGCACCATTGTCAAGCCGCCGGATGCTCCCATCTGGCGGGGGTTTCAACCATGGGAGGTCGATCTTGACCGACTTCAGGCGTGTAGCGGCCCGTCGGGCCATTCTCGGGGCCGGGCTTGCGGCCGCCGCGGGCGGGGTCGTCGTGCGCGAGGCAGCGGCCCAGCAGAAGCTGGCGAAGAACCTGATCATGTACCAGGACAGCCCGAAGGGCGACCAGCGCTGCGACAACTGCACGCACTGGCAGCCGCCCAATGCCTGCGCCATCGTCGAGGGCCCGATCGCCCCGAATGGCTGGTGCGGCGCCTGGGCGCCGAAGACCTGATCCACCGGCGCGGCCCGGGCTGCGGCCGCGGCCGCGTCCAGGGTCGTGGCGGAACGGCGAGAGCGGCGGGCGGCCCGGTCGGGCGCCCGCCGCTGTCGTTCCGGCCGGTCGCACGACCGGCGGAACCACTGTCAGGATCGCCTGACAATCCCCCTCGCAAGCATCCCCGGGCCGTGCTGGAATAGGTGCGGAATCCCTATCCCGGCTGGAATCCCGTGCGCGTCCCCTATCCCTTCTCCGCCGTCGTCGGCCAGGACGAGCTTCGCCTGGCGCTGCTGATCGCCGCGGTGGATCCCGGCATTGGCGGCGTGCTGGCCTTCGGCGATCGCGGCACCGGCAAGTCCACCACGGTGCGGGCGCTGGCCGCGCTGCTGCCGCCGATGCGGGTGGTGCAGGGCTGCCGCTACAATTGCGACCCCGCCGCCGACCCGGCCGCGCTCTGCGAATCCTGCCGCGCGACGCTCGCGGCCGGTGGCAAGCCCAAGGCCGTGCAGGTGCCGGTGCCGGTCGTCGACCTGCCGCTCGGCGCGACCGAGGACCGCGTGGTCGGTGCGCTGGACGTGGAGCGCGCCCTGGCCGAGGGCGTGAAGTCCTTCGAGCCCGGCCTGCTGGCCCGCGCCCATCGGGGCTTCCTCTACATCGACGAGGCGAACCTGCTGGAGGATCACCTGGTGGACCTGCTGCTCGACGTCGCCGCCTCGGGCGAGAACATCGTCGAGCGCGAGGGCATCTCGGTCCGCCATCCCGCGCGCTTCGTGCTGATCGGCAGCGGCAACCCGGAGGAGGGGGAGCTCCGGCCGCAGCTGCTGGACCGCTTCGGCCTCTCGGTCGAGGTCCGCACGCCGACCGACCTGCCGACCCGCGTCGAGGTCGTGCGCCGCCGCGACGCCTACGAGCGCGATCCGGACGGCTTCGCGGCCCGCTTCGAGAAGGACCAGGCGGCGACGCGCCGGCGCATCCTCGCCGCCCGCAAGCGCATCGACGAGGTCGTGGTGCCCGACGCAGCGATCGAGCGCGCGGCGCAGCTCTGCATCGCCCTCGGCACGGACGGGCTTCGCGGCGAGCTGACCCTGATCCGCGCCGCCCGCGCCTTTGCCGCCCTCGAGGGCGATGCGACGGTCGCGGATGCGCATCTGCGCCAGGTCGCCCCGCCCGCGCTGCGGCACCGGCTGCGCCGCAACCCGCTCGACGAGGCCGCCGGCGACACGCGCGTCGCCCGCGCGCTCGAGGAAGCCTTCGGGGCGTGAACGCGGTCGCGGAACCGCCGCGGCACGGCTGGGATCCGCCGCCTGCCTCGCCCGCCCCGGCCCCGTGGCAGGAGGCCGCGACGGCTGCCTGCCTGCTGGCGGTCGATCCCTGCGGCCTCGGCGGCGCCGTGCTGCGCGCCGCGCCCGGCCCCGTGCGCGAGGCCTGGCTCGCCCTGCTCCGCCGCCTGCTGCCGGCCGAGGCGCCGATGCGGCGGGTGCCCCACAGCGTGCCAGACAGCCGGCTGCTCGGCGGGCTCGACATGGCGGCCACCCTGCAGGCCGGGCGCGCTGTCGCCGAGCGCGGGCTGCTGGCCGAGGCGGATGGCGGCCTGCTGCTGCTGGCCATGGCCGAGCGCCTGCCGGCGGGCACCGCCGCCCGCATCGCCGCCGTGATGGATGCGCGCGAGGTCGCGGCGGAGCGCGACGGGCTCGCGCTGCGCGCCCCGGCGCGCTTCGGCGTCGTCGCGCTGGACGAGGGCGTGGCGCCGGAGGAGCGGCCGCCCGGCGCCCTGGCCGAGCGCCTGGCCTTCGCGCTCGCCCTCGATGCCGTGCATCCGCGCGAGGCGGCGGTGGTGGTGCCGCTGGCGGCGGCAGTGCCGGCGGCGCGTGCCGCGCTCGGCGCCGTCCGCGCCGATGACTCGGTGCTGGAGGCGCTCTGCGGCACGGCCATGGCGCTCGGCATCGCCTCGCTGCGCGCCCCGGTGCTGGCATTGCGGGCGGCCTGTGCCGCGGCGGCGCTGGCCGGGCGCGCGGTGGTTACCGAGGAGGACGCCGCCCTCGCCGCGCGCCTGGTGCTGGCGCCGCGCGCCACCTGCCTGCCCGCCCCGCCGGAGTCGCCGGAGGCCGAGGCGCCGCCCGATCCGCCGCCCGAGCCCGAACAGCAGCAGGCGGAGGAGGAGCACGACGCGCCCGACCCCGAGACGCTGCGCGAGATGGTGCTCGCGGCCGCGGCGGCGGCCATTCCGCCCGGGCTGCTGGCGCGGCTCCGCCTCGGCCTCGGCGCGCCGCGCCGCGGCGGCGCGGAGGGCAAGGCAGGTGCGGCGCGGCACTCCGCCCTGCGCGGCC
>CAYNYQ010000114.1:0-13565 GCA_964401305.1 uncultured Acetobacteraceae bacterium | reverse complement strand
ACATGGCCCTGGCCGCCGAGAAGGGGATCGACCCCGGCCTGCTGCACCGCATCGCCGTCATCGGCGCCGGCACGCTGGACATCCTCCCGCACAACGGCGCCGTCATCACCCTGCTCGCCGTCTGCGGCTGCACGCACCGCGAGAGCTACCTCGACATCGTCGTGGTGGCGATCGTCAGCTCCATCGCGGCGCTGGTCGCGGTGATCCTGCTCGGGTCACTGTTCGGCTCCTTCTGAGCCGCCGCGTGCTCATGCACGCAGGCGGCGAAGGATCTCCGAAAGCGTGGCCGGTGGTGCGCCCGCCTCCTCGCGGCGCGGTGGCGCCCGGCCAAGCCCCAGCGCCTCCTCGCGGAAATCGCCGGGCGTGACGCCGAACTCCCGCCGGAAGGCGCGGCCGGCCGCCGAGGCATCGGGCATGCCGCAGGCCTCGGCCACCTGCGCGATCGTGCGCCGCTCCGCCGGATCGCCGAGGGCGCGCGCCATCTGCCGCAGCCGTTCCCGCAGGATCGCCCGCGCGACGCCGCCATCCGCCTCGAACACCCGGTAGAGCTGGGTGCGCGACAGCCCGGCCGGTCGGCACAGCCGCTCGGGCGTGAGGCGGGCCGAGCCGAGCTGCTCGCGGATCAGCCCCAGCACCCGCGCGCGCACCGCCGCGCGCAGCTGCGGCCTGGCCGCCGCCATGGCATCGGCCGAGCCCGTCACGACGGCGCGCAACACCCCGAGCGTGGCCTCCGCCGCCGCCGGCGCCTGCGCCGCCGGCATGGTCGGCAGCAGCCGCGCGAGCGCATCCAGGTGGGCATGCAGCAGACGCCCGAGCCCCTCGGCCAGGTGGCGGTCGAGCAGCGAATCCATCGCCGCGGCGGCCTCCGGCATGGCGTCGCGCGGCACCAGCAGCATCAGCCAGTCGCACCGGTTCCGCACGGATTCGGAGGGCAGGTGCAGCCCGTAGAGCGAGACCTGGCCGGGGCCGCAGGCGAAGCCGCCGTCATATCCCTCGCCCCGCATGCCGCCGCTGCGCACGGCGGTGACCATCCAGTGGTCGAGCTGGTCGCGCCGCGTCCGGCGCACGTCGCGCCGGCTGTGCGCCCCGTCCCCGCGCGTGCAGGCAAGCGCGACCGAGCCGAGCCGCCAGACCTCGCGCTCTGCCTCGAAGCCGGCGGTGGTGTCGTTCGCCAGCGGCCGCGTCTCGAACCAGTCGCCCTGGCTGGCGCACCAGGCATCGAACTGCTCGGCCGGCGGCAGGCCGAGGGTCGAGAAGCGGATGCCGGACAGGGCGGGCGCCGGAGGGCCAGCCAGCGCGGTGGTCATCGCGGCGGCGGGCACGTGATGCCTCGTCGCAGCGCGGCGTGGGGCGCGCGTCCTGCGGCGCGCCCTCGCGGGGCCGCGGCCTGCCCGGGTGCAAGTGGATCGCGCCGGCGCAGCGCCACCCCCAGCCCAGCGCCACCGGTGGCCAGGGAGCCGCTCGCCGCGAAACCCCTGCGGCCAGGGCAAGTCACCGGGCGCTGGGTCCTGCCGGCGATGGCCGCCAGCGATGGCCGGCGCCGCCCGGTCGGCGCCCGCCCATGGGACTGCGGGGGCGGAAGGCGCGGGTGCGGGCAACGGGGCACCGCCCAGGCAGCAGCAGGCCGTGGGCCCAGCCCCGCGATGCGGATGTCCGTGTCCATTGTCCCATCCCTCCGAGGCACCGCCCGGGCCCGCGCAGGATAGCAATCGCGGCGGGCTGCTGCCGGCTTTCCGACCCGGTCGCCATCAGCGGCCAAGCCGTGGGACGCCGTGCACAGAAACCTTTGCAGCCGAGCCCCCGGAACAGGGGCGGCCACACGGCGCCGGCCTCCTCGCCGCGGCGGGACGGCGGACGGGGTGAACGGACGCGGCGGGACACGCGGCACGGCAGGACGCGCCGAGGGCATTCCTTGCTCGTGCCGACAGGGCGGGGGTCGAGGCTGCACCGTCGGGAGGGAAGCCCAGGCCGCGCCCATGCATCGTCCTGCCGGGCTGGATCCGCGGCGTCTCCTGCGGATCGGCCGGGCCCTGTTGTAGGCCACCCAGGGCAACCCGCCGTCGCAGGCGCGGGCCCGGGGCGCGGCGCGCCTACTGGTAGGGCGCGAAGGCGGCCACCGCGGCGCCCTGCCCGGCGGCCGAGCGCAACGCGAGCCCCAGCAGCAGCCGGGCCTTGAGGGCCGACAGCATGCCGGCGGAAACCAGCCCGCGGGCGAGCAGGTCGATCTCCCCGCCCGGATAGCCATAGGTCCGCGTGAAGACGGGCCCGGTCATGCAGCGCGAGGCGAGCACCACCGGCATGCGGGCCGCGAGCTCGCCCAGCAGCGGCGCCACGGCGGCGGGCACGTGCCCCGCCCCCATGCCCTCGATGACGACGCCGGCATAGCCGAGGCCCGGCAGTGCCTCGAGCAGCCGGCCATCCTCGCCCATCGCCCAGCGCAGCAGCGCCACCGGCCGCGGCGGCCCGCCGAAGCCGGGCAGGCCGGGCAGGCGCGGCACCCGGGCCCAGAGCCGCGGCCGCCCCTCTACGACGCCCCCGATCGGGCCGACCAGCGGCGAGGAGAAGGCCGAAGGCAGCGCGGTATGCGCCTTCTGCACGAAGCGGGCGGCGTGGATGTCGTAGTTCAGCACGACGAGGGTGCCGAGGCCGCGCGCCTCGGACGACGCGGCGACCCGCACGGCGGCAAGCAGGTTTGCCGGCCCGTCCGCCCCCGGCGCGTCCGCGCCCCGCATCGCGCCGGTGACCACCACGGGCTTGTCGCCGGCGACCAGCACGTCCAGCAGGAAGGCCGATTCCTCGATCGTGTCGGTGCCCTGTACCACCACCGCGCCAGCGAAGCCGCGCGCGAAGGCCTCCTCGATCGCCTTGGCCACCTCCACCAGGTGGGCGGGCTCGAGCGAGGGGCTGGGCAGGCGGAAGGGCGAGCGCGCCTCGACCTCCGCCACCTCGGCCAGCGCGGGAACGGCGGCCACCAGGTCCTCCGCCCCGAGCCGCGGCGCGATGCCGCCCGTCTCGGAGGGCACCATGGTGATGGTGCCGCCGAGCGACAGCACGAGGACGCGCGGCTTGCCGCCGCCGGCGGCGCCGGTCACGCGCCGCGCCCCGCGGCGGCGTCCGGCGGCGGCGCGGGCGGGATCTCCTCCGGCTTGTAGTCCGGCAGCCGGCTCGCCGGCAGGATCGTGAGCAGCGAGACGCAGGCCATGATCAGCAGCCCGATCTTGAGGGCACGCAGGCGGGCCTCCGTGTTGACCCTGACCGCCTCCTCCACCTGCTCGGGCGTCGCCGTGGTGCGCTCGAGGATCGTGCGCAGCCGGTCGTTGCTGACGAAGTTGACGCTGTCGAGGTCGATCTGGGACTGCACCTCGGCCGGCAGCCGCGGATTCTCGACCAGCGCCTTCATGACATTGGCGCTGAGCAGCCCGACCAGCAGCGCGCCGGCGAGCGCGGTGCCCACGCCCGCGGCCAGGTTCTGCGTGGTGCCGCGGAGCGACCCGACATCGCCGGCCAGTTCCTTCGGCGCCGCCGTGACCAGCACGTTGAACACCAGCGTCACCAGCGCGCCCTGCCCCAGCCCGAACAGGATCAGCCCGCTCATCACCACCGGCGCGGACCAGTCGTTGCGCACCACCCAGGCGAGCCAGAGCAGGGCGACGGTGCAGATGGCGAAGCCCGCCATGCCGATCACCCGCGGGGTGAGGACCTTGTAGAGCCGCACCACCAGCATGGCGGTGAAGAACACCGTCAGGTTGAAGGGCATCATGGCGATCGCCGTCTCGATCGGCGTCCGGCCCTGCACGATCTGGATGTAGAGCGGCACGGTGAAGTTCAGCATCGCCTCGAGGCTCACGACGGCGAACATGGCGATCACCGCCGCCCGCTCGCGGTTCGAGGTGATGACGCGCAGGTCGAGCAGCGGCGTCCCGCCCCGCTCCTGCACGCGGCGGCACCACACGACGAAGACCTGCAGCAGCGCGATGCCGAGAACGATCATCAGCGGCGCCGGCGACATGCCGAGGATGTCGAAGGGCGCACCCGGGTTGGCGGCGCCGAGGCCCCAGCGGTTGAGATTGTTGAAGCCGAAGACGGTGAGGATGATGGCCGCCGCGGCCAGCACGACGCCGACCAGGTCGATCTTCACCTCCGGCCGCGCCGGCTCCGGCTTCAGGCGGAAGCTCAGCAGGAAGACCAGGCCGCAGACCAGGATCAGCAGCCCGAAGACCGGCCGCCAGCCGATGAAGGTGCCGAGCATGCCGCCGATGAGGAAGGCGGCGACGCCGGCGCCCGCGCGCGCCGAGCCCAGCGCGCCGACCGCCGTCGCCTGCTGCGCGCCGCGGTAGTGGTGGGCGATCAGCGCCACCAGCGCCGGCACGTTCACCGCCGCCGCGAGCCCGGCCAGCAGCTGCGCCCCCAGCATCACCGGCGCGGCCGGGGCGAAGGTCATCAGCACCTGCGCCGCGCCGAAGGCGAGCACCACGACGCGGAACACGGCGGTGGAGCCGAAGCGCTGCACCAGCTTGGCGCCCAGCATCACGAAGCCCGCCACGGCGAGCGAGTACATCACGATGCCCGTCGCCACCGTGGTCGGCGGCACGCCGAAGCTCGCCACCATGCCGGAGAGCGAGACCGGCAGCGCGGCGACGTTGAAGGACATGATGGCCTGGCCGAGCGCGATGGCGATCATCGGCACCCAGGATTCGCGCGCCGCAGCCGACGCGGCCGGCGGCGCCGCGGGAGAGGCGTCGGCGAGGGTCTGCACGGTCATGGACGTTGCGCCTTCCTTGGAACGCCCGCCCCGCCGCTGGGCGGGAGGGAGCGCGGTGTCAGGCCACCTCGGGCCGCGAGGCGAAGAGGTTCAGGCCCAGCCGGTCGGACAGGAATCGCGCGGCGAGCTGCCCGCGCACGCTGTTGCCGGCCTCGTCGAGCGGCGGCGAGAAGAGGCCGAGCCCGCCCTTGCCGGGGGCGATGGCGACGAGGCCGCCCGCGACGCCGCTCTTGGCCGGCAGCCCGACCTCGTAGAGCCAGTCGCCGGACTGCTCGTAGAGCCCGGCGGTCGCCATCACCGCGAGCACGCGCGCGCAGCGCTCGGCATCCAGCACGCGCTCCTTCGTCACCGGGTTGACGCCGCCATCGGCCAGCGTCGCGCCCATCACCGCGAGGTCGCGGGCGGTGACGGCGAGCGCGCATTGGCGCGTGTAGACATCCGTCGCCTCGTCCGGGTCGCAGTACATGCGGCCATAGCCGTGCAGCAGCCGCGCGATGCCCTGGTTGCGCTGGTTGGTCGCGGCCTCGGAGGCATAGACCTCCTCGTCCATCGCCAGCTCGCGGCCGGCGAAGCGCGAAAGCCCCTCGCGGATGAAGCGCCAGCGCGCCTCGGCGGTGGCGCCCGGGGCGAGGCTGGTCGTGGCGATGGCGCCGGCGTTCACCATGGGGTTCATGGTGCGGTCGGCGTTCAGTTCGATCGCCATGACCGAGTTGAAGGGCAGCCCCGTGGCGTTGACACCGATCGCCTCGCGCGCGCGGCCGCCGCCGAGCGCCTGGCAGACGAGGGCAAACACGAAAGGCTTCGAGATGGACTGGATGGAGAACGGCAAATCGGCCTCGCCGGCGGCGAAGGCCTGCCCGCCGACGCCGGCGGCGCAGATCCCGAACCAGTCGGCCGAGGCCCGGGCCAGGGCCGGGATGTAGTCCGCGACCCGGCCCTCGGCGATTCCCCGATAGCGGTCCCTCGCCTCATGCACCAGGGCAGCGACCGTCGCCGCGTCCGGCAGGCGGCCCGTCGAGACCGCCCCCGGGGATGCGATGGCGGTCTCGCCGCCGTGCAGCAGCGGGTGCATGGGTGGGGCGCGCCGCGGTCAGCGGGCCAGCGCGACCTCGCCGACGACCTTCAGGCCGTCCTGCTTGTTGAAGGTCACGGCCTTCAGCGTGTTGTCCTGCTGCGCGAAGACGCCGACGCCGCGGGCCATGTCCATGGCGACCAGGCGGCTGCCGGGCCAGCGGACGCTGATCTCGTTCAGCAGCATGGTCTCGAGCACGCCGCGGACGGTGTTGCCTGGCGCGGCGGCGACGCGGCGCTCGACCTCGGCGCGGATCGCGGGGGAAAGCTCCGACAGCTCGGCGGCCTGAAACTCGCGCGACCCGGCGCTCGACTGAGCCGCGGCAGGGGCGGCGCCCAGGGCCAGCAGGGACAGCGCCGCGGCCGCGGTCAGGATCGTGGTCCTCGTGTGGCGTATCGTCATGGGTATCTCTCCCTTTGAACGGCCCGGACTTTACCGGCGGGCCGCGTTCGTGGGATGAGCGGAACATCCCAACTCTGCGCGTCGCGTCTCAATGGCGACCCAGGGGCGGCGATCTCTGGCAACCTTGCGCCTCGGCCACGGCACGCCAGACGGGCCGCGTGACGCCGGCGCGGCGGGATGCCGCCGCGGGGGAAGAAATGCAGACCGAAACCGCACGCGACGCCACCCTGGCCCCGCGCCCTGCACGTGGCGTCAGCACCGCCGGCATCGCCCCCGAGCGAGGCCCGGCGCTGCGGCCGATACTCTCCTACACCACGGACACGCTGGTGCCCGATGCGCAGTTCGGGGCCTGGCGCCAGCATTGCGCGCCGGTGGTCGAGATGGTCGGCACGCTCACCGCGAGGCCCGGCTATGCGGCGCGCTGCACGATCTGGAAGCTCGGACCCTTCGCGCTCAGCGCCGTCGTCGCACCCGCTGCACGGTACCGCCGGACCGCGGCGCAGATCCGACGCGACGCGCTGGATCATTGGGTGATCAGCCTCCCCCGCCTCGGCACGCACGTCATGCGGACCACCGGCGACGGCGCGGGCGCCACGGCGCCAACGGGCCTCCCCTATGTCTTCTCCCTCGCCGAAGCCTTCGAGGGCGAACACTCGGACGTCGATTGGCTCTGCCTCTTCGTACCACGGGAGGCCTTCCCGGAGCTCGCGCTCACGTTCGATCGCTGCCGCCACCAGGTCCTGGACAGCGGGATGGGGCAGCTCCTCGCCGCCTTCCTCGGCACGCTCGATACCCGTCTCGCCGTGATGACCGAGGCAGAGCTGCCGCGGCTCGTCGCAGCCCTGCGTGCGGTGATCG
Organism: uncultured Acetobacteraceae bacterium; assembly: GCA_964401305.1. GTDB lineage: Bacteria > Pseudomonadota > Alphaproteobacteria > Acetobacterales > Acetobacteraceae > JAIEOP01. The sequence continues at coordinate 6,471 of CAYNYQ010000114.1, read as the reverse complement.
CCGCCTGCGTCGCACCCTCGGCGGGAACGCCGGAGGCGGCCGCGCTGCAGCTCGAGCTCGCACGGCGCGAGAGGGTGCGCCAGGCGATCCGCCGAAACCTCCGCTCGCCGACGCTGACCCCGCAGCGGATCTGCCGCCTGGTGGGCATGTCGCGCTCGCAGCTCTACCGTCTGTTCGAGCCGAGCGGTGGCGTCGTCCGCTACATCCAGACGGAACGATTGCGCGAGGCGCACCGCGCGCTGTCCGATCCGGACAACCGTCGCGACATCCACGACGTCGCGGAGGACCTCGGTTTCTTCGACGCCTCCACCTTCAGCCGCATCTTCCGCCGGCTATACGGCTGCACGCCGAGCCAGGTGCGCGCGACCGCGCAGGCAGGCGGTGCGACCGGGACGCTGCGGCGGGAGGCGCCGCCCGGTGCGGCAACCGACCTCGCGACGATCCTGCGGCAGCTGTAGAGCGTGATCGCCGGAGGGCTCAACGCCCGCAGGCGTGAACCACGCGACGAAACAACGAGTTGGACCACGATCCGCGATTCAGTCCTCGCGGATCGTGGTCTGGCGAAGCATGCGGCCCGATGCGGTTGGTCGATCGCACGCCCTGTTCCGGCAGGACGGGGCCAGGACAGCCAGTCCTCGCCCTACGGCGGAGGGGCGGCGGGCTCGAGCCGTGCACCACCCCCACGGTCGGCGATTGACGGCGGCACGGTATCGCGGCTCACGGCGGCAGCAGCCAGGGCACCAGCACCAGCGACACCACCATCACGACCAGCGCGAAGGGCGCGCCGACGCGCACGAAGTCGGCGAAGCCGTAGTCGCCCGGCGCCACCACCAGCGTGTTCACCGGCGAGGAGACCGGCGTCATGAAGGCGGTGGAGGCGGCCAGCGCCACGATCATGGCGAAGGGATAGGGCGAGACGCCCATCTCCGCTGCCACCGCGATCGCCACGGGCGCCATCAGCACCGCCGTGGCGGTATTCGAGATGAACATGCCGAGCAGGGCGGTGACCACGAAGAGCAGCGCCAGCGCCACGCGCGGCGAGGATTCGCCGGTCAGCGCCAGCATCGCGTCCGCGGCGAGGTCGACGCCGCCCGTGCGCTGCAGCGCCAGCGAGAAGGGCAGCATGCCGACGATCACGATCAGGCTCTTCCAGCTGATCGCGCGATAGGCGCTCGAGAGGTCCACGCAGCGGAACAACCCCATCAGCAGGGCGCCGATCAGCGCGGCGTGCACGTTCGGCACGATGCCGCTGATCATCAGCGCCACCGTGAGGCCGAGGCAGCCGACCGCCTCCATCGCACGGCCCGGCGCGGGCAGGACCTCGTCGTACTCCGCCGGCAGGTTCAGCAGCACGAGGTCGTGGTCGCCGCGCCCGAGCTTGCGGAGGTCGGCCCAGAAGCCGAACAGCAGCAGCGTGTCGCCGGCGCGGAGCTGCTGCTCGAGCAGTCCCGGTCCCAGCACCGTCCGCCCGCGGCGCAGGCCGATCGCCGTCAGCCCGAATGCAGAGCGCAGCCGCGCATCGAGCAGGCTCTGCCCGACGAGGGAGGAGTCCGGCGGGACCAGCGCCTCGACCATCCCGAAGGACTGGGCCCGGCCCGTGAAGTAGCGGCCATCCTCGCCAGGCGGCAGCACCTCCAGCCCGTGGCGTTCGAAGAGTGCTGCGTGCGGCTCGGCGGTCGACTGCACGTCCACCAGCAGCACGTCACCGGCCTGCAGCGCCACCTCCGCTGCCGGGCGCACCAGGTCCTGGCCGAAGCGGCGGGCCCGTTCAATGGCGAGGATGTTGACCCCCTCGGCACGCAGGCCGAGTTCCTCGAGCCGCCGGCCCGCGACCGGCGAGCCTTCCGGCACCCGCAGCCGGTACTCGCGGTCCGGCAGCGCGTAGAGGTCGATCCAGTCGCGCAGGCTGGCGCGCGGCGGCACGGCGAGGGTGCGGGCGGGCCCGCCGCCCTCGCGCGGCGCGAGCAGCCGGCGCGCCAGCAGCATGTAGAGGATGCCGAGGGCGAGGATCGGCAGGCCGAAAGGCGTGATGCCGAAGAAGCCGAAGCCCTCGACGCCCTGTCGCGCCAGCTCGGCATTCACCACGAGGTTGGGCGCCGTGGCGACGAGCGTCAGCATGCCGCTGATCAGCGCCGCGACGCTGAGCGGCATCATCAGGGACCGCGGCGAGGCACCGGTGTTCTGGCAGAGCCGCAGCACGATGGGGATGAAGATCGCCACGACGGCCGTGCCGCTCATCACCGCGCCGAGGCCGGCGCAGGCCAGCATCAGCAGCACCAGAAGCCGTGCCTCGCTGCTCCCCGCCGTCGCGCCGAGCCAGTCCCCGACGCGGCGGGCGACGCCGGTGCGCACCAGGCCCTCGCCGATGACGAAGAGCGCGGCGATGAGGATGACCACGGGATCGGCGAAGCCGGCCAGCGCCTCGTTCATGGTGACGACGCCGGTCAGTGGCATCAGCACGATCATGATCAGCGCCACCGCATCCATGCGCGGCCGGTTCGCCACGAACATGGCGATCGCGGCGACGAGGAGGAGGAGGACGAGGGCGAGGTCGGTCGTCATGGCGCGGGCGGGTTCCGGATGACGGCGGGTGCGGGGATCAGCGGGCGCCGCCGGCGGCGAGGGCGGACCGCAGCCAGTCGCCCGTGCCGGTCAGCATGATCTGCACCCCGATGCAGAGCAGGATGAAGGCGGTGAGCTTGGTCGCCACCAGCGTGCCCTGCGGCCCGAGGCGGCGCGCGAGCGCGGCGGCGTTCGCGTAGAAGACCCAGACCGTGGCGGCGACGGAGGCCGCGATCAGCACGGCCGCCGCCGCGGCGACCGGTGCGTCGCCCGACGTATCGCCCGAGGCCTGCCGCTCCGCGCCGAGCGCGATCGCGGCGGCGATCGAGCCGGGGCCGGTCGTCAGCGGGAGCGTCAGGGGGAAGAAGGCCATGCGGTCCACAGGCGCGGTGTCCATCGCCTCCGGCGCGCCGCCACGCCGCTCCGCCGCCTCCGCCGGCTCCTCCGAGAGCATGCGCCAGCCGGCGACCGCGACCGCGAGGCCGCCGGCGATGCGCAGCGCCTCCAGCGAGATGCCGAAGAAGCCGAGCACGCGGGCGCCGAGGAAGAGCGCGACTACCAGCACGACGAAGCTGTTCAGCGCAATCGCGCGGGCGAGGCGCGCGCGTTCCCGCTCCGTCAGCCACTGGGTCATGCCCTGGAAGATGAAGGCGCCGCCGAAGGGGTTGATGATGCTGATGAGGGTCGAGAAGCCGAACAGCCAGCCCGAGAGCAGCTTGGCGACCAGGAAGCCGTCCAGGATCACGGGCCGGCCCCGCGGCGCCGGGCCTGGATCAGCGGAGCTCGATCATCACCCCGGCGTCGGAGAAGCGCAGCTGCCCGCCGGCGCGCTCGGTGCGCAGCCGCAGCTCCACGCCCGACTCGTTGCGCAGGAAACGCGTCTCCGGCCCGCCCTCGCCGCCTGGCGGGCGTGGCGCGACACGCTCCTGGTAGCGGCCGGGGAAGTCCTCGAGGCGGCGCAGCCCGAACACCTCGCCGCTCGCCGACAGCGAGGCGATGCCGACGCTGCCGAACTCCAGCCCACGGACGGAAAAGGGATGCTCCTCGCCGCGGAAGCGCAGCCGCCCGCCACCCACCGCCGCGCCGAGGGCCAGCACGCCGACGCGCACCTGCTCGATCACGATGGAGGCGTCCGGATTCGGATCCGGCCGCGCAGGTCGCCGCTGCTGCGCCTGCGCCGGCGTGGTGCGGCCTGCGGCGAACAGGCACAGGGCGGCCGCCGCGGCCAGGGCCGCCGCCGCGCGCTCGCGCTTCGTCATCCGCTCTCCCCCAGCCCCCGCCGCACGACCGGCGCGGCGCGGCGGAGCGATAGGCGAAGCGGGCCGCGAATGCCAGCACCCGGATGCGGCGGGCATCGCGGCCGCGGCGGCGCACGGGCCGCATCAGAGGCCCCAGGGCAGGCCGAGCAGGTACCAGCCGGCGAGGAAGGCGGTCCAGACCACCGACAGCCAGATCACGTAGGGCAGCATCAGCGCGATGACCGTGCCGACCCCGGCCTCCTTCTGGTACTTGATCGCGAAGGTCACGATCATGGCGAAGTAGGCGTTGAGCGGGGTGATCGCGTTCATCGGGCTGTCGCCCACGCGGTAGGCCGCCAGCACCACCTCCGGCTCCACGCCGAGCTGCATCAGCAGCGGCACGAAGACCGGCGCGAAGATCGCCCACTTGGCGATGGCCGCGGTGATGATCAGGTCGATGCCGAAGACCGCGAAGACGAAGCCGATGATCAGCGCGATCGAGGGCAGGTTCAGCGCCTCGAGGATCCTCGCCGCGGTCACCGCCGCGAGCGTCGCCATGTTGGTGTAGTTGAAGAAGGCGATGAACTGGCTGATCACCAGCAGCAGCAGGATCAGCCCGGCCAGGCCGCCGATCGCCTTCTGGATCGCCGCGATGATGTCGGCGGAGCCCTTCATGGTGCCCGCGCCCCGTCCATAGGCGGCGCCGGTGACCAGGAAGATCAGCGCGATGGTCACGATCAGGCTGTTCATGAAGGGCGAGCCCTCGATGATCGCGCCCGTCGTCGGGTTCCGCAGCGGCGCGCCCGGCGGCAGCAGCAAGAGGCCGATGAAGGCCAGCACGCCGAGCAGCGCATAGCCGGCATGGCGGAGCCCGCGATACTCGTCCTCGCTGAGCACGTTCTCGCCCGGCACCTTGTAGTCGCCGGTATAGACGCCGAGGCGCGGCTCGATGACGCGCTCGGTGATCTGCACGATCAGCACTGTGAGCATGACCACCGAGCCGATCGAGAACCAGACGTTCGACGCGAGGTCGATGGACTGGTTCGGGTTGACCAGGCGGATGGCGTCGTTGGTGATCTCGGTCAGGATGCCGTCCACCGGCACGATCAGGATGTTCACCAGGAACGCCGCCGCGACCGAGGCGAAGCCCACCGCGAGGCCGGCCAGCGGATGCCGCCCCACCGAGAGGAAGGCCGCCGCCGCCAGGGGAATGAGCACCAGGTAGCCCGCATCCGCCGCGACCGAGGAGAGGATGCCGGCGATGGTCAGCAGCCAGGTCAGCGCCCAGGGGGGCGAGACGATGACGAGCTTGCGGATCAGCACCTTCACGAGGCCGGATTCCTCGGCGACGCCGACGCCGACCATGGCGATGATGATCACCCCGACCGCGGTGAAGCCCATGAAGTTCGCCACCACGCCGGTGTACATGAAGCGGATGCCCTCGATGGTGAGGAGGCTCCGCGCCGCGGTGGAGGCGGGCTCGATGTCGCCGGTGGCGGGGTTGTAGGCCTGGTAGCGCACCTCCGCGCCGAACACCGAGAGCAGGGTCGACAGCGCGATGACGATGCCGATCAGGTAGACGAAGATCATCACCGGGTGCGGCACGCGGTTGCCGACCCGCTCCACCCAGTCGAGGATGCGCTGCATCCGCGTGGGCGCGGCCTCCATCGGCGTGCTCACGCCGCCAGCGCGGCGAGGATGCGCGCCCAGGATCGCATGCCCTTGTGGAAGCTGCGGACGTCGTATTTCTCGTTCGGGCTGTGGATGCGGTCGTCCTCCAGCGCGAAGCCGGCCAGGATCACGTCCATGCCGAGCGCCTTCTTCAGCTCGGCGGTCACGGGAATGGATCCGCCGCCGCCGATGAAGACTGCGGGCCTGCCCCATTCGGCCGAGAGCGCGTCGCGCGCGCGGGCGAAGGATGGATCCCCGACGGGGAAGCGGATGGCGCTGCCGGATCCGTGCTCCTTGAACTCGGCGCGGCAGTCGGCGGGCAGCCGCGCCCGGACATGTTCGCGGAAGGCGGCGCGCACCGCGTGCGGATCCTGGTCGAAGACCAGGCGGAAGGAGACCTTCGCCGACGCCATGGCCGGGATGACCGTCTTGAAGCCCTCGCCCTGGTAGCCGCCGCCCATGCCGTTGATCTCGGCGGTCGGGCGCGACCAGACCATCTCCAGCGCGCTGCGCCCCGTCTCGCCGGCGGGGACCGAGAGGCCGATCTCGCCGAGGAACTTCGCCGCGTCGAAGCCCAGCCCGTCCCATTCGCGCCGCAGCGCCTCGGGCAGCTCGGGCACGCCGTCGTAGAAGCCCTTCAGCGTCACGCGGCCATCGGCGTCGTGCAGCTCGGCCAGGATGCGCGCCAGCACGCGGTTCGGGTTGGCGGCGGCCGAGCCGTAGAAGCCGGAATGCAGGTCGCGGTCGGCGGCGTGGATCGTCACCTCCTCGCCGCAGAGGCCGCGCAGCATGGTCTGGATCGCCGGCGTCGCCGCGTCCCACATGTTGGTGTCGCAGATCAGGCCGATATCGGCGCGCAGCTCCGCCGCATGCGCCGCCAGGAAGGGCGGCAGGTTCACGCCGCCCGATTCCTCCTCGCCCTCCAGCAGGATGGTGATGGGGATCGGCAGGCTGCCGGTCACCGCCTTCCAGGCGCGGCAGGCCTCGACGAAGGTCATCA
>CAYNYQ010000113.1:0-13597 GCA_964401305.1 uncultured Acetobacteraceae bacterium | reverse complement strand
CCATGCGCGCCGCGATCGCATCGGCGCCGGAGGTGGTGCGGAGATCCCAGCCGAACCCCAGGATGTCGCGCCAGTGGCTGTCGGAGGCGAAGCAGGCGGCGATGCGGGCCGGGTCGGCAGCGGCCAGCGCCGCGCCGAAACCCTCGGCCCAGGCCACGGCGACGGCCTCCGGCGCCGTCCTGCCGATGCTGCCGTCCATGGGCGGGTCCTCCGTGTGAATCGCGCGGATCATGGAACCGGGCCGGAGAGGGGGCAAGTCGATCGACCAAATCGGGGCGGGCGAGGCGCGTCGAAGGCAACGCCTTCGATCGCGCTCCGCCAGAGGGGCGCTGCCCCTCTGGACACCCCGCCAGAGGCCGAAGGGCCTCTGGACACCGGCTTTTCTCCTTCGCGCATCACCGGGCGCGCCATCACGCCGGCTCCATGTCGCGGCGGATGCGCTTCAGGCCGGCACAGAGGCGGTGCATGGAGCGAATCCCGCGCCAGATCGCCTTCGACGGGTGCCTGGGCGGCTCCTTGTCGCAGACGGCGATGCGCTCCGCGGCGCGACGGAGATCCAAACTAGGAACGCTAATAAATCGACCCCAACCAGTGGCTGTAAGAAAGCCGCCCGCTGTCACCCAACCTCCGTTCGGCACCCGTGCAGACAGAGGCGGTTACACGATGACGCTAATCAGGCTTGCAATCCGATGCTGGCTGCCACTAGCGTTACAAACCCTAGGGAATCAACAGGGCCCGGAGAGCGAATTGGCCTACGACGCAGTCCTAGAACCTGCCCCTATCATACTAAGATGTGCAGCGTACTATAAGTACTCCACAGCCACAAAAGCTAGGCGCGTAAGGAGCGGAAAGGGGCACCTAGGCTGTCTAGAAAAAGCGTTGGGAAAAATCTTCAATGCCGTTTCAACTATGTACATGGCTCCGTTCGGAGAATGGTCATCTCACGAGTGGGATATAGATAGGGAATATCCGGGTTATCTCCGATCTACGAAGTGGTTTATCCGAGTTCCGGTCCAGCTCGTACCAGTTTTTCCCGACGAATCCGCGCTTCGTGAGGTCGTTCGCCTCGCAAATCTCATCAAAACGGAAGAGTCGTCCATAGTATTCCTTAGCGGAAGTACCGCTTTGCGTCGTGTATTGGAGTTCGTCGACGATATTGATTTCTGCGAATATTTGCCTTTGAGGGGTGACCCTCTGTGTGCTGCTCTTGAACAGAGGGCTTCGTCAAATCAGGACGAGTTGCTTCTTGTCCGCCTAAAACTTGGTGAAGCCGACATGGCACGTCCATTCCCGCTACCGCTTGATCGTGAACAAATCGACAAGTTCAGTTCCAAGGATGGTTCCAGCCTAAAGCTCGATTATCTTTGGCTCCACGCTAGTAAACGTCCTTTCGAAGTTTCGAATATAGCGTTATTGTGTGATGATGATTTTCAAAGCGCTGCGTTCACTAAAACTTTTTCATTTCAAGAGGTTCAGATCGGTGCAATTGACTGTGTCCCTAATCCAGTTAACAATGTATTAGAGTTGGGTCGATATGTTTGCTGGCTGGTCGATCAGATTCGCTATTATAAGAATGAAAAAAACTACGTTAAGTCCCTGAAGCGATCGCTGAGTCTGTGTCGTGTTTGCTGGCTTCCAAAGATGACTGAGAGAATTCAGGACATTTTTAAAAGAAGTACCGCCCTGATCGATCTGGAAATAGCGACGTCGGAGAGGCTGCTTAACCTAATCAACGGCAGCGCGTATGTTCCAGAACCCGGTACTGCGGTTTGCAGACTCCAGAGACACATTGATGCATGTAAGTTGGAGCGGCGTAATTTAGAAGCCGACGAAACTCGAGCTTTTCCCAATGGGTTTGAAGATGCTGCTGTTGCGATAATCCAACAGGTGCTTAAGTTGGTGGATGATCTATCAAACGGGGCGATAAGATGAGCGAGATCAATCGTGATCGATATCGCCAGCTGGTCGAAATGATGCCAATCGAGCAAGCGGTTCAAGATCGGCTGCTAGCATCAAGATCTGTGTCTGCAGACATTGACCTACTAGAGGGGTTAGTCCGCGAGGCACGCATTGCTCAAGACTCAGTTACTCCGATACTGAAATATCTGTCGATTCTAACTGCGCCGGATTTTGATGCAGCAGCTGCCGCGCCGCTTGTCACCGAAATTGTCTCGGCAGGGGTTGATGCAAGTAAGTTAGGTAACTTTGAAGTCGCGCTTGGTCTATTTGACATCGCTGTTGATTTTTTCTTAGACCATGAGGCTTTGGACGTGCAGGTTGGTGTATTTGTTGCGCAGGTAAATCGCGGAGTCTGCTTCATGAATTCCCAGAATATTGATCGCGCGATGATCGTGTTCGATGAAGTCTCAAAGGGTGCATCGATTTTTGGCATCGAGAGAATCTCGGCATTTGTTATGTCACGCATGGTTAATTTCGGATACAAACTGCTCGAGAATGGCGATTTTTCGAGAGCGATCAAGATGTTCAAGTGGGTTAATCGCGTTACGCCCGGTATGAATGCCGTTCCGATTCAGCAAAATCGAGCACAATCGTGGATCGGCCTTTCGGAAGCTTACAAGAAGTCCGAGAAGCCGAATTCTGAGATTAAGGTGCTTCGGCAGATTGCGGATCATTTCGGTCGTTCGAGCGACGTATCGGTTCTTGTCTTTGTTGCGGATGCGCGAATTCGGCTCGCCGAGGCATATGTAAGGAAACTAGATTATGATGCTGCAATTGGCGAATATCACAAGAATATAGATGAATTCTTGCACATTGAAGATCGGTATATGGAGGAGCAGACTTCTATAACCTTTTTAAATCTTGTAAGAACATTGGGTGTTACCGGAAGGTATGATGCGGCGAACAGGTTTTGTGATATTGTATTGCGTCGTGTATCGGATGCAAAATCAGAAGAAATGGCTCGATTACAGATTATTGCTAGGTATAACAAGGGCGCTGTTCTGAGTAACCTAGGAAATTTTGAGGAGGCGTTGCAGTATATTGAGGACGTTATTCATCGAACTGAGGGAGTTAGTCATCCAGATTTATTGCGAACGCGTACTCTAGCCATGGAAAGTCGAGAAATCACATTGCAAAAGATGGGTGGTCAGAACTTGCTAGCGAGAAGCGACTACGATGGCTGGTCTTTGCAGACGTAATTATTTATAGTTTCTTAAGCGTGACTTGGCGGGATACGCAGCATAAGGGCTTAATGCTGTTTCTCCGGCGCCTCCGCCCCCACCTGCTCCACGATCCGCCCGTACCATTGCGGCCGCCGGTGCTGGGCGAAGTTGAACATCTTCTCCTTGCCCTGCCGGCAGGCGTCGAAGTCCACATCCGCCACGATCACCTCGTCGCCCAGCGTCTTCGCCTGCGCCACGATGATCCCGTTCGGGTCGACGATGACGCTGCCGCCGATCAGCCCCGCCCCGTCCTCGTTCCCGGCCTTCGCCACGCTGACCGCCCAGGTCGCGTTCATGTAGGCGTTGGACTGCGCCGCCAGGGTGGAGTGGAAGGTGCGCAGCTCCGCGCTCTCGCCCTCGCCGCCATTGGGGTCATAGGCCGCGGAGTTGTAGCCCATCAACATGAGTTCCACGCCCTGCAGCCCATAGCAGCGCCAGCCCTCCGGCCAGCGGCGGTCGTTGCAGATCAGCATGCCCAGCACCGGCGCGCCCCAGTCGCGCGGTCCGCGGAAGGCGGGGAAGCCCATGTCGCCGTACTCGAAGTACATCTTCTCGAGCTGCTGGTAGCGCTGGCCCGGCTTCACGTGGTCGCTGCCGGGCAGGTGGATCTTGCGGTACTTGCCGAGCACGGCGCCGTCCGGCCCGACGGTGATCGCGGTGTTGAAGTGCTGGCCCTGCTCGGTCAGCTCCGCGTAGCCGAGGTAGAAGCCCACCCCCAGCTCCCGCGCCCGGTCGAACAGCGCCTGGCAGTGCGGGTTGGGCATGCTGCGCTCGAACCAGGTGTCGAGCTCCTGCCGCTCCATCGGCCAGCGCGGGAAGAAGGTGGTGAGCGCGAGCTCTGGGAAGACCACCAGCTTTGCGCCATCGGCCGCGGCCTGCTCGAGCAGGGCGATGAGGCGGTCGAGGGTGTGGCGGCGGCTGTCGGCGCGCTGGATCGGCCCGGTCTGGGCGCCGGCGACGCGGAGCATGCGGGTCATCGCTCTGGTCCTCTCAGGAAAGCTGCAAGGCGGAAGCCGTCATGCGGCCGGTTCCGCCGGGGCGCCGGTGTCCCGCGCCGTGGCGACGCCGGGCGGGGTCACCGGAAGAGGTCCCGCACATCCTGCCGGGTGCCGCCGAAGCCGCGCCAGACCAGCATGGCGCCGAGCGCCGCGACGATGCCGGCGATCAGGCCGCGCATCCCCTCCTGCACCTGCAGGCTCACGGCAACCGCGGCGGCGATGAGGCCCGCCCCGAGCCCCACCCCGATGGCGATGGCCGCCTGCGCCAGGCCGGGCTTCACCCGCGGCGGCGGGGCTTCCGGGCGGGAGGGCCGGGGCGGTCGCTTGATCCAGTGCCGCGGCGGCTTCGGCGCGCGCTCACGCCGCCCCGACATAGCTGTCCCGGTGCTGGCGCTTCACGAAGCGGCCCGTGCCGGGCCTGGCCAGCACCGCCTTGCCGTCCCAGATGCAGGTGCCGCGCAGCCAGGTGGCGGCGACCCGCGCCTTCATCGCCCGCCCGTCATAGGGCGACCACTTCGCATCCTCGCGGTCCCGGATGTCGCGGGCGTCGAAGGTGAAGTCGCCCCGCTCCAGCACGCAGAGATCGGCGTCCGAGCCGACGCGGATCGCGCCCTTCTTCGGGAAGAGGCCGTGGAAGCGCGCCGGGCGCTCGGCGCAGTAGCGGGCCATCAGGGTGGGCGGCAGGCCGCGCTCGGCCAGGAGCGTGAACATCAGCGGCGCGAAGGACTGCAGCCCGGTCAGCCCGGCGCCGGGGGCGAAGATGTCGCCGGTATAGACCTTGCGCTCCCGCGGCCAGGGCGCGTGGTCGGTCGAGACATAGGCCACGTTGCCGGCGAGCAGGGCGCCCCACATGCGCTCCACCTCGGCGGCGGTGCGGAAGGGCGGGTTGCATTTCCCGAAGCCCTCGAGGCGCACCAGGTCCTCCTCGGTCATGCAGAGATACTGGATGCAGGCCTCGCCCGAGGTCCTGCCGCCGGTGGCGCGGAAGATCTCCGCCAGCTCGAAGCCGCGCGCGAGCGAGGAATGGGCGATGTGCACATGCGCCCCCGTCTCCAGCGCCATCTCGAAGATGGTCAGGTTGGCCAGGTTCTCGGCCAGCGGGGGCCGGGTGCGGCAGTGCATGATCGGGTGCGTCTCGCCGGCGGCCCTGGCCTGCGCGGTCAGCCGCTCCACCAGCTCCTGGTCCTCGTTGTGGACGGCGACCATCAGGCCGGTCCTGGCGATCTCGCGGAAGGCGGCGACCATCGTGGGGTGGTCGATGCGCGGGAAGCGCACCGCGTCGTATTCATAGGTGGAGAGCTTGAAGCTGCACGCCCCCGCCTCGGCCAGGCCGGCGATCGCGTCCACCCCCCCCGTCTTGGTGATGGTGCCGTAGAGCGCCATGTCGACATGGCTCGTCCGCTCCACCCAGCCGATCTTCTCGCGGAAGATCGCCGCGTCGGTGACGGGGCGCGGCACGTCGTAGGGCATGTCGACGCAGGTGGTGACGCCGCCGGCCGCGGCCGACATCGAGGCGCCCTCGATCCCCGGCCAGCCGGTGCTGCTGCTGGTGTGCATGTGCCCGTCGACCAGCCCGGGCAGGATCAGCCGCCCGCTGTGGTCGGCGGTCTCGGCGGCTGGCGGCGGCGCGCCCTGGCCGATGGCGGCGATGGTCTCGCCGCGCACCGCCACATAGCCGCCCGGCAGGACCGCATCGGGCAGGACCAGGTCGCCGAGGATGACGCGGTCATAGGGCGCGGCGGCGGTCATGGATGGCGGGCTCCGGCAGGCTGGCCCGGAGCCTCCTGCCGCGTGCCGTCCCCGTCAATGCGCCCGGCTCACGGCGGCCGGGCGGGCTCCGTGACCGGCGGCGCCTTCGCGTCGGGCGCGGGCACGAGGATGCCGGGGTCGCCCCCGCCGGGCGGCACCACCGCCGTGTCCGAGGAGGCAGGCGGCATCGGCACCGCCGCGCCATGGCCGGGCGGGGCGGGGATGATGCGCTCCGGCACGGTGATGCCAGGGTCGGGCGCGACCTCGCCGGGCCGCACCTCCTCCGGCACCAGCATGCGCGGCGGGGCGGGCTGCTGCGCTGCACCCGGCAGGGCCGTGGCCAGGAGCAGGATCGCCGCCAGGGCAGGGCGGAGGGGAGAGCGCATGCGGATCGCAACGCCGCGCGGCGCGCCCGGTTCGGCGCTGGGCCTTCCCGGCGCGGCGCCCCGCGACGCTATGGAGCGGGCGCCGCGAAGACCCGCGCCGCCGTCGCGCGCGCCAGCCGCGCGGCCTCGGTGTCGCGTTCCGCGTTCCAGACCAGCGCGACGCCGACGCTCTCCACCGGCTCGGCCAGGGGCCGGAAGCCGACGCCAGGGGGCGAGAGCCGCGCCATCGCCGCGCTCACCAGCGCGACGCCAAGCCCCGCCGCGACGATCGCCAGCTGCGCCATGGCGCTGCCCACCTCGCGCACCGCCACCGGCTCGAACCCCGCGGCGCGGCAGGCGGCCACCTGGCGGTCGAAATAGGCCGGGCTGATCGAGCGCGGCAGCGCCACCAGCGGCTCTTCGGCCAGCGCCGCCAGCGGCACCGGCGCCTCCGTCGCCAGCAGCGCATGCCCCTCCGGCAGCGCGGCGACCAGCGCGTCCGCGCCGAGCGGCAGCACGCCGAGCGGCGGCCGCGCGCCATCGAGGCGGGCGAGGGCGAAATCCACCTCGCCCCGGCGCAGCGCCTCCACCGCATCGACGGTGTCCATCTCGGCGACCGCGATGGCGGCATCGGGCTGCGCCGCGCGCAGCGCGCGCACCAGGGGCGGCAGGTAGTCGAACAGCGCCGAGGTGACGCAGGCCATGGCCATCGGCGCGTGCCGCCCCGCACGCAGCTCGCGCGCCAGCGCCTCGACCTGCTTCGCATCCTCCGCGAGGCGGCGCAGCATCGGCAGCAGCGCTTCGCCGGCCCGGGTCGGGCGCGTGCCTTTGCGCGTCCGCTCCAGCAGGCGCACGCCGAGCTCGGCCTCCAGCGCCTGGATCTGCGCCGTCAGCGGCGGCTGGGAGAGGCCGAGCCTCGCGGCGGCGCGGCCGAAATGCCCCTCCTCGGCGACCGCGAGGAAGTGCCCGAGCCGGCGCACGAGGCGAAACTCCATGGCGTGCCGCGACCCCCGCCGGACTGCGTCGATACGGAAATCCTATCGGACGGCCCCGTCAATCGGAATGGACGAAGGCGGCGAAGCGGTCCAGAACGCCGGGCATCCATTGTCGCAACCATCGAGGGGAAACGCCGCCCATGCAGCTCCATCCCGTGAAGCTCTACCCGTCGAAGGCGCTGCTGCCGCGCGAGGAGCAGCTGGCCTGGAAGATCGCCGGCGTCGCCGCGGACAAGGTGGCCGTCCAGAAGGACGTCGCCGAGATGATCATCAACCGCATCATCGACAACGCCTCGGTCGCCATTGCCGCGATCAACCGCAAGCCGGTCGTCTCCGCCCGCGCGATGGCGCTCGGCCATCCGCACCGCAGCCGCGAGGGCAAGGCGGGTGCCACGGTCTTCGGCGTGAAGTCCGCGACCACCGTCTCGCCCGAATGGGCGGCCTGGGCGAACGGCACGGCGGTGCGCGAGCTCGACATGCACGACACCTTCCTCGCCGCCGACTACTCCCACCCCGGCGACAACATCCCGCCCATCCTGGCCGTGGCGCAGCACCTCGGGCGCTCGGGCCGCGACCTGATCCGCGGCCTGGCCACCGGCTACGAGATCCAGATCGACCTGGTCCGCGCCATCTGCCTGCACGAGCACAAGGTGGACCACATCGCCCATCTCTGCCCCTCTGCCGCGGCGGGCATCGGCACGCTGCTCGGCCTGAAGCAGGAGGTGATCTTCCAGGCCGTGCAGCAGGCGCTGCACACCTCCATCTCCTTCCGCCAGTCGCGCAAGGGCGAGATCAGCAGCTGGAAGGCCTATGCCCCGGCGCATGCCGGCAAGCTGGCGGTGGAGGCGGTCGACCGCTGCATGCGCGGCGAGGGCGCGCCGAGCCCGATCTACGAAGGCGAGGACAGCGTCATCGGCTGGGTGCTCTCCGGCCGCACCAAGGCGGACCAGGACGGCCGCGCCGCTGCCTACGAGCCCGTCTATTATAATGTGCCGCTGCCGAGCCCGGGGGAGCCGAAGCGCGCCATCCTCGACAGCTACACCAAGGAGCACTCGGCCGAGTACCAGTCCCAGGCGCTGATCGACCTCGCCTTCCGCATGCGCGAGCAGGTCAAGGACTGGGAGGCGGTGGAGCGGATCGTCATCCACACCTCGCACCACACGCACTACGTGATCGGCACCGGGGCGAACGACCCGCAGAAGATGGACCCCAAGGCCAGCCGCGAGACGCTGGACCACTCCATCATGTACATCTTCGCCGTCGCCCTGCAGGACGGGAAGTGGCACCACGTGGACAGCTACGCGCCCCGGCGGGCGGCGCGGGCCGACACCGTCCGCCTCTGGCACAAGATCGAGACCCGGGAGGATCCGGAGTGGACGCGCCGCTACCACTCCCGCGATCCGAACGAGCTCAGCTTCGGCGGGCGGGTGGAGATCTTCCTCAAGGACGGCACCCGGATCGAGGACGAGCTGGCGGTCGCCAACGCCCATCCGAACGGGGCGAAGCCCTTCGGCCGGGCCGACTACGTGAACAAGTTCCGCATCCTGACCGAGGGCATCATCTCGGCGCGGGAGGCGAACCGGTTCCTCGCCGACGTCGAGGACCTGGCGCGCATCCCGGCCGGCGAGCTCGGCGTTCTCAACGTCGCGCTGCCGGCGGGCACGCTGCTCGAGGGCAAGCCCGGCATCTTCTGAAGGCGTGACCCGGGCGCGGGGGGGACGAGACTCGCCCGCCGCGCCCGGCTGCGCGAGCATGCACCCCGCGGCGCGGCCCGGCGCGCCCAAGACCCGCCAAGGGACCCCCGAACGCCTTTTCCCCTGGGCGCGCGCCACGCTGGAGGCCGCGCCCGGACGACCACGGAGAGGAACCACCGCATGAGCGAAGCCACGAACACGCCCGAGATCTTCAAGGGCCTGGTCGGCGTCTATGCCGACGTCTCCGCCGTCTCGAAGGTGATGCCGGAGACCAACAGCCTGACCTACCGCGGCTACGCGGTGCAGGATCTCGCCGAGACCTGCTCCTTCGAGGAGGTCGCCTACCTGCTGTGGGAGGGCGAGCTGCCCACCGCGAAGCAGCTCGAGGCCTTCAAGGCCGAGACCGCGGCCGAGCGCCAGCTCAGCCCGGCGCTGCACCGGGTGATCCGGGAGTTCCCCAGGGACGCCCACCCGATGGATGCGATCCGCACCGCGGTCTCCTTCATGGGGCTCGAGGACCCGGAGACGGCCGACGTCTCCCACACCGCGCAGTACCGCAAGGCGCGCCGCCTCTTCGCCAAGATCCCGACCGCGATCGGCGCCGCCTACCGGGCCTCGAAGGGGCTCGACCCGATCACGCCGGATCCCGCGCACAGCTTCGCCGAGAACGTCTTCCACCTGATCCAGGGCCGGGTGCCCGAGCCCGAGGTGCTGAAGTCCTTCGACGTCTCGATGATCCTCTACGCCGAGCACACCTTCAACGCCTCCACCTACACGGCGCGGCTGGTGACCTCCTCCGGGGCGGACATGCACGGGGCGATCACGGCCGGCATCGCGTCGCTGAAGGGCCCGCTGCACGGCGGCGCCAACGAGGCCGTGATGCACATGCTCAAGGAGATCGGCGACCCGAAGATCGCGCGGGAATGGCTGCAGAGCCGCTTCGACCACAAGGCGCTGGTGATGGGCTTCGGCCACCGGGTCTACAAGTCGGGTGACAGCCGCGTGCCCACCATGAAGAAGTACGCCGAGAAGATGGCCGAGGTGGTCGGCGACCGCACCTGGATGGCGATCTCCCGCGAGCTGGCGGACGAGATGCTGACCAAGAAGAACATCCACCCCAACCTCGATTTCCCGGCCGGGCCCGCCTACTATCTGATGGGCTTCGAGATCCCGCTGTTCACGCCGATCTTCGTCGCCTCCCGGGTCACCGGCTGGTCGGCGCATGTGCTGGAGCAGCAGGCCGACAACCGGCTGATCCGCCCGCTCTCCTGGTACACCGGGCCCGAGCAGCGGCCGGTGCCGCCGATCGTGGCGCGCGGCTGAGCGGCGCCGGCCAGGGCCGCGCGGGGCGCCTCCCGCGCGGCCCTGGCCGCTACAGCGGCGAGGCGCCGCGTGCCGTCTCGGGGTCCATGGTGAACAGCTCCTGCGGCCGCCGCACCCCGCGCAGCGCATAGCGGCCGAGCGAGACCAGCCGCCGCCGCGCCGGCAGCGAGAGCGAGGCGAAGGCCGAGGAGGCGACCAGCGGCTGGTCCAGGGTGCGGCACATCGCCTCGATCCGCGCCAGCTCGTTCACCGCCGGGCCGACCACGGTGAAATCGAGCCGCTCGCGCGAGCCGATATTGCCGTAGAGCACCTCCCCCACATGCAGCGCCAGGTGGATGCCGGTGCGCGGCCGCCCCGCCGCGGCGCGGCGCGCGCTGACCTCGCCCACCGCGACCAGCGCCGCCTCGGCGGCGTCCAGCGCGCGCACGCAGGCCGGCGCGCCGGGGAAGGGGAACATCGCCAGGATCCCGTCGCCGATGAACTTCAGCACCTCCCCGCCCTGGGCGGTGATGGCGCCCACCACGGCATCGGCATAGTCGTTCAGCAGCGGCACCAGCTCGGCCCGCGGCGCGGTGTCGGCGATGCGGGTGAAGCCGGCGAGGTCGCTCGACCACAGCACGGCGGTGGTGGGCTCGGCCGTGCCGCGGCGGATCGTCCCCTCCAGCACGCGCCGCCCGGCATCCTCGCCGAGATAGGTGGTGACCAGCACCCGTCCCGCATCGACGCTCATCATCGTCTTGTTGGCATGGGCGAAGGGGATGGCCAGGCGGCGGATCAGGGCGAGCTCGCCGGGCGTGAAGCCCCCGGGCCGGTCGCACTGGAAGGAGAGCAGCATGCCGCTCAGCGCGCCGATCGTCGTGCCCGGCCCGAAGGCGACGGCCAGCGCCAGGTAGTCCCGCGTGCCCTCGGCGACGAAGCGGTCGAGCAGGGGGAATTCCCCCGGCTCGTGCGTGCTGCCGACGGTCCGCCGCAGCTCCTGCTCGCCGGTGTCCAGCAGCCGCGCGAAGGGGCTGCCGTCGAGCGCGCTCATGTCGCCGGCGCGGCGCTGGCCGGCCAGCACGGCCGCGGGCGCGTCGCGCCGCCAGCTCAGCCCGCGGCCCTCGAGCACGGGGTGGAAGGCGCTGTAGCCGGTGGCGATGCGCGAGACCGCCACGCCCGCCGCCAGCAGCTGCTCGCCGAAGCCGCTGAGCAGCCCGGCCTCGTCGCCGCTCGCCAGGGCGTGGCGGCTGAGCCAGTGCGCGATCTCCCGCTCGGCCTCGGCGAAGGCGGCCGGCTCCTGCGCGCCGGCACGGGGGAAGGTGTCGTCGGGCATCGTTCGCCTCGGTGGATGCGGCGCCGGCAGCGCGGTGCGGCCGCGCGGCACCGGTGCCGTGGCGGAGTATCGGTCGCCATGCCCCGCCTTGCCAGGGGAGCCGGCCGCAGGGCGGATCGGTCCGGCAGGGATGCGCCGGTCAGGCGGGCGCCGCGGCGGCGTCGGGGTCGAGCGTGAAGAGCTCCTGCGGCCGCGCGACGCCGCGCAGCGCATAGCGGCCGAGCGAGACCAGCCGCGCCCGCGCCGGCCCCGCCGCGGCGGCGAAGGCTTCGGAGACCACCAGGCGCTGGTCGAGCGAGCGGCACATCGCCTCGATCCGCGCGACCTCGTTCATCGCCGGCCCCACCACGGTGAAGTCCAGCCGCTCGCGCGAGCCGATATTGCCGTAGAGCACCTCTCCCGCATGCAGCGCGAGGTGCAGGCCCGTCTGCGCCAGCCCCGCCGCGCGCCGCGCCTCGCCGAGCGCCGCGATGGCGGCGAGCGTCGCCTGCGCGGCGTCGAGGGCGCGCGCGCAGGCGCCGGCCTCGGCCAGGGGGAAGATCGCCACGATGCCGTCGCCGATGAACTTCAGCACCTCGCCGCCATGGGCGGCGATGCAGCTGACCACGCACTCGGCATGGCTGTTGAGGAACTCGAGCAGCCGGTCGCGCGGCAGGGTATCGGCGATGCGGGTGAAGCCCATGAGGTCGGAGGACCAGAGCGCCGCCTGCACGGGCTCCGCACGGCCCTGCTCGATGCGCCCCTCCAGCACCTGCCGCCCCGGGTCGCGCCCCAGATAGGTGGTGACGATCGCCCGCCCAGCCTCCACCGCCATCATGGACTTGCAGGCGAGGGCGAGGGGAAGGCCGAGGCGGCGGATCATGCCGAGCTCCGCCTCGGCGAAGCCGCCGGGCCGGTCCGTCTGCACCGAGACCAGCAGCCCCGAGGCGGCACCGATGGCGGTGCCGGGCCCGAAGGGCACGATGAAGGCGAGGTAGTCGGTGCAGCCGCGCTCGACGAAATCATCGAGCATGCCGAATTCGCCGCGCACATAGGTGCGGCCGAGGGTGCGGCGGATCTCGCCCGAGCCGTCGCGCGGCAGGTGGTAGAAGGGGCTGCGCCGCCAGGCCTCGCCGCGGCGCTGGGCCATCTCCCGCGTCAGCTCGGCGCGCTCCACCACTTGGCCGCGATGCCAGTTGTAGCCGCGCCCCTGCACCAGGGGGTGGAGGACGTTGGCGGCGATGCCGAGGCGCAGCAGCGGCACGCCCGCGGCAAGCAGCCCGTCGCCGAGGCCCTGCAGCAGCGCGGCCGGATCGTCGTGGGCGAGCGCGAAGCCGGTGAGCCAGGCGGCCAGCGCGGCTTCCGCGGCGGCGACATCCGGCGTCGGCGGGATCGGGTGCATGGGGCCTCGGCGACGCGTGCGGAGGCGCGGGCGGGGTGCGCCGCGCGGGTGCAGTATCGCCGAGGCGGCATGCGCACTCCAGCGTGGCCGTCGTCGCGCGCGGCGGCGCCGTGCCGCCACGATCCTCCTCTGTCGTGCCCTCGCCTTGCCCCGATCGTCGCATGCAGTGCCGTGGCGCCGCCCGGCGCCGGCCACTCGCTTCCATCGGCGCGGCGCCGCGACGCGGCGTCGTTCGCATCCCTCGCCGCGGCGGCGCGACGCGGCGTGCCGGGGGCCGTGCCGTTGGCAGGCCCTCGATCTTCGCCGTCGCGCCGCGCGAATTCGCAAGCCCCGGCGCCGTCGCGCGATGGCGCGCATCGGGCCGCGCCGCGCGCCCCTGCAGCCACGCGACGGATGGCGCGGCGTGCGTCGCCGTGCGATCGGCGGGCGCGGCGCACGGCTGCGCAGCATCGCCGCAGCGACACGACGCGCGACGCGCACGCACATGCGCACGCGCATTCGCACGAAATCCGCGCGCGATGATGCGGTTTCTGTTGACACGATGCAGGCCTGTGCAGATAGCGTGATTCGCGCGCACGACGTCGCACGCGATTCGCTC
>CAYNYQ010000112.1:1495-13609 GCA_964401305.1 uncultured Acetobacteraceae bacterium | reverse complement strand
GTCAGCCCAGCGTCTCGAGCAGTTCGCAGAGCACGGCGCAGCGCGGCGCGAGGTCGGGCCAGCGGATGTGCTCCTCCGGCGCATGCGCGCCGGCGCCGGTGCAGCCGAGCCCGTCCAGCGTCGGGATGCCCATCACGGCGGTGAAGTTGCCGTCCGAGCCGCCGCCGCGGTGCTGCTTCGGCAGGTTGTAGCCCTGCGCCTGCGCGATCGACCGGGCGCGGGTGTAGAGGGTGAGTGTCGCCTCGGTCTCCGGGAAGGGTGGGCGGTTCAGGCCGCCGGCGATCTCGATGCGGATGCCCTCCTCCGCCGTGTCGGCGAGGGCGCGGATGGCGGCGACGACGCGCGCGCCCTCCTCGAGGCTGGGCACGCGGAAATCGACGCGGCAGCCGGCCTCGGGCGGGATGACGTTGGAGCGCGTGCCGCCCCAGACCGGTGCGCAATTCGTGGTCACGCCGCGGTCGAGGTCGGTCATGGCATGGATCGCCAGCACCAGGCGGGAGAGGGCGACGACCGCGCTCCGCCCCTCGCTCCAGTTGCCGCCGGCATGGGCGCTGCGGCCGGTGATGCGCACGGTGAACATGCCCGTGCCCTTGCGGCCGGTGACGCAGGACCCGCTCAGCCCGCCCGCGGGCTCGGGGATCAGCACCGCCGCGGCGCGCTCGGCCTCGCGCTCGATATGCGCACGGCTGGTCGGGCTGCCGACTTCCTCGTCCGGCGTCAGCAGCAGCGTGATCGGGCGCGCGGTCGGCACCTTCTGGCGCAGGATCTCGCGCACCGAATGGAAGGCCATGAAGCTGCCGGCCTTCATGTCGTAGATCCCGGGCCCGTAGGCGCGCTCGCCCTCCACCCGGAAGGGCATGGGGCCGGCGAGGGTGCCGTGGTCCCAGACCGTGTCGAGATGCCCGGCCACCAGCACCGGCGGCCCCTCGCCCGGGGTGCGGGCGATCAGCGTGTCGCCGAAGCCCGGGCGGGCGGCCGGGTGGCGCTCGATCGCGGCGCCGGCGGTGCGCAGCTCGCCCTCGGCGATGTCGAGCAGGGCGTTCACCGCCGCCGGGTCGGTCGAGGGCGTCTCCCGTTCCACCCAGCCGCGCAGCTCGGCCAGCAGGCGGTCTGAGGTGCCGATCTCGGTCCGGGGCATGGGGTGGCTCTCGCGGCAGGGTGGGCCGGCTCTCTGCGCGCCGGCGCCACCCCTGTCCACCCGCCTGTTCCCACCCGCCTGTTCCCGCCCGCTTGTTCCCCTGGCGCCCGGAGGCTAGACCCGCCGTGGTGCAGCGCAGCAGGAGCCTCCCGCGCATGTCGGACGGGCTGTTCTTCGAGGACCTGGCGGTCGGCCAGAAGGCGAGCTTCGGCAAGACCATCACCGAGGCCGACATCGTGCTCTTCGCCGCCGTGACCGGCGACACCAACCCGATGCACCTCAACGCCGAATACGCCAAGACCTCCATCTTCAAGGAGCGCATCGCGCACGGCATGCTGGCGGCGGGGCTGATAACGAAGGTGCTGGGCACGCAGCTTCCCGGGCCGGGCACCATCTACATGTCGCAGACGCTGAAGTTCCGCGCGCCCGTGCGCATCGGCGAGACCGTGACGGCGACGGTCGAGGTGCTGGCGCTGCACCCCGAGAAGCACCGCGCGACGCTGCGCACCGTCTGCACCGTGGCCGGCGAGCCGGTGCTGGAGGGCGAGGCCTTCGTCTCCGTCCCCTCCCGCGCCGCGCAGCGCGCCGCCGCCGCCGGGTGACCGCCACCCCCGTCGCCGCGCCGCTGGTGCTTGCCGACTGGCGCGCGGTCCCGCCCGGGCTGCGGGGTGCGACGGTCGCGCTCGGCAACATGGATGGCGTGCATCTCGGCCATCTTGCCGTGCTGCGGGCGGCGCATGCGGCGCGGCCGCAGGCCCCGCTCGCGGCGCTGACCTTCGAGCCGCATCCGCGCGAGCATTTCCGCCCCGAGGACCCGCCCTTCCGCCTGACCCTGCTGCCCGAGAAGGCGCGCGTCATGGGCGAGGCGGGGGTTTCGCTGGTGCTGGCGGTCCCCTTCGATGCCGGCTTCGCCGCGATGTCGGCCGAGGCCTTCGTCGAGGATGTGCTGCATCGCGGCCTCGGCGCGCAGCACCTCTCCTGCGGCGCCGATTTCGCCTTCGGCCACCGCCGCGGCGGCGATGCCTCGACGCTCGCGCAGCTGGCCGAGGCGCGCGGCATCGGCCTGACCGTCGTACCGCCGGTGGCCGATGCGCAGGGCCCGATCTCCTCGACGCGCATCCGCCGCGCCCTGCAGGACGGCTACCCGGAGCGCGCGACGGCGATGCTGGGCCGGCCCTGGGAGATCCGCGGCCCGGTCGTGCATGGCGACAAGCTCGGCCGCGTGCTGGGCTGGCCGACCGCCAATCTCTGGATCGGCCGCCATCTCGAGCCCGCGCGCGGCGTCTATGCCGTGACCGTCGCGCTGCCCGACGGCACGGAGCGGAAGGGGGTGGCGAATATCGGCCGCCGGCCGACGCTCGGCGGCGACCCCGAGACGCGGCTCGAGGTCTTCATCTTCGACTTCTCGGGCGATCTCTACGAGCGGGAGATCGGCGTGCGCCTGGTGCAGTTCCTGCGCCCGGACGCGAAATTCGCCGACCTCGAGACGCTCAAGGCCGCCATCGCCGAGGATGAGCGCAACGCCCGCGCCGCGCTGGGCTGAGCCGCACCTCGGATAGCGGGGCTAGGGCCCCGAGCGCACCGGCGGCGCCAGCCGCGCGATCATCGCCATCAGCTCCGCCTGGCGCGAGACGCCGGCCTTCTCGAAGATGCGGCCGAGATGCGTCTTCGCGGTCGTCTCGGCGATGCCCAGCACGGCGCGCGCCTCGACCATGCTCTCGCCCGCTGCCAGCCGCTCCAGCAGCCGCGCCTCGGCGGGCGTGAGGCCGAGCGCGCGGGAGAGCGTGGCGAGCGTCCCTGGCGGCGGCAGCGCCGGCGGCGCGTTGACGAACACGGCCGCGGTCGCGCGCGGCACGAGGCCCGGGCGCAGCGCGCCGCCGGTCAGCGGCAGCACATGCGCGACCGCCGGCGGGTCCGCGGCATCGGCATTGCCGAGCACCACGCCGATGCCGCGCCCGCCGAGCCGCGCATCGCCTTCGGCCGCCGCGGCGACGGCCGAGAGCAGTTCCGCCGTTGCTCCCTCCCGCCGCCCGGCCAGGCGGCCCTGCGCGCTGCGGATCGGCCCGTCCTCCGCCGCCAGCATCGCCCGCGCCGCAGCATTGGCGTGCAGGATCGCGCCTTTGGCATCGACCACGCCGATGCCGACCGAAAGCCCGTCCATGGCGCCGCGCAGCGCCGCGGCCTCGAGCGCGCGCATCTCCAGCAGGTCGCCGATGGCGACGGCGCGCCGCAGATGCGGGGCGAGAAGCCGCATGAGCGATACCTCGCGGTCGGTGGCGATGCCGATGTCGCGATGGCGCACGGCGGAGAAGACGCCGATGCGCGGCCCCTCGCGCAGCACGACCGCGTTCATCGCATCGCACCAGCCGAGCGGCGTCGCCCATTCGGCGGTGACCTGGGAAGCCAGGAAATCGAGGCCGCCCGGGCTGCGGGACAGCACGAAAGGCATGTCCGGGTCGGCGGCGCCGGGGTCGGTGAAGGCGGCCTGCATCGCCTTGGTGACCTCGCCGCCGAAGCGCCCGCCGAGGACCTCCACCGCGCCCGGTGGCTCGTTCCAGGCGCTGCCGAAGCGCAGGCTTTGCGTCGCCATGTCCGCAACGAACAGGCGGCCCGTCACGCAGTCGAGGGCCTCGCAGATCAGCCGCATGGCGTCAGGCCAGCGTGCGGGCTCCAGTGCGCAGTCGTAGATCGCGCCGATGATGGCGGAGAGCTGCTCCTCGGCCCGAGGGGCCATGCGGTTTCTCCTCGATGTCCCGGCCGCCTTCGTCTGGGCAATGGCGCGAGCACATCACGACTGCCGCCCGACAGGCAACCGCGGCCGTTCCATGTTGCCGCGTCCCCATCAAGCAACGGCGCTCGCGCCGTTCCTCCTCCGTTCGGAGGAAGCAGCCGACGGCACGGGGCCATAGCGTGCCGGCACGCGCGCAGGCGCGGCCACGGAACGGGACGCCATCCGAAGCGGCACGGCGTGCTGCTGCCCAACGCCCCACACCCATCGGTGAAGGACGCGCCGGTGTCCTCCACCCGGCGGTGTGCCGCGGGCCCGGATGCGTGCTGCACCGCGCCGCCCGCGTCCGCGCCGGCACTGGCCTGCAGCTGATCCCGCGTCGAAGGAGGCAGTCCGATGCGCATTCGTCTCGTGGCCCTGCTGAGCCTGCTGGCGGCGTCCGCGCTGGCAACGGAGTACACGCGCTTCGCGCCCCTCTGGGTGGAGGACCCCCGGCCCGGCGCCCGCCCCGAGGCGTGCCGACTCTTCGCGCTGCTGAACCTGCCGCCGGGCTGGATGGCCGGCGATGCGGCGGCCGTGCGCCTCTCCTCGCTCGGCGCGCCGGCCGATCCGGATGCCGAACGCCTGACCGCCGCGCTGCTGCATGCCGGCGCCGCGGTGCTGGAGCTGGCGACGGGCGGCGACTGCGTGCCGGAGACCGCACGCCGCCTCGCGCGCGACCCGCTGGCCGATCTCTTCGGCGCCCTCGTCGCGCTGCGGCGCGAGGCCGGGGCCGGGCTCGTGCTGGCGATCGGGATCGGCGCGCTGGGGCCGCAGGTGCTGGCCGCCGCCGACCCCAGCCTGGCGGCGGCCTATCTCGGGGAGGGCGCGGCGGGCTTCGTCGCCGCGGTGGCGCTGGGGGCGGGGGGCGAGCCGGCGATCCGCGCCGGCCAGGCGCCGCCGGCACAGGAAGGCTGGGCGGTGCGGGCGCCGCTGTTCTGCGACCTGCTGCACCGGGTCGCCGCGGAAGGCGGCGCCGCGGTTCCCGACCGCGCGGCCTGCCTGGCGGCGCTGGTGGATGCGCCGGAGCGCGCGCCCGCCGGCCTCTTCGCCCTGGGCGCGCCCTGAGCGCCCGGCGCCCGCCCGGACCCGCGGCTGTGCTTGACCCGGGCGGGCTCGGCTCCGCATAAGGCCGGCATGGTCCCGGTGGCGTCCCTTCGGCGAATTACCGGCCCGGCCCTCGGCTGAGGGCCGGGACGCATGCCCCTCGCGCGCCACCCGTAACCGCCGCGCCCGGGCCAAGGCCCGCGCGGCCCGGAACCCAAGCGATGACCGACCCAGCCAAGGGCGAGGCCCCCGCCCGCGACTATCGCGGCACCGTCTTCCTGCCGCAGACCTCCTTCCCGATGCGCGGCGACCTGCCCAGGCGCGAGCCGCAATGGATCGAGCGCTGGCAGCGGCTCGATCTCTGGAACCGGCTGCGCGCGCAGTCGAAGGGCCGCGAGACCTTCGTGCTGCACGACGGCCCGCCCTATGCGAACGGGCCGCTGCACATCGGCCATGCGCTGAACAAGATCCTGAAGGACGTGATCAACCGCGCCGCGCAGATGGCGGGCAAGGACGCCGACTACGTGCCGGGCTGGGACTGCCACGGCCTGCCCATCGAGTGGAAGGTCGAGGAGGAGTACCGCGACCCCAAGGGCAAGTACCAGGGCGGGCGGAAGAAGGACGACGTGCCGGTGCTGGAGTTCCGCGCCGAATGCCGCGCCTATGCGCAGCACTGGCTCGGCGTGCAGCGCGAGGAGTTCATCCGCCTCGGCGTGTTCGGCGACTGGACGCACCGCTACGCCACGATGGACTTCCCCTCCGAGGCGGTGATCGTCGGCGAGATCGGCAAGTTCCTGATGAACGGCTCGCTCTACCGCGGGCTGCGCCCGGTGATGTGGAGCCCGGTGGAGAAGACCGCGCTGGCCGAGGCGGAGATCGAGTACCACGACCATGTCTCGCCGACGCTCTGGGCGCGGTTCCGCCTGCTGCGGGCCGGCGCGGCGGACCTGGTCGGCGCCTCCGTCGTGATCTGGACCACGACGCCCTGGACCATCCCCGGCAACCGCGCGGTCGCGTACGGGGAGGAGATCGACTACGCGCTGGTGCATGTCGAGGGCGTCGCCGAGGGCAGCCACCTCCTCCCCGGCGAGTTCCTGCTCGTCGCCCTGCCGCTGCTGCCGCAGTTCGAGAAGGATGCGGGCCTCGGCGCGCATACCGTCAGGCGCGTGCTGAAGGGCGCGGAGCTGGCCGGCGCCATCGCCGCGCACCCGCTGCGCAGCCCGGCCGGGGAGGGCGGCTACGAGTTCGACGTGCCGCTGCTGCCCGGCGACTTCGTCACCACCGAGGCCGGCACCGGCTTCGTCCACATCGCGCCGGGCCATGGCGAGGACGACTTCAACCTCGGCCGCCAGTTCGGCCTGCCCGTGCCGGAGACGGTGAACGACGACGGCACCTTCACCGTCCAGGCGCCGGGCTTCACCGGGCTGCACGTCTTCAAGGCGCACGACGCCGTCTACGCCGCCTGCGAGAAGGCCGGCACGCTCGTCGCCAGGTCGCGGCTGACGCACAGCTACCCGCACAGCTGGCGCTCGAAGAAGCCGGTGATCTTCCGCGCGACGCCGCAGTGGTTCATCGCCATGGACGACCACAACCAGATCCGGACGAAGGCGCTGGCGGCGATCGACGCCACGCATTTCGTGCCCGACCAGGGCCGCAACCGCATCGGCAGCATGGTCGCCGCGCGGCCCGACTGGTGCATCAGCCGCCAGCGCGCCTGGGGCGTGCCGATCGCCGTCTTCGTCGAGAAGGCGACCGGCGAGCCGCTGCGCGACCCCGCGGTGATGCGCCGCATCGTCGAGGCCTTCCGCGAGGAGGGCGCCGATGCCTGGTACCGGCCGGATGCGGCGGCGCGCTTCCTCGGCGACGGCCGGAACCCGGACGACTACGAGCAGGTGATGGACATCGTCGATGTCTGGTTCGAGAGCGGCAGCACCCACGCCTTCGTCCTGCCCGACCACGGCCTGCCCTTCCCGGCGGATCTGTACCTGGAGGGCTCGGACCAGCATCGCGGCTGGTTCCATTCCTCGCTGCTCGAGAGCGTCGGCACCAATGGCGTCGCGCCCTTCAAGGCCATCCTGACGCATGGCTTCGTCCTCGACGAGCAGGGGCGGAAGATGTCGAAGTCGGTCGGCAACGTCACCGCCCCGCAGGACGTGATGCAGCAGTACGGCGCCGACATCCTGCGCCTCTGGGTGATGAACGCCGACACCGCCGAGGATCTCCGCATCGGCCCCGAGATCCTGAAGCAGCAGGCGGAGCTGTATCGCCGGATCAGGAACACGCTGCGCTGGCTGCTCGGCAGCCTCGACGGCTTCGTCGAGGAGGAGACGCTTCCCTATGCCGCGCTGCCGGAGCTCGAGCGCTGGGTGCTGCACCGCCTGACCGAGCTCGATGCGCGCATCCGGAAGGCCGCCGAGGACCACGACTGGACCGGCGTCTATCCGGAGCTGCACAATTTCTGCGCGACCGACCTCTCGGCCTTCTACTTCGACATCCGGAAGGACGCGCTCTACTGCGACGCGCCGGACAGCCCGCGCCGCCGGGCCGCGCGCACGGTGCTCGACGTGCTGCATCGCTGCCTCTCGGCCTGGCTCGCGCCCGTGCTGGTGTTCACGGCGGAGGAGGCCTGGCTGGCGCGGTTTCCGTCCGAGGATGGCAGCGTGCACCTCACCGACTTCCCCTTCGTGCCGGAGGGCTGGAAGGACGAGGCGCTCAGCGAGCGTTGGAAGCGCATCCGCCAACTCCGCCGCGTCGTGACGGCTTCGATCGAGCAGTCGAGACGAGGGGGCGAAATCACGTCATCGTTGCAGGCACACATCACGGCCTACGTCGCGGACCAGGACCTTAACCTGCTTGAGAACGCCCAGTGGGAGGAGGTCTGCATCGTGTCGCGCATGGAAGTCGTTGGCGCCTCGGGCTCGAACTTCCACGCTACACCTGCTGAAGAGCTGCCCGTGCCTGTCGTTAGCTTTCTCGGTACCGACAGCAAGTGCGCCCGTTGCTGGCGCGTCCTTCCGGGCGAGGTCGGCGCCAGCCCGCTGCACCCCACCCTCTGCCGCCGCTGCGAGGCGGTGGTGGAGGCACAGCCCAAGCCCGCCGCTGCCGCATGAGCGCCGCGGAGGCCGACGCCGCCGCCCGCACCCTGCCGCGCCGCGCCGGCCTGCGCCTCGGCCTGCCGGTCGCCGCGCTGTTGCTGGTGCTCGACCAGCTCAGCAAGTGGTGGATCCTCGAGGTCGTCCGCCTGCCGGAGCTGCGCCACATCCCGCTGCTGGCCGCCGGCCCCTTCGGCCTCGACCTGACCATGGTGTGGAACCGCGGCGTGACCTTCGGCCTGCTCTCGGGCGACGGGCCGATGAACCACCTGATCCTGGCGCTGCTCGCCGCCGCCATCGCGCTGCTGCTGCTGCGCTGGATGGCGCGGGCGGAGACGCGCTGGGTGGCCGTGGCGCTCGGCGCCGTGGTGGGCGGTGCCATCGGCAACGTCATCGACCGGCTGCGCTTCGGCGCGGTGGTGGATTTCGTCGATGCCCATGCCTGGGACTGGCACTGGTACGTCTTCAACCTGGCCGACGCCGCCATCGTCTGCGGCGTCGCCGTGCTGGTTGCCGATGCGCTGTTCCGCCGCCCGGCGCCCGGAGGCGGCTGATGCCGGCGCAGCCTTCCGCCCCGGGGCGCCCGCATCCCGGTCCCGGCGCCTTGTTCCCGCCGCAGCCCGGGACTAATCAGCCCGGATGAGCCTTCGTCGCGTCCGCGTCGCATCCGGGACCGTCCCGCTGGCGTTCCTTCTGCTCGCTGCCTGCGGGGCGGACACCGCGCGCACCTTCGGCTTCACCCGCGACGCGCCGGACGAGTTCCAGGTCACCACCCGCGCGCCGCTCTCCATGCCGCCCTCGCTGAACGACCTGCCGACGCCGCGCCCCGGCGCCTCCCGGCCGCAGGAGCTCAGCCAGCGCCAGGCGGCGGAGGCCGCGCTGGTGCCGGGGGCGGTGCTCGGCAGCGCCGGTGGCCGGCCCTCGCAGGGGGAGGCGGCGCTGGTCAGCCAGGCCGGCCGCCCGGTCGACAGGGACATCCGCCGCCGCGTGGACGAGGAGAGCCTGCGGCTCGAGCGCACCGACCAGGGGCTGATCGACCGGCTGATGTTCTGGCGCGAGCCCGATGCCCCCGGCACGCCGGTGGATCCCCAGCGCGAGGCGCAGCGCCTGCGCGAGAACGCCGCCCTCGGCCGCGACCCGACCGAGGGGCAGACGCCGATCATCCAGCCGACCCGCAGCGGCAACCCGATCACCCGCCTGCTGGAAAGCATCTTCTGACGCGGTCCGGTGGCCGAAGCGCCGCGGGGCGTCGAGGGCTCGATCGGCCCACCAAGCCTTCGCTCTGCCGAAGCGCCGCAGGACGCGGGGCGCTGGACCGGCCCGCCGGACACCTCGCCCCAGGCGCCCCATCGCCACGATGCCGATTGGCGGTTGCGCTGCGGCGCCCCATCTGGTGGCCATGCCGCCCATGACCCGCCGCACCGCCCTCTCGGCGAGCCTCGCCACCGCCGTCCTTCCCGCCATGGCCAGCGCCCAGCCCGCGCCCGCGCTGCTCTCCCCCTCGCGGGAGCCGCCGGTCACGGACCGGCCGCTGGTCGGCGCCACCGCCTGGACCCTGCCGAACGGGCTCCGCGTCGTGCTGGCCGAGAGCCGGCGCGTGCCGGTCGCGGCGCACTACCTCTTCTACGGCGCCGGCGGCGGCGAGGACCCCGCCGGCCGCTCCGGCCTCGCGCATTTCCTCGAGCACATGATGTTCAAGGGCAGCGCCAATGTCGCGCCCGGCGCCTTCAGCCAGGTCGTGGCGCGGGAGGGCGGGCAGGACAACGCCTTCACCTCGCGCGACGTCACCGCCTACCACCAGACCGTCGAGGCCTCGCGGCTGCCGCTGGTGATGCGCATGGAGGCGGACCGCTTCGCCGCCCCCCTCTTCCCCACCGAGACGGTGGAGCCCGAGCGCGCCGTGGTGCTCGAGGAGCGGCGCCAGCGCACCGACAGCAATCCCCGCGCCCGCTTCATCGAGGCCTTCGACGCGGCGATGTGGGGCCCGCAGCACTGGCGCGGCCGCCCGATCATCGGCTGGGAGCCGGAGATCCGCGCCATCACCCGCACCGACATGCTGCAGTTCTTCGCCCGCCGCTACGCGCCCGGGAACGCCGTGCTGGTCGTCGCCGGCGACGTGCGGGAGGCCGAGCTGCGCCGCCTGGCCGAGGATCTCTACGGCGTGGTCGAGGCCCGCCCCTTCGCCGCCCGGGACCGCGCACCGCCGCCCCCCGCCGTGGTGCAGCCGCGTCTCGAGGTGCGCGAGCCCGCGGTGCGCGAGGCGCTGGTGCTGCGCAGCTTCATGGCGCCGAGCCTCACCTTCGGCGATGCGGACCGGGCCTGGGCGCTGGAGGTCGTGGCGCACCTGCTCGGCAGCGGTCCGGGCAGCCGGCTGTTCCGCGCCCTGGTGGAGACCGGCCTCGCCACCTCGGCCGGCGCCTCCTACGACGGCGAGACGGCCGGGGTGGCGACCTTCTCCGTCTCCGCCACGCTCCGCCCCGGCGTCACGCCCGAACGGCTGGAGGCGGCGCTCGACGCCACGCTCGACGCGCTGCTGCAGCAGGGCCCGACCGAGGCCGAGCGGGCCCGCTCGCTGCGGCAGATCACTGCCGGCGCGCTGCTGACGCTCGATTCCATCGGCGGCGTGCCGCGGCTGCTGGGTGGCGCGCTCTCGCTCGGCCTGCCGCTCGAGACGGTGGAGTTCTGGCCGCGCCGGCTGCAGGCCGTCACGCTCGAGCAGATGACCGCCGCCGCCCGCGCCGTGCTGGGCGAGGCGCCGCACACCACGGGCTGGCTGCTGCCGGGCGCCCCGGCATGAGCGGCGCCGCCTCGGCCGGCATGCCGGCGCGCCCCGGCTTCTCCGTCCCCATCCAGCAGGTCCAGGCCGCCGGACTCACCGCCTGGCTGGTCGAGGACCATTCCATCCCGGTCGTCGCCCTCGCCTGGTCCTGGCCCGGCGGCGCCGCGCTCGACCCCGAGGGGGCCGAGGGCACCGCCGCCATGGCCGGCGCGCTGCTGACCGAGGGCGCCGGGCCGCTGCCCGCCACCGCCTTCGCCGATGCGCTGCGCGACGAGGCGATCGGCCTCTCCTTCTCCGTCTCGCGCGATGGCTTCGATGGCGGGTTCCGCAGCCTCTCGGCGGCGCTGCCCGAGGCGGTGCGCCTCGCCCGCCTCGCCATGGCCGAGCCGCGGCTCGACGCCGAGGCGGTGGAGCGGGTGCGCGCCCGCGCCATCGCCGCCGCCCGCCGCACGCTGGAGACGCCGCGCGGCCAGGCCGGCCGCGCCTTCTGGGCCGAGGCCTATCCCGCCCACCCGGCCGGACGGCCGAGCGGCGGCACGGCGGAAAGCCTGGCCGGCATCGCCATCCCCGCCCTGCGCGAGACCCTGGCGCGCCAGGTCCACCGCGAGGGGCTGCTGGTCACCGCCGCCGGCGCCATCACGCCCGCGCGCCTGGCCGAGGCGATGGAGGAGCTCTTCGCCGGTCTGCCCGCCGGCGCGCCGCCCGCCACGCCACCGCTGCCGCCCTTCCGCCGCTTCGGCCAGTCCGTGCTGCCGGTGGCCTCGCCGCAATCGGCCGTGATCTTCGGCCAGGACGGGCTGCCGGCCGAGGACCCGGACTGGGAGGCGGCGCAGGTGGCCTTGCGCATCCTCGCCGGCGGCGGCTTCAGCTCGCGCCTGATGCAGGCGGTGCGGGAGCAGCGGGGCCTCGCCTATGGCATCGGCGGCGGGCTGACCGTGCTGTTCCGCCGCGGCGTGATCGTGGGCTCGGTCGCAACCGAGAATGCCCGGGTGGCGGAGACGCTGTCCGTCACCCGCGCCGAATGGGCCCGCATGGCCGAGCGCGGCGCCACGGCCGAGGAACTCGCCGATGCCGTCGCCTTCCTCACCGGCTCGCTGCCGCTGCAGTTCTCCGACAGCCGGCGGGTGGCTGATACGCTGCTGGCGCTGCGGCAGAACGGCCGGCCGGTGGAGTGGCTGGCCGGGCGGCCGGCGCGGCTGGCGGCGCTGACGCCGGAGCGGATCGCCGCCGTCTCCGCCCGGCTGCTGCGACCGGAGGCGCTTTCGGTGGTGGTGGCGGGGCAGCCCCAGGG
>CAYNYQ010000112.1:0-1395 GCA_964401305.1 uncultured Acetobacteraceae bacterium | reverse complement strand
CAGCCGGTCCTGGCCGTAGAGCTTCGCGCGCAGCGTGCCGGGCCGGTAGGACCGCTTGAACCGGCCGCGACGCTGCAACTCCGGCACCAGGTGCGCGGCGATCGCCTCGAAGGTCTCGGGCATCACGGCATAGGCGAGGTTCAGCCCGTCCACCCCGGTCTGCTCGACCCAGTCCTCCACCGCGTCGGCCGCCGCGCGCGCGTCGCCCACCACCACGGGGCCGATGCCGCCCACCGCGCAGCGGTCGGCGATGTCGCGCACGGTCCAGACCCGGTCCGGCTCGGCGCGGGTGATGTTCTCGAGCGCGGTGCGGTAGCCCTCGCGCTCGATGTGGCGGATCTCCTGGTCCAGCGCGTAGCCGGAGAGGTCGAGGCCGGTCCAGCCGGCCATCAGCGCCAGCGCGCCCTCGGGGCTGGCGTGGCGCAGATATTCGGCGTGGCGGTCCTCGGCCTCGCCCTGCGTCGCGGCGACCACCACGGTCAGCAGGCTGAACACCTTCAGCGAAGCGGGGTCGCGCCCGGCGGCCGCCACCGCCTCGCGCAGCTCCGCCGTGCGGCGGCGGATCACCCCCGCCGAGGGGCCGGAGACGAAAACGCATTCGGCATGGCTGCCGGCGAAGGCGCGCCCGGCCGTCGAGCTGCCGGCCTGGTAGAGCAGCGGCGTCCTCTGCGGCGAGGGCTCGCAGAGATGGATGCCGTCCACCCGGTAGTACCGGCCCTCGTGCCGCACGGGGCGGACGCGCGCGGGGTCGGTGAAGGTGCCGGAGGCGGCGTCGCGCACCGCCGCGTCGTCGGCCCAGCTGCCCTCCCACAGCTTGTAGCAGAGCTGCATGTATTCCTCGGCCATGGCGTAGCGCTCGTCGTGCGGGATGAGGCCGGCATGGCCATGCGCGCGGGCGCCGCTGTCGAGGTAGCCGGTGACGATGTTCCAGCCGATGCGCCCCTCGGTCAGGTGGTCGAGGGTCGAGAAGGCGCGCGCCAGCAGGTAGGGCGAGGTCCAGGTCAGGTTGGCGGTGACCCCGAAGCCGAGATGCTCTGTCACATGCGCCATGGCGGAGACCAGCATCATCGGGTCGTTGATCGGCACCTGGGCGGCGTGGCGCAGCGCCGCCTCCGGGCCCTGGCCGTAGACGTCGTAGAGGCCGATGACGTCGGCGATGAAGAGCCCGTCGAACAGGCCGCGCTCCAGGGTCTGCGCCAGGTCTGTCCAGGTGCGCAGCCGGTTGTAGGCGCCGCTGCGGTCGCGCGGGTTGCGCCACTGCC
The DNA here is from genome assembly GCA_964401305.1 of uncultured Acetobacteraceae bacterium. Taxonomy (GTDB): domain Bacteria; phylum Pseudomonadota; class Alphaproteobacteria; order Acetobacterales; family Acetobacteraceae; genus JAIEOP01. Next base: position 133 of record CAYNYQ010000112.1, on the reverse strand, counting down.
CGGGCGAGAGATGCCCGACCGTGTTCATGGCGAAGGCGTTGAAGAGGATCTCGCGAGGCGGGGCCATGGCGCGGTGCTCCGGGCAGGACCGGCAGGTTAGCCCCTGCGCGGCCGCATGGGAGAGGCTTCGGTC
>CAYNYQ010000111.1:12173-13683 GCA_964401305.1 uncultured Acetobacteraceae bacterium | reverse complement strand
GCATCCGCGTCTGCACCATCGCGCCCGGCATCTTCGACACGCCGCTGCTCGGCGGGCTTCCGGAGCCTGTGCGCCAGGCGCTGCACGCCTCGGTGCCGCAGCCGCCGCGTCTCGGCCAGCCGGCGGAGTTCGCGCAGCTCGCGCTCTCGATCATCGGGAACCCCTACCTGAACGGCGAGACAATCCGCCTGGACGGCGCCCTGCGCATGGGGCCACGCTAGCTTGGCCGGTGCGGGACGCCGCGTCGGGACGGGCCGGGCGAGCGGGGCGGCCGGCCTGCTCACGAATGCAGGAGCGGGCCTCGACCCGTCTGGCAATCCCGCGGCGTGGAGTGTTGTTGTTGTCGGTGTTGACCGGCGGGACGGGGATGCCCGGCGCCGGAAAGGACCAATGACGCGCGTGAGCGAACGGGCTGGCCGCCGGGTGGCGCCGATTCGAATGACCCTGCCGCGGCGGGCAGGCGCAGCATGCCCTGGCGCGGCCTGCGGGCGCGCCGGGCCGCGCGTGCCTGCCGCCGGGCCGGAGATGGACGCGAGAGCGGATGCATCCTAGCGGGTCGGCAGCACCGGCAGCCAACGAGGACGCCACCGCGCCCCGGCACCGCGACGAGGCAGCCCAGGCCGGCGGCGGCGCGGAGAGCCCATGGAGCGTGCTGTCGCGCTGCACCCTCGCGCCCGGGGTGAGCGTCGACCTGGTGGCGATCCACGCCCGGGCGGGCGTGGCGATCCTGGAGATCGAGCCGAACTGGACGCCGGACGCGCTCCTGCATTTCCAGGCCATGCTGGCCGAGACCCGCTTCGCCCAGCGCTTCCCTGGTCACCTGCCCGTGGTGCACCGCAGGCTGCGCGCGGCCGACGTGCCCATGCTGCGCGAGCTCATGAGCGAGGCCTTCGAGTGGCAGCCGCCGATGACGCTCGACCCGGCGCAGGACTGGGTCGGCGCGTTGCGCGCGCGGCTCACCGGCGACGATGCCGCAGTGGCCGGTGCCGTGCCGGCTGCCGCGCTCGCGGCCCCGCCCGAGCAGGGCGGCGCGGCCGGGTCCGCGCCCGGGGACGTGGCCGGGGACATGGGCGGGCCTGCGACCGGGGGCGACGAGGGCACGGAACGGGCGGAGAGCGGGGTGCAGCCCTCCGCGCCGCACGCTTCGGCCGACCTCGGCGGCCTTCCCGCGGCGGAGGCGACCGACCCGGCGCCCGCCGCCCCAGCCGGCCCCCTCCCCCGATCCGGCGCCGAGCGCCCGGGGGTGCCGCAACCTGCCGGCCTCTCCGCCGCGGAGGCAGCGCGCAAGGCGGTGCCGGCGGGCGAGATGCGGGCGGGCTGGGAGGCTTCGGTCGCTCCTGGCGCGGTGGTCGATCGCCTGCCGGCCGCCCCGGCGGCGAGGTCCGACGCCAGGCAGGCCAGCATGGGCGCCGCCGCCTCGCCGGTGGTGTCGCGCGCCGGGGGGACCGCAGCGCCCTCCGCCCCGCCGCCCGAGGCACACGGCATCACGCCGCCGGAGCACCGCGAGGCG
>CAYNYQ010000111.1:0-12073 GCA_964401305.1 uncultured Acetobacteraceae bacterium | reverse complement strand
CTCCGCCCCGCCGCCCGAGGCACACGGCATCACGCCGCCGGAGCACCGCGAGGCGGGCGGGACCACGCCGCCGCAGGACCGCGGGGTGCGCGGGACCACGCCACCGGAAGACCGCGAGGCGCGCGGGAACACGCCATCGGAACACCGCGAGGCGCGCGGGACCACGCCACCGGAAGACCGCGAGGCGCGCGGGACCCGATCCGTGGCACCTGCCGATGGGGACGCCCCCGCACCCCCTGTGCGATCCACGGCTTCGTCGCCCGCTCCGGCCGCCTTGTCCCCCCTCCCAGGGGCACGCGCAGAGGGCCCCGGGCGGGACGCGCCACGCGCCGGGCGCGGCGTGCCCTGGCGCGGCGTGGCGGTGGCCGGCCTTCTTGGCGCCGCCGCGGTGGTCGGGCTCGCCCTGGTGCCGCAGCCCGGGGCACCGGATCCGTCCGGGACGCCCCTGCCGATGGCGGGCAGCGAGGCAGGCACCGGGCCCCTGGGCCATGACGCCTCGGCCTCGGAACCCTCGACGCGCGCGGCCCCGGCGGAGGGCGCGGAACTGGCCGCGGCGCCCGGCGCGGGCATCGCTCCGGCCTCGACGGTTGCGTCGGATGGCCAGGCGCCCGCGACCGAGGCCGCCCGTCCCGCGGTGCCGGAGGCCGGGGCCTCGGTGCTCGGGGCGGAGGCCCACGCACCGACCGCTGCGGCTGGCGAACGCGGCGAAGGCCCGCCGGTGGGCGAAGGCGGCGCCGGCGCCGCGGCGCCTTCGGCCACGACAGCGATCGGCAACCCGCCCGCCACCATCGCCGCGGCGGTGGTCGAGCCGCCGGCCAGCCCGGCCTCCGCCAGCGCAGGGCCGCCGCCCCAGGCGCCGGCAGACGCCACAGGGATGGTCGCGTCGCCCGCCGTGCCGACGGCGCCCGGGCCCGTTCCGGTGCTGGAGCCGGCCGCGGGCCAACTGGCGGGGGGGCCCTCGGACCCGGCATCTCCGCTCGGAGCCGGTGCCCTATCCCCGCCATCGCCCCCAACAGGCAATGCACCGACCGAGACGCGGGCGACGGAGCCTGCTGCCGAGGCGACCCTCACCCTCGCTGCCGATGCGGCGCAGCCGATCCCGTCGCGCCGGGAGGACGCTCCGGAGCCTCCGCCCGGGGCGCTGGGCGCCGCTGCGCCTCCCCTGCCGACCCTGCCCGCATCGACGCCGAGCGCCGCGGCCCGCGATCCGGCGCCCGCTCCCGGGCCCGTGCCGAGCGCCCCCGCATCGCCGGCGACCGCCGCGGACCCCGACCCGGCGCCCGCCCTCCGTCCCACGCCAAGCGTGCCCGCATCGCCGGCGATCGCGGCGAGGCCCTATCCGGCGCCCATCCCCCGTCCCACGCCAGGCGTGCCCGCATCGCAGCCGGCTGCCGCACTCCCCGATCCGGCGCTCATCCCCGGGCCGGCGCCAGGCGTCCCCGCATCGCAGGCGACGGCCACGCCACCCGATCCGGCGCCCATCCCCGGGCCAATCCCGGGCGTCCCCGCATCGCAGGCGACGGCCACGCCCCCCGATCCGGCGCCCATCCCCCGTCCCACGCCGGGGGTCCCCGCATCGCCGGAGACCGCGGTGCGCTCAGCAACGGCGCCGATCCCCGGCCCCATGCCAGGCGTCCCCGCATCGCAGGCGACGGCGCCGCCACCCGATCCGGCGCCCATCCCAGGGCCTGCGCCCGGCGGCCCCGCATCGCCAGGGACCGCCGCGCGCCGCGATCCGGCGCCGATCCCAGGGCCAACGGCAGCCCAGGTCTCCGCCGATGGCACCGCCGCCGCCGGGCCGAGCACCGCGGCGCAAGCAGGCCGGGACACCGGACCATCGCCGGACAGGCAGGCTCGCGTGGAACCTGCCGATGCCAGGCCGCCAACGGCAGCGGGCGCGGGTGCTCTGGCCAGCGGCTCCGCCACGCCCGCGGCGCCGCGGCGGCCCGACCCGGCACCGCCGGCGCGCCCCGCTGTCCCGCCCGGCCCGGCAACCCCCTCGCCGGCCAGCCTCGCCCTGCTCAGCCGCGGCGAGGCCCTGCTCGCGCTCGGCGACGTCATGGGCGCACGGCTCTTCTTCGAGCGGGCCGTCGAGGCGGGCAGCGCCCGCGCGGCGCTGCTGCTCGGCTCCACCTTCGACCCACGCCGCCTCGCCGAGCTCGGCACGCTCGGTGTCGCGGCCGATCCCGCGGCCGCGCGCCGCTGGTACGAGCGCGCCGCGGCGCTCGGCGAAGGCGACGCCGCCGACCGCCTCCAGGGCCTCGGACCCGCGCCCTGAGCGCCGGCGCGCCGCGGGCGTGCCGGGGCGTGGCCAACCTCGCCGCCCCGGTGCCGAACCCCGGGTGCGCCGCGATCCCCGCGCCCCGCCGCGGCAGCCATCTCGACGCTGGCGCGCGGCGCGCTACGATCGGGACTGACCGACCCGCAAGCGGAGCGCAGCCATGGCATTCGCCGAAGTGCGGGAGGCGGAGGCCCCGCCGGAGACCGCCGCGCTCTACGCGGCGCTGCGCAGCGCCAGCGGCGTGCCGCTGGTCAACCTGATCTGGCGCCATCTCGCAATGCTCCCCGGGGTCCTGCCCTGGGCATGGGAGGCCGTGCGCCCGGCGCTCGAGGGCGGCGCAGCGGCGGCCGCGCGGGCGCGGGTCGCCCACGGGCTCGACCTGCCCGCCGGGCTCGGGCAGGTGGACGCAGCGGCCTGGCAGGCGGCCGGGCTGCCGGTCGGGGCGCGGGCCGAGGTGCTGGCGATCCTCGACACCTACAACCGTGGCAACCTCACGAACCTCGTGGTCCTGACGGCGCTCCGGCGCGCGATCGCCGGCGAGGCGGGCGACGCGCCGCCGACCGGCGACCCGGCCGCCAGGGCCGTCGCCCCGGACACGGCGCCGCTCGCGCCCATCATGCCGCTGCCGGTGCTCGCCACCTTGCCCGACGCCACGCGGGCGCTGGTCGAGGGCCTGGCCGCGCGGCATGCCGGCGCCGCCGCCGGTGGCGTGGTGCCGAGCCTCTATCTGCACCTCGCCCATTGGCCGGCGCTGCTGGCCGCGCTGCCGGGCTGGATCCTGCCGGTGCTCGACCGCCTCGAGGAGGGCCGCGCCGCCGCCATCGCGGCCGCGACGCGCGAGGCCGCGGCGCTGCACCCGCCGCTTGCCATCGGCGCCGGCGTGCCCGGCGGGCATGCGCCTGCCGTCCTCGCGGCGCTGACGCGCTTCACCACGCAGGTGATCCCCGACATGGTGCCGGTGGGGCTGGCGCTGCGCCGCGCCCTCGGCCCGGCCTGAGCCTGCCGGCATGGCGGGCGCGCCGCCGGGAGCACGGGACGAGGAGGAGGACGGGGACGAGGCCGGGCCGCCAGGCCTGCCCCCGGGCACGCCCTTCTACATGACGCCCGAGGGCCATGCGGCGCTCGGTGCCGAGTTGCGCCGGCTGTGGTCGGAGGAGCGGCCCAAGGTGGTCGAGGTGGTCGCCTGGGCCGCCGGCCTCGGCGACCGCTCGGAGAATGCCGACTACCAGTACGGCAAGCGCCGCCTGCGCGAGATCGACCGCCGCGTCCGCTTCCTGCGCAAGCGGCTGGAGCGCGTGCAGGTCGTCGATCCGGCGGCGCAGGCCAGGCGCGACCAGGTCTTCTTCGGCGCGACCGTCACCTATGCCCGCAGCCCCCCGCCCGTCCCGCGCGGCGGGGCGCAGCCGGCCGCGCCCGAGGGCGAGGAGGTCACGGTGACGATCGTCGGTGTCGACGAGGCCGATACCGCGCGCGGCCGCATCTCCTGGGTGGCGCCGGTGGCGCGGGCGCTGCTGAAGGCGCGCGTCGGCGACCTGGTCCGGCTGCGCACGCCGCAGGGGGTCGAGGAGATCGAGGTGCTCGACATCCGCTACCCCGGGGGCTGAGGCCGCGCGCCCGTCCTGCGGCGGAACGCCCCGGCGCGCTGGCGCGTTGGCGCCCCCACCACGGGGATCCCACGCCCGACCATGCCTCAACGCGAGGAGACGGCGGAGGCCGACGCGCCACCCGGCCTGCCGCACGGTGCCGCGACGCTGCATGTGGCGAAGGTCGACTCCTACACGGTGACGCTGCGCGCCGCCGACGGCTTCCTTGGCGACCGCGCCAGCAGCCGCGCCTTCAGGGCGCTGCTGGCCGATTTGCGCAGGCGGCTTGACGAGGACCCGCTCGGCGCGGACCCGGACGCGCCGGTCTCCCGGCGTGAGCTCGACCGCGTGCTCGCCGAGGGCGATCCCACCGCCGCCGGGCTGGTGCATGGCGTGGTCGAGGCGTTCGCGCGCTCCCTCGCCGAGGTCGCGCACCGGCTGCTGCGCCTGCGTGCCTGGGCCGGGACCGAGCGCGTGGTCGTCGGCGGCGGCATGCGCGCGAGCCGCGTCGGCGAGCTCTCGATCGGCCGTGCCGCCGTGCTGCTGAAGGCCGAGCACGGCATGGCCGTGGACCTTCTCCCGATCCGCCACGACCCGGACGAGGCCGGGCTGATCGGCGGCCTGCACCTGGCCCCGCCGTGGGTCTTCGCCGGCCATGACGGCGTGCTCGCGGTGGATATCGGCGGCTCCAACATCCGCGCCGGCATCGTGCGGGCGAACCAGCGCAAGGCCGGCGACCTCTCCCGCGCCGAGGTCTGGCACGGCGAGACCTGGCGCCACCGCGACGACGAACCGAGGCGCGACGCGGCGATCACCCGGCTGGGCGAGATGCTGCGCGGGCTGGCGCGCCGGGCCGAGAAGCGCGGCTTCCGCCTCGCACCCTTCATCGGCGTCGGCTGCCCGGGCCGCATCGCGCCCGATGGCGGCATCGAGGAGGGCGCGCAGAACCTGCCCGGCAACTGGGAGAGCAGCCGCTTCAACCTGCCCCGCTGCCTGCGCGAGGCGCTGCCGAGCGTGGCGGGGCAGGACACGATCGTCGTCCTGCACAACGACGCCGTGGTGCAGGGGCTGAGCCAGGCGCCCTTCATGCAGGATGTCGAGCGCTGGGGCGTGCTGACCATCGGCACCGGCCTCGGCAATGCGCGCTTCACGAACCGCCGCCCGCCGCCGCCCGACTGACCGCCGGCCGGGTGGACAGGCCGGGACGGGGCGCACAGACTCCGTGCCGGAGCCCTGATGGACAGCCCGGCATGAACGACGCACCCCTGGCCGCGCGCGACGATGCAGCGGACGGCGCCGCGCATCTCCCCGGCGCCGCCGCCGCGGAGGCGCTGCTGGCGCGGATCGACGCCGCGGCGCGCCGGGTGGAGACGCCCTGCGGCGACGGCAGCATGGTGTGGCGCGTCTGGGGCGAGGGTCCGCCGCTGGTGCTGTTCCATGGCGGCAGCGGCTCCTGGCGGCACTGGGTGCGCAACATCGAGGCCCTGGCGGCGCAGCGCACATTGATCTGCCCCGACCTGCCCGGCCTCGGCGAGAGCGCCATGCCGGCGCCTGCCCTCGACCCGGCGCCGATCGCGGCTGAGGTCCGGGCGGGCCTCGCCCGGGTGCTGGGCGAGGGCGTGCGCTACGACCTGGCCGGCTTCTCCTTCGGCGCGCTGCTCGCCGGCCATCTCTCGGCCCAGGCGGGGCCCGAGCTCGCCAGCGTGACGCTGGTGGGCGCCGGCGCGCTCGGCCTGCCGCGGCCGCGCACGGAGCTGGTGAAGGTGCGCGACAAGCAGGGCGAGGACCGGCTCGCGGCGCATCGCGCGAACCTCGAGATCCTGATGGTCGCCGATCCGCGCAGCGTCGATGCCCTTGCCCTGGTGATCCAGGAGTACAACACGCGGCATGCCCGCTTCCGCAGCCGCGGCTTCGCCCATACGGCCTCGCTGAAGGACGCGGTGGCACAGGCGCGCTGCCCCGTCGCGCTGCTCTACGGCGAGCGCGACGCCATCGCCTGGCCCGACATGGAGTCGCGCTTCGCCGCGCTGCGCAGCGTGCAGCCCGAGGCATGGACCGGCGTGATCCCCGGCGCCGGCCACTGGGTCGCCTACGAGGCGGCGGCGAGCTTCAACGCGATGCTGCTCGACATGCTGGCGCGGCGGGGGCGGGGATGACGCACATGCACGGAATGACGCGCCGCGGCCTGCTCGGCGCCGGCCTGGCGCTGCCCATGGCATTGCGCGCCGCGGCGCAGCCCGCCTGGGCGCCGCCGCGCCAGGTGCGGCTCGTCGTCCCCTTCCCACCGGCCGGCGGGGCGGACACCACCGCGCGCCTCTTCGCCGGCCCCTTCCAGGCCCTGCTCGGCCAGCCCGTGGTGGTCGAGAACCGCCCCGGCGCCGGCGGCACGATCGGCGCCGGCGAGGTGGCGCGCGCCGCGCCCGACGGCACCACACTGCTGCTCGATGCGGCGAACCAGGCCGTCGCGCCCTTCGTGCTGAAGAACATTCCCTTCGACTACGCCACCGCCTTCACCCCGATCAGCCGCGTGACGATCTACCCGCTGATCCTCGTGGTGAAGCCGGACAGCCCCTTCCGCGACCTGCAGGCGCTGCTGGCGCGGGCGAAGGCGGCGCCGGGCAAGCTGACCTATTCCTCCTCCGGCAATGCGGTCTCGAACCACATCGCCACCGTGGTGCTGCTGCGCCGCGCCGGCGTCGACATGACGCATGTGCCCTATCGGGGCGGCGGGCCGGCGCTGCAGGCGGTGCTGGCGGGCGATGTCGATTGCGGCTTCGCCACCGTCGCCTCCGCCGCGGCGCTGACCCAGGACGGGCGGCTCAGGGCGCTGGCGGCTTCCTCGGCCGAGCGGATCCCCTCCCTCCCCGCCGTGCCGACCGTCGCCGAGCAGGGCTTCCCCGGCTACGACCAGGTGGAGTGGAACGGGCTCTACGGGCCCGCCGGGCTGCCGCAGCCGGCGGTCGCCCGGCTGCATGAGGCCTGCCGCGCGGCGCTGGCCGAGCCCGCGGTGCAGCAGCGGCTGGCGGCGCTGGGTGCGATCGGCCTCGGCACGGCGCCGGCCGAGTTCGACGCCTGGCTGAAGCGCGAGCGCGCGGCCATGGCCGTGGTGGCGCGCGAGGCGAACATCACGGCGGACTGAGCAGCCCTCCACCGCGCCACGAGGCGACGCGCACGCAACGCGTTTCGCGCCGCCGCGAAACATCGCTGCAACAGGCCATCGCCATACCACCCGCACCAGCGGCGGGGCCGCGACCTGTTCCCACGGGAACAGCGCGCACGGCACGCCGCCCCCAGGATGGACGAGCGGGACGCGGCCCCCCGGGGCCGCCGGAGGCGATGGAGGCAAAGATGCAGGGCCTGCGCGCGACGAGGATCCCGGGCGAGGGAACGCCCTGGACGCGGATGCTGGAGCGCTTCCTGGGCGAGGCGGTGCCCGATCGCGGCGCCGCGCGGCCCGACCTGGCGCCATGCGCCGACGCCCCGGCGCCGCGCCTGCCCGCCTGGGTCCCGGGCGCCGCGCCGGAGCCAAGCCGCCGGCTGCACGCCGCCCCGGCGGGGCGCTGAGCCGTCGCGCCTCAGCCGCCCTCGGCCCAGGCCGCGGCATGGGTGCCGAGCCGGACGCTCGGCAGGTCGTAGCGCGGCGGCGCGCCCTCGATCACGCCGCTGTGGCGGATGGCGCGCAGCCGGCCGAAGCCGCTGGCGCTCTCCTCCAGCAGGTCCTGCACGTCGGCCATGTGCGGATCGGCCGCGGCGAGGCCTGCCGGCAGCCGCCCCAGCCCGCGCAGCCAGCGCCCGGTGCCCGCGAGCGAGACGCGCACCAGCCAGGACCCGCCCTCCTCCGCCCGGCGCAGCAGCGCGGCGAGCGCGCCGAAGGCCACCAGGAAGCCGGAGGCATGGTCGAGCGCCTGGCAGGGCAGCACCTTCGGCGCGTCGCGGATGCCGGCCGCCGCGGCCTCGGCATGGTTGAAGCCCGAGGCGGTCTGCACCAGGGAATCGAAGCCGCGGCGATCCGCCCAGGGCCCGACCTCGCCATAGGCGGAGAGCGAGACGCAGACGATGCCGGGGCGCAGCGCGGCGAGATCGGCCGGCGCGAAGCCGAGCCCGGCCACGGCGCCGGGCCGGTAGCCCTGCACGAAGACATCCGCCCCGCGCGCCAGCCCGCGCAGCGTCGCGCGGTCCGCCTCCTGCCGCAGGTCGAGCGAGGCCGCGCGCTTGCCGCGGTTCACGTCGAGCACGAGGTGCTCGAAGCTCGGCAGGTGCGGCGCGGTGATGTGCAGCACCTCCGCGCCGTGCGCCGCCAGGGTGCGCCCGCCGACCGGGCCGGCGATGACGCGCGTCAGCTCCAGCACGCGCAGCCCGCTCAGCGGCCGGTCGCCGCCGGCCGGCAGCGGCACAGGCGGGGCCTCGCCGATCCGCTCGATGCGCAGCACGGGCAGCGTGGCGGTGGCCTGGCCCTGCGGGTGCGCGTCCCACTCGGCGAAGCTGCGCATGGCGGTGACGCACATCCCCGCCTCCGCCGCCGCCTGCTCGAAGTCGAAGCCCGTCCAGCCCTGCAGCGCCGCCTGCACCGCCGGGCGCTCGCCGGCGCAGCCCAGCAGCCGGAGCACGCCGGCGCGATGATGCGGGAAGTTGGTGTGCAGCCGCACCCAGCGCCCGTCGCCGCAGCGATAGGTGCCGGCGATGCTGTCCCAGCGCTCGCCGAGCGGCGCCCCGTCCAGCTCCAGGTAGTGGTCGGAGCGGAACTCCAGCGCGGCATGGCGCATCGCCACGCTGGCGCGCCGCGCCGGGCCGCCGCGCCGGCGCCAGGCCTCGCTGGCGGCCAGGGTGGCGGCACCGATCGTCGCCTGCGCCGCCGCGCCGACGCGGAAGGAGGAGGGCAGCGCCGGCTCCTCGCCCGTGAGCGCGATGCGCTCCAGCGCCGCCGGATCGAGCCCCGCGTCGCGCCAGAGCGCGGCCAGGATCTGCTGCGGGGTCGGGTCGGCCATGGCGTCCTCCTGCGCGCAGGCTATGCCGCGTCGGCGGGGCCTCCCAGGGGAAGGCCGCTTCGCCGGGCGCGCCGCGGCGCCGCGGTTGGCTACTCCGCCGCCGCGGCGACGGCCGGCGCGGCGGCGCCGCGGAACTGCGGCGCCACCTGCGTCATGAACAGGCGGATGGAGTTGCGCGCCACCTCGGCCGGCATCGGGCCGAGGCGGAAGGCGCAGATCACGCCGCCGACGCCGGTCTGCTCGATCTCCGCCATGCGCGCCGCGACCGTGGCCGGGGAGCCGTAGACCAGCGCGTGCTCGACCTGCACGCGGGCCGGGGGCACCGTCTCCTGCACCATGCGGATGCCCTGCTCGGCGTAGATCCGCTCGCGCAGCCGGCGACGGTTCTCCTGCATGGCCTCGAAGGCGGGCACGGCGAGGCGCTCGGCCTCGGCATCGGTCTCGGCGACGACGACGTTGCGCCAGACCCAGCTCTCGGCCATGCAGCGCGCGATGGTCGCCTCGTCGAAGCCGCGCGCGCCGAGGCGGGCCTTGTAGGCGGCCAGCCGCTGCTGCGTCACCGCCAGCGACTGCACGTTCATCATGAAGGGCAGGCCGCGATCGGCGAGATGCAGCGCGCCCTCCTCCGAGGAGGCGGCGCGGAGCACCGCGGGATGCGGCTTCGTGAAGCAGTCGGGGCGCAGCCGGTGCACCGCCACGTCCCAGAACTGGCCCTTGTGCGCGAAGCCCCCGGGGCTGGTCCAGGCGCGCAGCATGATCTCCTCGGCCTCGGCATAGCGCGGCCCGGCCTCGCGCCAGTCGATGCCGTAGCCCTGGTACTCGTAGACGTTGTAGGCCGTGCCGCGGCCGAGCCCGACGATCAGCCGGCCCTCCGAGAGCTGGTCGAGCAGCGCCATCTGCTCGGCCAGGCGGATGGGGTGGTGCAGCGAGACCTGCGCCACGGCGAAGCCGACCTTCAGGCGCGTCGTCGCGGCGACGACGGCCCCGGCGAAGGTGACCGGGTCGACATAGGCGCAGTTGCCGTCGAAATGGTGCTCGGCGAGCCAGAGCACCTCGACGCCGAGCGCGTCGCAGAGCCTGGCCTCCTCGAGGCTCTCGCGGATCACCTGGCCGTCGAGATCGGGCGTCGCCGCCTCGGGGAAGAGGAAATTGCTGAACCGCAACATGCCCGCCGTTCTCCTGGCCTGGGGAAAGCCTAGCCCGCCACCGTCGGGCAGGGAAAGCCGCGCCGGGCGGCCGGGCGTGGCGGCCGCCGCAGCGCGGCAGGCTTGCGGGACGGCCGCCGCCGATGCGAGGCTCGGGCTGCGATTCGGGGCATGGGCATGCAGCGACGCCGTCTCCTGGCCGGGCTTCCCCTCGCGCTTGCCGCGCCGCGCCTGCGGGCCCAGGGCAGCGGCTTTCCCGACCGGCCGATCCAGCTGCTCGTCGGCTTCACCGCGGGCGGCAATATCGACCTCGCCGCGCGCCTCGCCGCACCCTTCCTCGAGCGCGAGCTCGGCGCCGCCGTCACCGTGGTGAACCGCCCCGGCGCGGGCGGGACCATCATGCTGAACGAGCTGGCGCGCGACGCCCGTGGCGACGGCCATGTCGCCGGCTTCGCCGCCTTCCCCGCCCTCGTCGCCGCGCTGCACGACGGCAATGCCGCGCGCTACCGGCTCGACAGCTTCGCCTATGCCGGCATGCTGACGGACGAGCCCTATACGCTCTTCGTCGGCACCGGCACGCCCTACCGCAGCCTGGCCGATCTCGTCGCGGCGGCGCGGGCGGGCGGGCCGGAGAGCGTCGCGCTGGCCGGTGCCGGCGCCGGGCTCGCCAGCACGCCGCGCATGGCCATGGCGCGCTTCGAGCAGGCGGCCGAGGCCGCGGGCGCCGGCCCGCTGCGCTTCACCTGGGTGCCGATGCAAGGCGCGGCGCAGGCGCTGCAGCTGGTGCAGGGCGGGCATGCGGCGGGCGCCATCTCGACCGTCAGCCTGACGGTGAAGCAACACCGCGAGGGCCAGGTGCGCATCCTCGGCCTGATGGCGGCGGAGCGCTTCGCCGGCGCGCCCGAGATCCCGACCTTCCGCGAGCAGGGCTTCGATGCCGCCGCGGGCTCCGCGCGGGGCATCGTGCTGCCCGCTGCGACACCGCCCGCGACGCAGCGCCGATGGGAAGCGGCGGTGGCCGCCGTCGCCGCCGACCCGGCCTTCCGCGCGCTGGCGCTTCGCGACAACGTCATCGTCCGCCATCTCGGCCAGGCGGAGATGGCGGCGATGGTCGCGGCCGAGGACCGCGCGCTGGCGGCGGAGGCGCAACGGCTGGCGGCCCGGGCGCGTTGACCGCTGGCCCTGCCGCACCGGCGGCGCCATATGCGCACCGATGCGATGGCGCGGAGCGGCCATGAAGATCAACCTCGAGATCGACTGCACGCCGGAGGAGGCCCGCCGCTTCCTCGGCCTGCCGGATCTGGAGCCGCTGCAGGCCGCGGTGATGGCCCGGCTGCAGCAACAGATGCTGGACGCGGTGACGGCGCTCTCGCCGGAGTCGCTGCTGCGGCAATGGGTGCCGCTGATGCCGCAGACACCGGAGCGGATGCGCGAGGCCATGGCCGCGATGATGGGCGCCTTCGTGCCGCCCCAGGGCAGTGCGCCGGGTGGTGCCCCGGGCGGGCGCGCGAAGCCGGAGTGACCGCGCGACGGTCCCTCCCCGCCGCATGACCGCCCTTCCGTCGCGTCCGCCACGGCGGCCCTCGTCAGGCCTGGCGCGGCACGAACCTGCCCTGCCGCGCCCGCCCGCCCTGGAGGCGGCACCCGCACCGATGCCGGACGGCGCACGGCCGCCGGCCGGCCGCGGGCCCATGCCGAGCGCCGACCGCGCGCGCGTGCCGCCCCTGCCGCGCGCCGACCACGCGCGCATTCCGCCCCTGCCGAACGCCGACCGGGGACCCATGCCGGCCGCGACCGGCGGCGGCCCTGGCCTGCGCGCGGCGATGCGCGGCCGGGCGCGGCGGCGGGCCCGCCGGCCGTCCGGGTGGAAGTGGCTGCTCGCCTCCGCTCTCCTGCACGGCAGCATCGTGGTGCTGGCCCTGCTCGCCGCCGCCGAGCGGGAGCGGCCGCCCGAGCCGCTGCCCCCGCCCGCCTACGCGATGGTCTTCGAGGGCGGCGCCCCGGAGCGACCGGCGGAACCGCCCGAATCGGCGCCCGCCGAGCCCGCGCCCGCGGCCCCGCCGGCGCCGCCCGTGGTGG
>CAYNYQ010000110.1:0-13714 GCA_964401305.1 uncultured Acetobacteraceae bacterium | reverse complement strand
CCTGCTCGTGCCGCACCAGGATGTGGCGGATGGCGTTCTGCTGGAACAGCGCGTCATACAGCGGCAGGACGGCGCCGCCGGGATAACCGAAGATGACCTCGACGCCGTTTTCCTTCAGCGCCTGCAGGACGATCTCCGCACCGCTCATGGTGCGGGTCTCGGCGGGGGCCGGGGTGGTGGCGGACATGGTGGCGTCTTTCCTCAGGACTTGTGACTCGATCGAGCCTGCGAAAGGCGCCCGTCGGCATCGCCAGGAACCATCCTGCGACATCGGGCCCGACGGGCATGCCTCCGCAAACTCTCAGGTCTCGCGCACGCCAGGGCCCGGGGGCCGCGGCGGCGGGCCGCAGGACTAGGCCCCTTGCTGCGGCGCGTCAACGCCAGCCTGAACAAAGAAGACGATTTTCTGCCATTCCTGGGAAGAAAATTGCGCCTCGTCCGCAAAACGCGCATGGATGATATGCGTCCGTGCCGTGGGCGCCAGCGCATGGTGCCGGAACCAGGTAGCCTGGCGCTTGGTATACTGCCCCGTGTTGAGCACCGCCCGGGTCCGCGCCGCCGCAAGGTCCATGCGCCCAGCCAGCACCGCAGCGAGCTCCGGCACGCCATGGGCGCGCATCGCCGGCAGGGTGGGGTCCAGCCCGGCCTCTCCGCCCTGGGCCACCAGCCCGCGCACCTCCTCCAGCGCGCCGGCGGCCAGCATGGCGTCGAAGCGCGCCGCGATGGCCGCGCGCAGCGCCTCGCGCGGCGGGTCGAGCAGGAGGGCCGAGAAGCGCCAGGGCGCGGGCCGGGTCGCCGTCCCCTGCCGCTGCCACGCCAGCAGGCCACGGCCGGTGCCGCGCACCACCTCGAAGGCGCGGGCGATGCGCTGGCTGTCGCCGGGGCGGAGGCCGGCCGCCGTCTCCGGGTCCAGCGCCGCGAGGCGCGCATGCAGCGCCGGCGCGCCGAGGGCGGCCAGCAGCGCCCGCGCCTCGGCCCGCGCCGCGGCGGGCACCGGCGGGATGGCGGACAGCCCCTCGGTCAGCGCCAGCAGGTAGAGGCCGGTGCCGCCGCAGAGGATGGGCACCCGCCCCGCCGCCCGCGCCGCCGCCATCTCGGCCAGCGCCGTCTCGCGCCACCAGGCGACGCTCGCCGCCTCGGCCGCCGGGCGCACGCCATAGAGCCGGTGTGGCACCAGCGCCTCCTCCGCCGGCGTCGGGCGCGCCGTGAGAATGCGAAGCTCGCGGTACACCTGCATGGAATCCGCGTTTATGACCGTGCCCCCGACATGCCGGGCGAGGGAGAGCGCCAATGCCGACTTGCCGCTCGCGGTCGGGCCCGCGACGATCAGCGCCGCCGGGCCGGCGGCGTCCCCGGGTCCCGGGGCTGAATGCGGCGGCGGCGGTGATTGCGTCATCGCGGCCCGCCGGGCATGAACCCGCCCGCATGGCGAATGTCCTGACCCTGATCGCGCCGCCGGGCGCGCTTCCCGCCGCCGCACCGGGCCAGGTGCGCGAGGCGCTCCACCGTCTCGGCGCCACGGCCGGCACGCCGGACTGGCTGGCGCCGGAGACCGCGGCCGACCTGCCCTTTGAGGCGCTGGCGGCGGAGCAGGCGGTGGCCGCGGCACGCGCCGCGCTCGGGCCGGGGGCGCCGGTGGACCTCATCGCCCAGCCCGCCGAGGGGCGGCGCAAGCGCCTGCTGCTGGCCGACATGGACAGCACCATCGTCACCACCGAGACGCTGGACGAGCTGGCCGCCTTTGCCGGGCTGAAGGAGAAGATCGCCACCATCACCGCCCGCGCCATGAACGGCGAGCTGGACTTCCGGGCGGCGCTGCGCGAGCGCGTCGGCATGCTGGCCGGCCTGCCGGTCGAGGCGCTGGAGCGCACCTGGGAGGCGACGGCGCTGATGCCCGGCGCCGCGGCGCTGGTGCGCACCATGCGCGACCACGGCGCGCATTGCGCCCTGGTCTCCGGCGGCTTCACCTTCTTCACGGGCCGGGTCGCGGACCGGGTCGGCTTCCATGCGCATCACTCCAACACCCTGGAGATCGCGGAGGGGAGGCTCACCGGCAAGGTGGCCGAGCCGATCCTGGACAAGGACGCCAAGCTGGCGACGCTGAAGAGCCTGGCCGCGGAGCACGGCCTGCCGCTCGCCGCGACGCTGGCGGTGGGCGACGGGGCGAACGACCTGCCGATGCTGCAGGCAGCGGGGCTCGGCGTCGCGTTCCGCGCCAAGCCCGTGGTGGCCGCGGCGGCGCGGGCGCGGGTGGAGCATGCGGACCTGACGGCGCTGCTCTACGCGCAGGGCTACCGCGCGGGCGAGATCGCCGGATAGCCGGGCCTGAACGACAACGGGTGGCGCCCCGGACGGGACGCCACCCATGTCGGCGAGGGGCCGGCGGCCCCTGCCCGGTCAGAGCATGAAGTCGCTGGCCACCAGGGCGAAGACCCCGTTCAGCACCAGCGTCGCGTCCACCGCCGCGTCGCCGTTGGCGTCGAGCTGCACCAGCGTGGTGGTGCTGCCCGCCACCGCCCGCAACTCCGCCACGCCCGTGCCGGTGAAGCTGGCCACGAAGGCGAAGGCCTGGTCGCCCGCATCCGACGAGGGGTCGATCCGGGAGAGGTCGATCAGGTCCAGCCCCTGCTCGAAGCCGCGGACCACGTCGCGGGTGCCGGCCGCCTGGCCGATATCGGCGACGGCGGCGAAGCGGAAGATGTCGGCCCCGGCGTCGCCCTGCAGCACGTCGCGCCCGGCGCCTCCCACCAGCGTGTCGTTGCCATCGCCGCCGCGCAGCACGTCGTCGCCGGCCTCGCCCTTCAGCATGTCGTCGCCGACGCCGCCGGCCAGCGTGTCGTTGCCGTCGCCGCCCTCGAGGATGTCGTTGCCCTGCAGGCCGCGCACCAGGTCGTCGCCGCCCCAGGCGGTCAGGTAGTCGGGGCTGGAATAGCCGATGATGGTGTCGTCGGTGCTGGCGGGCGCCGCGACCGCCCCGGCGCCGACGCTCTCGTGCGTGAAGTAGATCACCGCGCGGGAATCCTCGACCGCCTGCGCCCAGTCGTTGACCCCGGCGCTCGTCGCGGCGAAGGTCTCGAGGCTCAGGCCATCGGCGGAGAGCCTGACGTACTCGTCCTTCCAGTCGGCGCCGCTGCCGATGTCGTTGACGCCGTCGCCATCGCCGTCGCTGCCCCAGACCGCATCCAGCACCGTGCGCTGCACGGCCTCGAGGTCGGAGGGATCACCGTCCATGTCCTGGAACCAGCGGACCCAGACATCGCCGTAGGTGCCGACACGGTCGTGGTCATAGGTCTCGGCGGTGCCGTCGGTGAAGCCGAAGAAGTCGATCTGCAGCGTGTCGCCCGAGCCGGTCACCTCGTTGACCCCGAGGATCGAGTGCTCGTAGAGCACGGCATCCATCGAGACGGGCTCGAACTTCGAGAAGGCGCCGGCGAGCAGGCCCGTGGGGTCCCAGCCCGAGGCGAGCAGGTCGGCGATCGCCGGCGGCAGGTTGGCCGCGGCATTGGCCAGCACCTCGGGCCAGCTGCTGCTGCCGCCGGCCGTCATGATGAACTGGTAGAGTGCCAGGTTCTCGCGCGGCGAATCGATCAGCACGCCGTCGATGGCGATGCGGCCCGACAGGTCGGTGGTGATGCTCGTCCCCGCATCGATCTTGGCCAGCGCCTCGGCCAGGGCCCGCGCGATCATGTCGGCCGGAGCGCGCGCCATGTTGGCGCGTTCCAGCGCGACTTCCTGCACGTAGATCAGCTGGTCGGGCGGGATCTCGAAATCCCCCTCGGCGACCTCGGTGAAGTAGATCGGGAAGGTCGCGCCCGTCGCCGGGTCGAGGCCGATGGGGATGACCTGGCCGTTGGCGTCCAGCACCGGTTCGCCGTCGCCGCCGCCGTCGGAGGGGTCGAGGTCGCGCACCACCACCCAGAGGTCGGAATAGAGGTCGCCGCCCCCACCGCCGCTGCCGCTGTCCGAACCCGCCAGAAGATCGACCATGGGGATGTCCTCCTTGAACCCACGGCCGGACCATGGCGTCGCACGGCGAAAATCCGCTTGATCTAAATCAGATTACTCTAAATTAAATAAGCCTGTTTCGCCGCCCAGCATCGACGCGGTCTTCGGGCCATGCCCGCAAGGCCGGCCCCGGCCCGCCGCCGGTCGCCTGCTGCCACGGACCGCAGCTACCGGCGCCGCCCGCCTGACGCGGGCCGCCCGAGCGCCTAATGTACTTCCCGATGCATTGAACCGGGAGGAACGCCATGGAGGATCTCACCCTGCTGCGGGTGACGCTGGAGGACGGCGTCGCCCTCGTCACCATGGACGCCCCGCCGGTGAACGCCCAAGGCCAGCGCTTCCACGAGGAAATCCACCTCGCCTTCGACCGCATCGCCGAGCGCGACGACATCCGCTGCGCCGTGCTGACCGGCGCCGGCCGCGTCTTCTCCGCCGGGGCCGACATCCGCGACCGTGCGACCAAGCCGCGCGAACCGGGCGACGGCCTCGCCCACCTGCGCCGCGCGCGTGAGGCCTTCCACGCCGTCCTCGAATGCCGCAAGCCGGTGATCGGCGCGATCAACGGCCCGGCGCTGGGCGCGGGCCTCGCCCTCGCGGCCTCCTGCGACATCCTCTTCGCGTCCGAGACGGCGAGCCTCGGCCTGCCCGAGATCGATGTCGGGCTGATGGGCGGCGGGCGGCACGCGATGCGCCTCTTCGGCCATTCCACCGTGCGGCGGATGATGTTCACCGGCTACCGCGTGCCGGCGGCCGAGCTCTTCCGCCTCGGCATCGTCGAGGCGGTGCTGCCCGCCGACCAGCTGCTGCCCGCCGCCATGGCCATGGCGCGCGACATCGCCGCGAAGTCGCCGGTCGCCATGAAGCTGGCCAAGCACGGGCTGAACACGATCGAGGAGATGAGCCTGCGCGACGGCTATCGCTTCGAGCAGGAGATGACCGCGCAGCTCTCCCAGACCGAGGACAGCCGCGAGGCGATGCGCGCCTTCATGGAGAAGCGCAAGCCCGTGTTCCAGGGGCGCTGAGCCATGCGCCGCCGCCCCCTCCTCCTGCTCGCCGCCCTCGCCCCGGCCGCGGCGCGCGGGCAGCCCGCCGGCCCGCCGCGCACGCTGCGGCTCGTCGTCCCCTTCCCCGCCGGCGGCCCGACCGACGCCATCGCCCGGCTGCTCGCCGGCCCGATGGGCCAGAGCCTCGGCCAGGCCGTGGTGGTGGAGAACCGCTCCGGCGCCGGCGGCACCGTGGGCGCGGAGGCCGCCGCGCGGTCCGAGCCCGACGGCAACACCATCGTCGTCACCTCCATCGCCACGCATGGCATCGGGCCGGCGCTCTACCCGCGCCTCTCCTACGACCCGGTGCGGGACTTCGCCTCGATCGGCATGATCCACGCCTCGCCGCTGGTGGTGGCGGTGAACCCCGGCGTCGCCGCGCGGAGCCTCGCCGACCTCGTCCGCCTGGCGCGGGAGCGGCCCGGCGAGATCGCCTATGCCACCTCGGGCAACGGCACCTCCCCCCATGCGGCGGGGGAGATGTTCGCCGGCGAGGCCGGCATCCGCTGGCAGCACGTGCCCTATCGCGGCAGCGCGCCGGCGATCGTCGACGTGCTCGCCGGCACGGTGCCGGTGCTGATCGACAACCTGATCTCCACCATCGAGCACATCCGCGCCGGGCGGCTGCGCGCGCTGGCGGTGACCACGCCGCAGCGCGCGCCGCTGCTGCCGGAAGTACCGACGGTGGCCGAGAGCGGCTTCCCCGGCTTCGCGGCGAGTTCCTGGATGGCGCTGGCGGCCCCCGCGCGCACGCCGGAGGCGGCGATCGGCCGTCTCAACCTGGCGCTGAACGCCGCGCTGGCCGATCCGCAGGTGCGGCAGGGGATGCTGGCGCTCGGCGCCACCCCGGTCGGCGGCAGCCCGGCCGAGCTCGACGCCTTCGTGGCGGCGGAGCTGGCGAAATGGGCGGCGGTGGTGCGGCGCGCCGGGATGCGGCTGGAGTGAGGGCGCCGCGCCCCGCTCAGCCGCGCCGCGCCGGCGGGTCGCGCGTGAGGCCCTTGGCGGCCAGCTCGGCCAGGTAGGCGGCCCAGCGCCCGGCCTGCTCGGTGCCGAGCCGGTGCAGGTAGTCCCACGAATAGATGCCACTGTCGTGCAGGTCGTCGAAGACGATCCGCACCGCGTAGTTGCCCACCGGCTCCACCCGCAGCATGCCGACATGCCGACGCCCGGCGACGGTGACCTTCTGCCCGGGCCCGTGGCCCTGCACCTCGGCGCTCGGGCTCTCGACCCGGAGATACTCGGCCGGCAAGGCGAAGCAGGTGCCGTCGTCGAAGGCGACCTCCAGCACCTGCTCGGCGCGCTTCAGGCGCAGCTCGACGGGCGTGGCCACCGCGGTCAGCCGTCCAGGCGCCGCGCCTCGTCGGGCAGCATGATCGGGATGCCGTCGCGGATCTGGTAGGCCAGCCCGGCCGCCTCGCTCACCAGCTCGCCGCGGGCGCGGTCATAGCGCAGCGGCCCCTTGGTCACCGGGCAGACCAGGATCTCCAGCAGCGCGGGATCCACCTCGCCCCCGGGTTGCGGTGCGGCCGGCCCGCCGCCTGGTTCGGTCGTCTCGTTCATGCCTGCCTTTTAGCGCACGCCGCGGCGCATGGCAGCCACCGGGGCAGCCACCCGGGCGCTCAGCTCGGCCGGCGTCCGGCGGGCGGGTCATCGCCCCCTGCCGCGCCATGCGCGCCCATCTGCAGCAGCGCGATCAGCATCGCCGCCCGTGCCCCGGCGCCCTCGGCCTCCAGCAGCGCCTGCTTCTCCGCCACCTCGAAGGGGCAGACCATGCACAGCGTCAGCACCAGCATCTCGTCCGAGGTGCGCTCGACCGACTCCCAGTTCACGTCGATGCCGCGTGCACGGAAGAAGGGCCTGAGCGCGCCGATCAGCGCCGGCCTGTCGACCGCCGGCCCGTCCTCGCCGAGGTCGAGGTCGGCGCGGAACGGGCCGTAGTCGGCCCGGACCCGCCGGTAGCCCCGGACCATCTCGAGCTCCTCGGCGACGCGAAAGCGGATCACGCCCGTCAGCGTGACGAGGAAACGCCCGTCCTCCGTTTCGGCGAAGGAGGAGAGGCGGCCGAGGCACCCCACCCTGTAGAGGCCGGGGCCGGTCGGCAGGCGCGACGCGCCCGGCTGCGGCTGGATCATGCCGAGCATGCGCCCGTTGCCCAGCGCATCGGCGGTCATCGCCAGGTAGCGCGGCTCGAAGATGTTGAGCGGCAGCCGGGCGCGCGGCAGCAGCAGCGCGCCAGGCAGGGGGAAGACCGCGATCTCCGCCGGCAGATCCTCGAAGGCGGGGTGGAACGCGGCCATCGGGCGGCCCGCGCCGCTCAGCGGAACAGCAGCGAGGAAAGCTTCCTGCGCGCCGCAAGGGTGGCGGGGTCGGTCAGCCCCCAGGCCTCGAAGAACTTCAACAGCTGCTTGCGCGCGGCCTCCTCGTTCCAGGCGCGGTCGCGCTTGATCGCCTCCAGCAGCGCATCGGCCGCCGCGGCCCGCTCCCCCGCCGCGTTCAGCGCGATGGCGAGGTCGATGCGCGCCGCATGGTCGTCCGGGTCGGCGGCCAGGCGCTGCTCGAACTCGCCGAACTTCTCGCGCGCGCGGCGGCCTTCCGCCGCCAGCTCCAGCGCCGAGCGGACCGAGGCAATCTCGGCATGGTCCTTCAGCTTGGCCGGCACGCTCTCCAGCACCTGCAGGGCCTGCCCCTCCTCGCCGAGCGCCATCAGGCTGCGGGCGACGCCGGCCCAGGCCTCGGCATTCTCCTGGTCCTCCTGGACCAGGGCGCCGAAGAGCTGCAGCGCACCCTGGTGATCCCCGGCCTCGGCGGCGGCCTTGGCCTCAGCCAGCAGGTCGGCGGCCGGCATCTGCCCGCCGGCGACCTTCAGCAGCCCCTCGACGAAGCGCTTCACCTCGGATTCCGGCAGCGCGCCCTGGAAGAGATCGGCGATCTGGCCCTGCCAGAAGGCGGCGACCGTGGGCACCGACTGCAGCGGCAGGCCGAGCTGCGTCAGCTGCTGCACCAGGGCGCGGTTCTGGTCGATGTCGATCTTCACCAGGCGCACCCGGCCGCCGGCCGCCCGCACCACCTTCTCGAGCGTCGGCGTCAGCGTCTTGCAGGGCCCGCACCACGTCGCCCAGAAATCGACGAGGACCGGAACCTGGCGCGAGGCCTCCACCACATCGGCCATGAAGCTGCGCTGGTCGCCGTCCTTCACGGGATCGGGCGCACCCGCCGCCGCCCCGGGGGCTTTCTGGCGGTTGGGATCGAAGATCACGTCCATGGCGGCACTTCCCTCGTTGAGCGTTAGATGCGCTGGGTTCGCCAAGTGACAAGCGCCTTGGGGGCTTGGGGGTCAAGGGGGAGGCGGGAAGGCCCTGCCCACCCGCGCGCCGCGCCCATATGTCGGCAAACAGTCACGCGGGTTTCCCGCGCCGGGCGGGGGCAAGTACTGCCGGGACCCGGCCGCGGGTCAGCGTCGCCGACATGCGTCCGGGACCGGCAGGATGCCCGTGCGCCGGACGCCGCCGCAGTCAGTCGACGACGCGGCGGCGATGGAGGATCCGGCGCTTGATGGCCAGAACCGCGCCGCCCGCGAGCAGCACGCAGAGCACCTCGACCCCCCAGCGCAGGAGGCCACCAAGGGCCAGCCCCGGATTGCCCGATGCGAGCCCCAGGCCAACCAGGGCCATGCTCGGCACCAGGGCGAGCGCCACCATCACGCCCGTCGCGAAGACCGTCAGCCGCGCGCTGACGATGGTGGCGCCCGCGACGCCAGCCACCAGCGAGACGACGACGCCGCTCGGCTGCACGCTCGACCAGTACCCGGCCCAGTGCAGCCCCGGCAGCTCCGTCGCCGCGCGGCCCTGCAGGAGCAGCGCGACGGGCAGCGCGGCCGCCGCTCCCGCAGCCAGGGCAAGGTAGCCGGCAAGGCTCGACCGCAGCCCCGCCGCGGCGCGGTGCCGCTGACCCGCGAGCCCGAAGACGATGCGCAGCAGGGGCTCGAAGCCCGGGGCGATCAGCATGGCCCCGAGCACGACATGCAGCGTGTCGGACACCAGGCCGAAGGTCGCGACCGCGCCCGAGGCCACCATCAGCAGCAGGAAGTTGGGCGTGACGTTGGTGTCCCGCCGCAACTGCTCGCTCATCTCCTCCCAGGCGGCCTCGTTGCCCTGGCGGTCGAGCGCCGCGACGTGCCGGGGCGCGATGATCGCCGTCGGCTCGCCGAGCGTGACCGAGCCCTGCTCGAAGACCTCGGCCTCGTCCAGCAGCTTCAGGATCTCGAGCGTCGCGTCATTCGTCGCGTCGATGCGGACGGTATCTCCCGGGGGATCGATGGAGGCGCCGGGCTGCAGGACCACGCTCGACACGCCGGGCATCGCCTGCACCCGGTCGATGATCCGCATGCGCAATTCGGCCGGCAGGCTGAGGTCGATCCGTCGGGACATCGGGGGCTCCGATCCGGCAGCGCGGGGTGTGCCGTTGGACGCAACGCCCCGAGCACGCATCCGGCGCCATGGGCACGGGCCCCTCCGGCGCCGTGCCTCGCCGGGCTCCGGCGCGGGCCGGGAACTTCCCCGCGCGCTCCCCGCTCGGTCTGCGACGCCGGGACGGAGGCAGCGATGCCCGAGACCATGACCGACCACCCGCCGGGAGCCGCCGGCTGACCATGCCCGATCCAGGCGGCAGCCCGCATCGCGTGGTGATCGTCGGCGCCGGCTTCGGCGGGCTGGAATGCGCCCGCGCCCTGGCCCGCGCCCCGGTCGAGGTCACGCTGGTGGACCGGCACAACCACCACCTGTTCCAGCCGCTGCTCTACCAGGTGGCCACGGCCGCGCTCTCCCCCGGCGACATCGCCTGGCCGGTGCGCAGCGTGTTCCGCCGGCAGCGCAACCTCGGCGTGCTGATGGCGACGGTCACCGGCGTGGACGCCGCTTCGCGCCGCGTGCGCACCGCGGAGGGCTTCGACCTGCCCTACGACACGCTGGTGCTCGCCACCGGCGCGACGCATTCCTATTTCGGCCACGACGAATGGGCACGCTTCGCCCCGGGCCTCAAGACCATCGAGGACGCGACGGCGATCCGGCGGCGCCTGCTGCTGGCCTTCGAGCGCGCCGAGTTGACGCAGGACGCCGAGGAGCGGCGGCGGCTGCTCACCTTCGCCGTCATCGGCGGCGGCCCGACCGGCGTCGAGCTGGCCGGCGCGACGGTAGAGTTGGCGCGCGCCGCCATCGCCGGGGAGTTCCGCCGCTTCGACCCGCGCGGCGCCCGCGTCGTGCTGATCGAGGCGGGGCCGCGCCTGCTGCCGACCTTCCCCGAAGCGCTCGCCGCCTATGCGCATCGCGCGCTGGAGCGCATGGGCGTGCAGGTGCTGACCGGCACCCGCGTGACCGGCGTGGACGCGACCGGCGTGCAATGCGGCGAGGAGCGGATCGCCGCCCACTCCGTGGTCTGGGCCGCCGGCGTCGTCGCCTCCGCCG
This sequence comes from uncultured Acetobacteraceae bacterium, assembly GCA_964401305.1. Classification (GTDB taxonomy): domain Bacteria; phylum Pseudomonadota; class Alphaproteobacteria; order Acetobacterales; family Acetobacteraceae; genus JAIEOP01. The sequence goes on along the minus strand of CAYNYQ010000110.1, from coordinate 3,207 downwards.
CCGGCGCCTGGGTGGATGCCGAGCGCGACCGCGCCGGCCGGATCAAGGTCGCGCCCGACCTCTCCCTGCCCGGCCACCCGGAGATCCTGGCGGTCGGCGATACCGCCGCGGTGACGGACGCCAAGGGCCGGCCCGTGCCCGGGACCGCGCCAGCCGCCAAGCAGATGGGTCGGCATGCCGGGCGCGTGATCGCCGCGCGTGCGGCGGGGCGCACGCCGCCGGGCCGCTTCGCCTACCGCCACCATGGCGACCTCGCCACCATCGGCCGCCGGGCCGCGGTGGTGTCGCTGGACAGCCTGCGCCTCACCGGCTGGATCGCCTGGTGGTTCTGGGGCATCGCGCATGTCTGGTACCTGATCGGCTTCCGCAGCCGCGTCGTGGTCTCCTTCGAATGGCTGTGGAGCTACCTGACCTTCCAGCGCGGCGCGCGGCTGATCACCGGGCAGGGCGGCGCGCCGCCGGCCGCGATCGCGCCCGCCCTGCCGGCCAACGACAGCGCGCCGGTCCCGGCCACCATGCCGGAGGCAGCGCGGCGCGGCGGGTGAGGCAGGGCGGGTTCCCGCCCCTGTCGGGAGCGGGCCTGCCGCCCGTTCAGCGGCGCTGCGCCACCCCCGCCCCCTCCGGCACGTCGAAGGTCACCCGGCACCGCACCCCGCCCGGCAGCGTGAGCGCCGCGTTCGGCAGCGCCAGGCGCACGCCGAAGGTGCCGCTGGCCGCGTCGAACACCGCGTCGATGACGCGGATCTCCGCCTGGTACTCGCCGCCCACCGGCGGGTCCGGCACCACCGTCGCGCGCGTGCCGGGACGGATCAGCCCGTGCAGCCGCACCGGCAGGAAGGTCTCCACGTAGAGCGGGTCCATCTGCGCCACGATAAGGATGTGGTTGTCGAAGTGGATGTATTCGCCGGGGCCCAGGTTGCGCTCCGTCACCAGCCCCGCCACCGGGCTGCGGATGATGCGCTGCTCCAGCAGCGCCTCGGCACGCCCGACCTCCAGCGCGGCCAGGCGCCGGTTCAGCTCGGCATTGGTCAGCTCGCTCGCGGCGATCTGCTGGTTGGCGCGCAGTTCCTCGATGCGCTGGGTGGAGACCACGGCGCGCTCGTGCAGGGTGGCGGCGCGGGCGAGCTCGGTGCGGGTCTGCTCCAGCCGGGCGCGGCGCGCCTCGATCTCGGCCATGCTGTCCGCACGGGCGCGGGCCAGCGCAAGGGTCGCCGCCTCCACCGTATTCTCGAGCCGCGCCAGCACCTGGCCGCGCTGCACCGTGTCGCCGCGATCCACCTCGACCGAGGCAATGATGCCGGTGATCGGGCTGCCGAGCTTGAGCGTCAGCGAGGGCTCGATCACGCAGTCGAAGCCCTGCTGCGCCGCGGCGGGCTGCGCGAGGGCCAGCAGGGCGGCCAGGATGAGCGCACGCATCATTCCATCTCTCCGGCGAAGGCGAGCATCGTGCCGAGCTGCTTCTCCTGCCGCATCAGGTCGATGCGCGCCTGCAGCTGCGCGCGCTGCGCCCGGCGCTGCGCCGCGGCGAACAGCGCCCGCCCCGCCCGCTGGCCGGGCCCGCCGGGCAGCCGCGCCAGCAGGCGCGCGGGATGCCGCGGCACCAGCGCCAGCAGCGGGTCCTCCAGCGAGAGGATGGCCTCGGCGCTGCCGGGCTCGCCGCGGCGCCCGGCGCGGCCTTCCAGCTGGCGGTCGATGCGGCCGGCATCGTGCCGCTCGGTCAGGATCACGTGCAGCCCGCCGGCGGCGACCACCGCCGGGGCCAGGCGGATGTCGACGCCCCGGCCGGCCATGTTGGTGGCGACGGTGATGCGCCCGGCCTCGCCGGCGTCGGCGATGATCGCCGCCTCCTCGCGGTCGCTCTCGGCGTTCAGCACCTGGTGGTCCAGCCCCGCCGCGGCGAGCGCGGCCGCGACGGTCTCCGACGCCGCAACCGAGCGCGTGCCGATCAGCACCGCGCGCCCCGCCGCGCTCTCCGCCCGCGCGCGCGCCACGACGGCGCGCCACTTCGCCGCCTGGTCCGGCAGGATCGCCACCGCGCCGCGGCGGAGGCGCGAGGGCACGTTGGGCGGGATGCGCGCGACGCGCAGCCGGTAGACCGACCACAGCTCCGCCCGCGCCTCCCGCGCCGTGCCGGTCATGCCGGAGAGGCGGCGGTAGCGGCGGAACAGGCGCTGGTAGGTCATGCGCGCGATGGCCAGCTTGCGGGTGGTGACCGGCACGCCCTCCTTCGCCTCGACGATCTGGTGCAGCCCGTCGCTCCAGGAGCGGTCGGCCATGATGCGGCCGGTGTTCTCGTCGACGATCTCCACCTTGCCGTCGCGCACCAGGTAGTGGTCGCCGCGGTGGAAGACGCGCAGCGCCGAGAGCGCCTGGCGCGCCGCCTCCTCGCGGCGGACGCGGCCGGCCCAGATGCCGCCCATCGCGGCGCCGAGCTCGGCGAGACGCGCGCGGCCGGCGGCGGTGAGCCGGACGCGGCGCTCCTCCGGCACCAGGCGGTAGTCCTCGCCCTCCTCGAGCGCCCGCGCGAGGGCGAGCGCATCCTCGGCCCAGCGCTGCTCGGCCGCGGCATCGGTCTCGCGCGAGAGGATCAGCGGCGTGCGCGCCTCGTCGATCAGCACGCTGTCGGCCTCGTCCACCACCACGAAGTGCAGGCCGCGCATCACGGTGCGCGCCGGCGCGTCCTCCCCCACGGCGAGGCGCCTGAGCTTCAGCCGCGCCGGCCCGGCATGGCGTCCCAGCGCCAGCCGGTCGCGCAGGTAGTCGAAGGCAAGCTCCTTGTTCGAGGCATAGGTGATGTCGCAGGCATAGGCGGCGGCGCGCTCGGCCGGGCTGCGCCCTTGCACCACCACGCCGACGGTCAGGCCAAGCGCGCTGTAGAGCACCCCCATCTGCGCCGCGTCGCGCTCGGCGAGGTAGTCGTTCACCGTGACGACATGCGTCGGCGTGCCGGAGAGCGCGGCCAGCGCCACCGCCATGGCGGCGGTCAGCGTCTTGCCCTCGCCGGTGTCCATCTCCGCGACGCGGCCGTCGAGGATGGCCAGCGCGCCGAGGATCTGCACGTCATGGTGCCGCTGACCGAGCCGGCGCCGCGAGAACTCCCGCACCAGGGCGCAGCCGCGGGCCAGGGCGGCCGGGGCCTGGCCGTCGCGCCGGAGCGTGTCGCGCAGCGCCGCGGCGGCGGCGGCGAGCGCGGCGTCGGGGAGCGCG
>CAYNYQ010000109.1:8479-13927 GCA_964401305.1 uncultured Acetobacteraceae bacterium | reverse complement strand
GGAAGGCGAGCGTCTCGAGCTCGGTCTTCAGCGCGTCCATGCCGATGCGCTCGGCCAGCGGGGTGAAGATCTCGAGCGTCTCGCGCGCCGTCTTCCGGCGCCGCTCGGCCTGCGGCACGAAGGCGAGGGTGCGCATGTTGTGCAGCCGGTCGGCGAGCTTGACCAGCAGCACGCGGATGTCCTCGCTCATGGCGAGGACGAGCTTCCTCAGGTTCTCCGCCTGCTTGGTGCGCTCGGACTGGATCTCGAGCTTGGTCAGCTTGGTCACGCCGTCGACGAGGCGCGCCACCTCGGGGCCGAAGCCGCGCTCGATCTCCTTCAGGCCGACGGCGGTGTCCTCGGCCACGTCGTGCAGCAGGGCGGTGGCGATGGAGGCGGTGTCGAGGCGGAAGCCGGCGAGGATGTTGGCCACCGCCACGGGGTGCGTGATGTAGGGCTCGCCGTTCTCGCGCGTCTGCCCGGCATGGGCCGCGGCGGCAACGGCGCCGGCGCGCTCGATCAGCGCGGCATCGGCACGCGGGTCGTAGCCGGCGACGAGGCGGGCGAGGGCGGCGGATTCGGCGATGCCGGGCAGCGGCGCCGCGGCCGCGCCCGGCGCGACGCCCTCGGGGGCGAAGGTGGCGGGGGCGAAGGCGGGGGTCGGGTCAGCCATGCGCGCCGGCCCGCGGGGACAGGGCCATCGGGGCGCCGGGCCGGTCCGCCGAGCGGCTCCTGCGCCCGCGGGTCAGCGCTGGTCCGCGCCGCCGCCGCCGCCGAGCTCGGCCGCGATCCGCGCCTCCAGGTCGTCCGGCGAGAGATCCTCGGCCGCGACTTCCGGCAGTTGCTCCTCGTTCACGTCCATGACGCCGAAGATGTTCTCGTCCGTGGCGATGAGGTCGAGCACCTCCTCCTCGGTCGGCTCCGGCTCCGGCGCGCGCTGCAGCGACTTCACGAGGTCGGCCTCGAGCGCCGGCAGCTCCACCGTCTGGTCGGCGATCTCGCGCAGGGCGACGACGGGGTTCTTGTCGTTGTCGCGATCGATCGTCAGCTCCTCGCCCCGGCTGAGGTTCCGGGCCCGCTGGGCAGCCAACAGGACCAGCTCGAACCGGTTCGGGATCTGGACGATGCAGTCTTCGACGGTGACGCGCGCCATGCGGCAGACCTCGCAAGGGGGGAACGCCGGCCGGCCGGGGCCTGGCCGGCGCTTCGGTTGACCTTCCAGATAGCCACCGGGGCAGCGCGGTGCAAGCGCGGCCATGCAATAGCGGTGCCGCCCGAGCGACGGCCGCCTCAGCCGGTCGCGACGACGGGGGCAGGCGGTCCCGGCAGCCGGGCGAGCAGCATCTCCACCGTCTCCCCCAGCACCGGGTGGCGCCAACCCGGGGCCACCTCAGCCAAGGGTTGCAGCACGAAGCGCCGCAGATGCGCGCGCGGGTGCGGCAGCACCGGCCCCGGTGCCGCGCGTACCAGGTCGCCAAGCGCAATCAGGTCGAGGTCGAGGCTGCGCGGCGCATTGGGGAAGGGCCGCACCCGCCCCGCCGCAGCCTCGATCGCGTGCAGCGCGTCCAGCAGCGCGACGGGCTCCGCCTCCCCCTCGAGCCGGGCCAAGCCATTGATAAAGTCGGGCGCGCCGGGCAGCGGTGGCTCGGGCGGCGTGCGGATCCAGCGCGACAGCGCGGCAAGGCGCAGCCCCGGCAGCGCATCCAGCCCGGCCGCCGCGCGTTGCAGGGTCAGGAGGGGCGGCGCGCCATCGGCTGCCGGGAGATTCGCACCCAGCGCGACAAGGATGGTATTTTGGTTCTTCCGAATCGCGCAAAGCCTCCCATTATTGCACGCGGTCGTATTCCCTCGCCCCCATTCGAAAGCCGGAACCTTGCGCCAGGACCCAATCGAACGCCTCGCCGTGTTCATCGACGGGGCCAACCTCTATGCCGCGTCGCGCACACTCGGCTTCGACGTGGACTACAAGAACCTGCTCGCGCATTTCCGCCGGCAGGGATATCTGGTGCGGGCCTACTATTACACCGCGCTGCTGGAGTCGGAGGAGTATTCGCCGCTCCGCCCGCTGGTGGACTGGCTCGGCTACAACGGCTACGCGGTGGTGACCAAGCCGGCGAAGGAGTTCACCGACGCCAACGGCCGGCGCCGGGTGAAGGGCAGCGTCGACATCGAGATGGCGGTGGACGTGCTGGAGCTCGCACCGCATCTCGACCATGTCGTGCTGTTCTCGGGCGACGGCGACCTGCGCCGCCTGGTCGAGGCGGTGCAGCGCCGCGGCGTGCGGGTCAGCGTGGTCTCCACCATCCGCACCCAGCCGGCGATGATCGCCGACGAGCTGCGCCGCCAGGCCGATGCCTTCATCGACCTTGCGGAGATCGCCGAGCACGTCATCCGCCGCCAGGTGGAGCCGCGGCCGCCCCGCGCCGCCGCGCCGCCGCCCCGCGCCGCCGTGCCGCCGCCGCTGCGCGCCACCCCGGCGGACCCCTTCCGCGAGACGGCGGCGGACCTGCCGGAGTGACGGCGCCGGCCCAGCCGGACCGCGACTGCCCGCTCTGCCCCCGCCTGGCCGCCCTGCGTGCGGCCAACCGCGCGAGCTGGCCGGACTGGCACAATGCGCCGGTTGCATCCTGGGGGCCGTTGGACGCGCCGATCCTGGTGCTGGGCATGGCGCCGGGGCTGCGCGGGGCGAACCGCACGGGCCGGCCCTTCACGGGGGACCATGCCGGGAAGCTGCTCTACGCCACGCTTCTCTCGGCCGGGCTGGCGGAGGGTCGCTACGAGGAGCGGCCGGATGACGGGCTCGCCCTCACCGGCTGCCGCGTGACGAATGCGGTGCGCTGCGTGCCGCCCGCCAACCTGCCGGAGCCCGCCGAGATCCGCGCCTGCAACGGATTCCTGCGCGGCGAGCTGGCGGCCATGCCGGGCCTGCGCGTGGTGCTGGCGCTGGGCACGCTGGCGCATGCGGCGCTGCTGCGCGCCGCCGGTCTGAAGGGATCCCACGCGAAGTTCGCGCATGGCGCGGTGCACGCCCTGCCCTCGGGCCTGCTGCTCGCCGACAGCTACCATGTCAGCCGCTACAACACCTCGACGCGGCGGCTGACGGCCGCGATGTTCGAGGCCGTGGTGGCGGAGGTTGTCCGGCGGGCGGCCACGCCAGGCCCGGCCGGGGCCTAGACCACGATCCGCGAGGACTGAATCGCGGATCGTGGTCTAGCTCGTTGTTTCGTCGCGTGATTCACGCCTGCGGGCGTTACGCCCTTCGGCGATCACGCTCTAGCGCGCCGCGGCACCCGTTCAGGCGGCGGGCGCGGGGGCGGCCAGCGCCGCCTCGATGGCGCGGAGCAGTTCCGGCGCGTCGGGGGCCACGCGGGTGGCGAAGCCGGTCACCGTCAGCCCGTCCCGCGCCACCAGGTATTTGTGGAAGTTCCAGCGCGGCGCCCCGCCGCCGCGCGCGGCGAGGAAGGCGAAGAGCGGCGCGGCGTTCGGCCCGCGCACCGCGGCGGGCATCGTCATCGGGAAGGTGACGTCGTAATTCGCCTCGCAGAACTGCTTGATGGCGCTCGCGTCGGCGCTTTCCTGGTTGAAGTCGTTCGAGGGCACGCCGAGCACCACCAGGCCCTGCGGCGCATGGCGCCGGTGCAGCGCCTCGAGCGCACGGTATTGCGGGGTATAGCCGCAGAAGCTGGCGGTGTTCACCACCAGCATCGCCCGGCCGCGGAACCGGCCGAGGTCGAGCGGCCCGCCATCCAGGCTCTCCATGACGAAGCCGAAGGCGCCCGGCGCGGCGGCGTCGGCGGTCATGGCCGGCAGCGCCGCCGCGGCCGCGCCCAGCAGGATGCGTCGCGCGACATCAGCCATACCGCTCCTCCGCCCAGGGGTCGCCGTTGTTGTGGTAGCCGCGCACCTCCCAGAAGCCGGGCCGGTCCTCGCGCAGCAGCTCGATGCGGGTCACCCACTTCGGGCTCTTCCAGAAGTAGAGGCGCGGCAGCACCAGGCGCACGGGGCCGCCATGCTGGCGGGTCAGCGGCTTGCCCTCCCAGGAATGGGCGAACAGCACCTCCTCGCGCATCAGCTCGGCCAGCGGGAGATTGGTGGTGTAGCCGTCATAGGCGGTGAAGGAGACGAAGCGCGCCTCCTCCTTCGGCCGCGCCATCTCGATGAGGTCGCGGGCGCGCACGCCCTGCCAGCGGTTGTCGTAGCGGCTCCACTGCGTGACGCAGTGGATGTCGTTGACCAGCTCGACCTGCGGCAGCGCCATGAATTCGTCGAGGGTCAGGCGCACGGGGGCCTGCACCAGCCCCTCCACGCGCAGCCGCCAGCGGTCCGGCGCCACGTCGGGCTGCACGCCGAGGTCGAGCACGGGCCAGTCCTGCACCAGGGTCTGGCCCGGTGGCAGGCGGTCGCGCGTGGGGTCCCCGTGCGTGCCGGTCAGCAGGCGGCCCTCGCGGGCCCAGCCCTGCTTCGCCTCGATCAGCTTCTCCCTGACCTTGCCGGTCAGCGGAACCTCGGTGTCGGTCTCGGCCATGCCGCCCTCCTCGGCGCCATAGGTGCCGGCGGGCGCGGGCGATGCAAGGGGAAAGGGCGCGATGGGGGATTGCACCCGCCCCGCCCGGCCTGCCATGCCGTGCCCATGCCGCCGCCCGAGCCCTCCGCGCCCGAGCCCCCCGCGCCCGAGCCCTCCACGCCCGAGCCCTCCGCGCCCGAGCCCTCCGCGCCCGAGACCAGCGACCCCGCGACCGACACGCCCGAGATCACCACCACCGCCAGCCGCATCGCCTACGAGAACCGCTGGATGCGGGTGCGCGAGGACCGCATCCGCCACGCCGATGGCAGCCCCGGCCTCTACGGCGTGGTCGAGAAGCGGGACTTCGCCGTCATCGTGCCGCTCGGGGGCGATGGGCGCCTGCACCTGGTGCAGCAGTACCGCTACCCCGTCGGCGCGCGGCAATGGGAGTTCCCGCAAGGGCTCAGCGATCCCGGCGAGGCCGATCTGCTCGCCTGCGCCCGGCGCGAGCTGCGCGAGGAGACGGGGCTCGAGGCCGCGCGGCTCGAGGCGGCGGGCCGGCTCTTCCTCGCCGCCGGCTTCTCGACCCAGGCCTATGCCGTGGTGCTGGCGACCGGGCTGGCGCGGGGCGCCGCCGCCCTCGACCAGGAGGAACAGGGGCTGATCGCGCGCGACTTCGCGCTGGCGGAGGTGGAGGCGATGCTGCGCGACGGGCGCATCCGCGACGCCACCAGCATGGCCGCCTTCGGCCTGCTCCGGCTGCAGGGGCGGCTGTAGCGCCCCTGGAGCATGCTGCGTTCCCATGCGTTCACGCACCATGCTCCAGGCTCTTGTCTTTCGCGCATCTTCACGCGCTCAGACGATCCCATCTGAACGCGATCTGCCCTAACCGCGGTCCTTCATCAGCCGCGCCTTGTCGCGCTTCCAGTCCCGCTCGGCGATGGCGGCGCGCTTGTCGTGCTGCT
>CAYNYQ010000109.1:4565-8379 GCA_964401305.1 uncultured Acetobacteraceae bacterium | reverse complement strand
GCCTTGTCGCGCTTCCAGTCCCGCTCGGCGATGGCGGCGCGCTTGTCGTGCTGCTTCTTGCCCTCGGCCAGGCCGAGCAGCACCTTGGCCCGGCCGCGGTCGTTGAAGTGGATCTGCATCGGCACCAGCGTCGCGCCCTCGCGGGTGATGGCGCCGGTCAGGGTCTCGACCTGCTTCCTGTGCAGCAGCAGCTTGCGCGGCCGCCGGGGCTCGAACTTGGCCATGAAGCTGCCGGCCTGCCATTCCGGGATGTAGCAGTTGAACAGCCACATCTCGCCGTCGCGCTCACCGGCCCAGGCCTCGGAGAGCGTGGCGCGGCCGGCGCGCAGCGACTTCACCTCGGGCCCGACCAGGGCGAGGCCCGCCTCGAAGGTCTCGCCGATCTTGTAGTCGTAGCGGGCGCGGCGGTTGGTGGAGGCCACGCCGTGGCTGATCATGGCTTTCTTGCGCGGCTCGGCAGACACGGTTCCAGGACCTCAGGGGGGGTCGTGCGGAGAGCACGCCCTAGGATAGATGCGGAGAGCACGCCCTAGGATAAACGCGGAGAGCACGCCCTAGGATACAGGCGGGGAGCACGCCCCAGGCTAGACGCGGGAAGCACGCCAGCGTGCCGCTGCGGATGGCACGCCTCCGGACGGAAGCGGGCCGCGCGCCCACGGCCAGCGCCGGATAGCACGCCCACACGTGCCCTGCGCCGGCCACATCCGTGCAGGCACACCGCAGGCCGCACGCCTTGCCGGCACCGGCCCGCGACCTGCGTCGGCCGTCCCGATATGGGGAGAGGCCCGGCCTAGTTCAGCAGCCCGGCTGAGACCATCGCCTCGCGCACCCGCTTGCGCACCGGCTCGCTAACCGGGGCGAGCGGCAGGCGGCAGAGGTCGGTGCCCTTGCCGAGCAGGCTCGCCGCATACTTCACCGGCCCGGGCGAGGTCTCGGCGAAGAGCGCATCGTGCAGCGGCACCAGGCGGTCCTGGATCGCCATCGCCTCGCCGAGCCGCCCCCCGCGCCAGGCCTTCTGCATCTCGGCGCAGAGCCGCGGCGCGACATTGGCGGTGACGCTGATGCAGCCCACCCCGCCAGCGGCGTTGAAGGCCAGCGCCGTGTGGTCCTCGCCCGAGAGCTGGATGAAATCCTCGCCGCAGGCGCGCCTGGTGTGCAGCGGGCGCGCCAGGTTCGCGGTCGCGTCCTTCACGCCGACGATGTTCGGGTGCTTCGCCAGCCGCGCCATGGTCTCGACCGACATGTCGATCACGCTGCGCGGCGGGATGTTGTAGATGAACATCGGGATGTCGACGGCGTCGGCGATGGCGGTGAAGTGCAGGAACATCCCCTCCTGCGTCGGCTTGTTGTAGTAGGGCGTCACCACCAGCGTCGCGTCGGCGCCGGCCTGCTTGGCATGGCGGGCGAAGTCGATCGCCTCGGCGGTCGAGTTGCTGCCCGCGCCGGCGATCACCGGCACGCGGCCCTTCGCCGCCTCGACGCACATCTCGACCACGCGCTTGTGCTCGTCATGGCTGAGGGTCGGGCTCTCGCCGGTGGTGCCGACGGGGATCAGCCCCTCCGTGCCCTCGGCGATCTGCCACTCCACCAGGTCCTGGAAGGCCTTGCCGTCCACCGCGCCGTCCCGCTTCATGGGCGTGATCAGCGCGACCATCGAGCCCTGGAACATGCCGGTTTCCTCCGTGCCTTCGGTAACCGCGCAGACTAGGGCGGGCGGGGGGCAGCGACAAGGAGCGAGGGCCCCCACCGCACGCCGCGACGGGGCGCCCGCGCCGCGCCCGGGCGCGACAGCGGGGCGGGGGATCGGGTAGAAGGCGCCATGCCCTCGCGCCGCGCCCTGCTCGCCGCCCCGCTCGCCACGGCCGCATGGCCGGGCGGGCTGACCCTCGGCGCGACCCTCCTCGCGCCCGCCCAGGCCGCTGCCCAGGCGGGGCGCGAGGCTGCGGGGCGGCAGGCCCTGGCCCTCGCCGACCAGCGCCGCTGGCCCGAGGCCGGGGCCGCCGCCGCCGGCGCCGACCCGCTGGTGGCGAAATACGTCACATGGATGCGGCTCACCGCCCGCCGCTCCGGGGCGACGGCGGCCGAGCTGGTGCGCTTCGGCCTCGACAACCCGGACTGGCCGCTGCCCGAGACCATCGCCCGCCGCGTCGAGGAGGCACTGGCCACCGAGCCCGACGACGCCCTGGCCGAGGCCTGGTTCACCGCCCGCGCCGCCCGCACGCTGGAGGGCTTCCAGCGCGCCGCCGAGCTGCTGGCCCGCACGGGTCGCGGCGCCGAGGCGGCCGAGGTGCTGCGCCGCGGCTGGCTCACGACGCCCGGCGACGCCGCCGCCGAGGGCCCCTATCTCGACCGCAACGCCGGCGTGCTGACGGCCGAGGACCACTGGCAGCGCTTCGACCGCACGGCGCTGCTGCGCCAGGGCGCGCCGGCGCGGCTGCTGCCGCTGCTGCCACCGGCCCGCCGCGGCATCGCGGCGGCGCGTCTCGCCTATGCCGCCGATGCGCCGGATGCCGATGCGCCCGGCCTCGCCGCCGCCGCAGCGACCGATCTCGGCCTCGCCCACGAGCGCGCCCGCTGGCTGCGCCGGCGCGAGCAGGATGCGGAGGCCGCCGCCGCCTGGGCCGCCGCCGCGCCGCTGCAGCGCAACCTCGACCCCGCCGTCGCGCGCGCGGTCTGGACCGAGCGGCAGATCCTCGCCCGCAAGCTGGTGCGGCTGAACCAGCCGCGCCTCGCCTGGCGCACCGCCGCCGGGCACGGCCAGGAGATGCCGGGCGAGCCGCGCCAGGATGCCGAATTCCTCGCCGGCTTCATCGCGTTGCGCCGGCTCGGCGACCCCGCGACCGCCGAGCGGCACTTCATCCGCGTGCGCGAGGACAGCCGCAGCGTCATCACCCGCGCCCGCAGCCACTACTGGCAGGCCCGCGCCGCCGAGGCCGCCGGCGCCACGGCCCGGGCACGCGAGCACTACGCCGAGGCCGCCGCCCTGCCGCTTGCGTTCTATGGCCAGCTCGGCGCGGTGGCGCTGGGCGAGGACGGCACGGCGGTGGCGGCCCGCATCCGCGCCGTCGCGCCGCCGGCGGTGACGCCGCAGCAGGTGCGCGACGTCGAGTCGCACGAGCTCTCCCGCACCGTGCTCGCGCTCGCGGCGCTCGGCGAGGCGCGGCGCACCCGCACGCTGCTGCTGCGGCTGGAGGAGCTGGCCGCCGGCCCGCCGGGCAAGCTGCTGGTCGCGCGCCTCGCGCAGCGCACGGGCCGGCCGGACAACGCGGTCTGGGTGGTGCGCCGCGCCGGCGCCTCCGGCCTGGTGGCGCCGGAGGAGGGCTGGCCCACCCCCTTCCCCACCCCGGACGACGTGCTCGAGCCCGCGCTGGTCAACGCCATCACCCGCCAGGAGAGCAATTTCGACCCCTCTGCCGTCTCCTCGGCCAATGCGCGGGGGCTGATGCAGCTGCTGCCCTCGACCGCGGCGCAGGTCTCGCGCCAGCTCGGGCTGCGCCACGAGGTCGGGCTGCTCACCGCCGACCCGGCGCACAACATGCGGCTCGGTGCCGCCTATCTCGCCGGGCTGCTCGGCCGCTTCGGCGGCACCCTGCCCTTCGCCTGCGCCGGCTACAATGCGGGGCCCGGGCGGGTCGCGGAATGGGTGGGCACCTATGGCGACCCGCGCGGCGGCGAGATCGCCATGCTCGACTGGATGGAGCTGATCCCCTTCGCCGAGACCCGGAACTACGTGCAACGCGTGATCGAAAACCTGGCGATCTACCGCGCCCGCGACCCGCGCGCGCCGACGCAGGAGCACCCGATGGCGCGCTGG
>CAYNYQ010000109.1:0-4465 GCA_964401305.1 uncultured Acetobacteraceae bacterium | reverse complement strand
CCTGGTCGGCACCAGCTTCGGCGGCATCCTCGGCATGGTGCTCGGCGTGCTGCGGCCGGCGAGCCTCGCCGCGGTGGTGCTGAACGACATCGGGCCGGAGCTGGCGCCGGCGGGGCTCGACCGCGTGCGCGACCTGATCGGCCGCGACCCCGGCTTCGCCGAGGAGGCCGAGGCCATCGCCTTCCTGCGCACGAACCTGCCGCCCATGGCGCTGGACGAGGCCGGCTGGCGCGCCATGGCCCGGCGCACCTATGCGCGCGGCGAGGATGGCCTGCTGCACCCGCGCTGGGACACCCGCATCGTCCAGCTCTTCGGCGGCGAGGCGGCGCGGCTGACCGGGCTCTGGCCCGCCTTCGGCGCGCTGGCGCATGTGCCGGCGCTGCTGGTGCATGCCGAGGCGAGCGCGCTGCTGACCGCGGAGACGGTGCGCGCCATGCGCGCCGCGCGGCCCGATCTCGACGTGGTGTCGCTGCCGGGCATCGGCCATGCGCCGACCCTCGACGAGCCCGCGGCGGCCGCGGCGATCGACCGCTTCCTGGCCGCGATCCCCTAGCGCGTGATCCCAGGAGGCGGCCTCGCGGGAGCGGTCCATCGATGTGGATCACGCCGGTGCGCGATGGCGGCCGGGCCATGACCCCGGCGCGGCTGGTGGCGACGCTCGGCGGCATCGGGCTGCTGAAGCCGGCGCCGGGCAGCTGGGGCTCGGCCGTGGTGCTGCCGGCGGCCTGGCTCGGGCCGCTGGCCTGCCTGGGGCTCGCCGCGCTGCTGCTGGCGGGGGGCATCTGGGCCATCGCGCGCCTCGGGCGCGAGGCGCCGGAGGCGGCGCAGGATCCGGGCTGGGTGGTGGTGGACGAGGGCGCGGGCATGCTGCTGGCGCTCGCCGCGGTGCCGCCGGGCGCGGCCCAGCCCTGGGAGCTGGGGCTCTGGGTGCTGGCGGCCTTCCTGCTGTTCCGCCTCTTCGACATCGCGAAATGGGGGCCGGTGGGCTGGGCGGATCGACGCAAGGGCCCGGCCTGGGTGATGCTGGACGACATCGTGGCGGGGGCGATGGCGGCGCTGGTGCTGCTCGCCGCCCAGGCTGGAGGGGTCGGCTGATGCTGCCGCAGGAGACGCTGGACGCCGCGCGCGACCTTCTCGCCGCCATGCAGGCGCGCGGCCTCACCCTCGCCACGGCGGAGAGCTGCACCGGCGGGCTGATCGCCGCGGCGCTGACCGCCATCCCCGGCTCCTCGGCCGTGGTGACGCGCGGCTACGTCACCTACTCGAACGATGCCAAGGCCGAGGAGCTCGGCGTGCCCGCCGAGGTGCTGGCGCGCCTCGGCGCCGTCAGCGAGGAGACGGCGCGGGCCATGGCGGAGGGCGCGCGAGCCCGCGCCGGCGTCGACCTGGCGCTGAGCTGCACCGGCATCGCCGGGCCCGGCGGCGCGACGCCGAGCAAGCCCGTGGGCCTCGTCTTCATCGCCGCGGCGCGGCTTGGGGCGGAGACGCGGGTGCAGCGGCACGTCTTCCCCGGCGACCGCACGGCGGTGCGCGCGGCGACGGTGGCGGAGGCGCTGGCGCTGGCGGCGCGCATGCTGGGCTGAGCCTGCCCGCGCGCGCCGGCGCCGCGCCAATGGCCTCTCGATCGAAGTGGCGAGAGCTGATCTCGGATCGAGGCCGACGGGCCTTCTGTCGCAAGCTCTCAGTCCGCGACGATCTTGCGGCTCTCGATCAGCCGCCGCCACTTGGCCACGTCGGCGCGCACGAAGTCCCGTGCCTGGTCCGGCGTCGTCGCCTGCACCTCGCCGTCGACGCTCGTCTCCAGCCGCTCGCGCAGCCCGGGCTCGGCCAGCACCGCCTGGACCTCGGCGGCGAGGCGCGCGAGCACCGCCGGCGGCAGGCCGCGCGGCGCGGCGAGGCCGGCCCAGGTCGTGCTCTCGAACCCGGCGAGCCCGGCCGCCTCGGCCACGGTCGGCACCTGCAGCAGCCGGCCCGTGCGCCGCGGCGCCGTGACGGCCAGCGCCCGGAGGCGCGCCCCCGGCACGCCGAGCTGCCCGACCGCGCCCACCGTCGTCGCCACCATCAGCGTGATCTCGCCCGAGAGCACCGCCGTCAGCCCCGCCGCGTCGCCGCGATAGGGCACATGCGTCATCTGCACCCCCGCCGCGGCCGAGAGCAGCTCCGCCGTCAGGTGGTGCGAGGAGCCGACGCCGCCCGAGCCGTAGGTGACGCTGCCCGGGTTGCGCCGCGCGAGCTCGAGCAGCGCCGCGAGGTCGCGCGCCGGGTTGTCCTCCCGCACCACCAGCACGAAGGCGTAGCGCAGCAGGATGGCGATCCAGTCGAGCCCCTCCACCGGATCGTAGTCGCGGATGCGGCCGAAGGCGGCGTTGACCGCATGGCTGCCGGTCTGCAGGCCGAGGGTGTGGCCATCCGGCGCGGCGCGCGCGACGGCCAGCGAGCCGATATTGCCGCCGGCGCCGGGCCGGCTCTCCACCAGCACCGCCCGCCCGAGCCGCTCGCCGAGCGGCGCGGCGACGAGGCGCGAGACGGTGTCGGCGCCGCCGCCGGGCGGGAATCCATGGATCAGGCTGATGGGCCGCTCCGGCCAGGCGGGCTGCGCGCGCGCCGGGGCCGCCAGCCCCGCCAGCCCCGCCGCGATGACGGCACGCCGATCGATCATCCATCCGCTCCCCGGTCGTCGCGGCAAGGTTAGGGCGCGCTTGGCGCGACGCGAAATGCCGCGGCGCGCGGGCGGCTTCCCGGCCCGCGCGCCGCTCGGCTAGGCTCGGGCGCGACGGCAGGGGGAAGGTCGGCATGCGCGGCGTCATCGGTGGCCTGGCCATGTCGGCCTGGCTTCTCCTCGGCATCGGCGCCGCTGCGGCGCAGGCCCCCGCAGCCTCGCCGCCCATCCCCGCCGGCGACTGCGCGGCGCTCGCCACGCTGCGCATCGAGGACACCAACCTGCTCTCGGCGACGCCGGTGCCGGCGGCGGGCGGCCTGCCGGCCTATTGCCGCGTGCTCGGCACCGTGCGGCCCGCCATCAACTTCGAGCTCCGCCTGCCGACGCAGGACTGGAACCGGAAGTTCTACATGGTCGGCTGCGGCGGCTTCTGCGGCGGCGTGCTGGCCGATGCGCCGCACTTCACCAACGCCATGAACCACGGGCTGCGGCGCAACTACGCCGCCGTCACCATGGATTCCGGCCATTGGGGCACCGGCGCCGCCGATGGGCGCTGGGCCTGGAACAACCGCCTGGCCGAGATCGACTGGGGCACGCGCTCCGTGCCGGAGGTCGCGCGCGTCTCCCGCGCGCTGGTCGGCGCCTTCTACGGCGCGGCGCCGCAGCGCAGCTACTTCGCCGGCTGCTCCACCGGCGGGCGCCAGGCGCTGATGCAGGCGCAGCGCTTCCCGGCGGATTTCGACGGCATCATCGCCGGCGCCCCGGCGCTCGACTACACCGGGCTGGTCGCCACCTGGATGAGCTGGTCGACCAAGGCCAATGCCGGGCCCGGCGGCCGGCGGCTCTTCGACCCGGCCAAGGTGCCGCTGGTCTCCCGCGCCGTCACCGAGGCCTGCGACGCCGCCGACGGCCTGCGCGACGGCCTCATCAGCGAGCCGCGGCGCTGCCGCTTCGACCCCGCCGCGCTGCGCTGCGCCGCCGGCGCCAACGACACCGCGCAATGCCTGACCGAGCAGGAGGCCGGCGTGCTCGCCCGCTGGTACCAGCCGCCGCGCAACGGCCGCGGCGAGGTGCTCTACGCCGATGCCGTGCCGCTGGGATCGGAGCCCTTCTGGCCGCTCTGGCTGGCCGGCACGGCGGAGCGCCCGCCGCTGCTGCCGCTCTTCAACCGCGACTTCCTGCGCTACATGGCCTTCGCCGAGGATCCCGGCGACACCTGGGATCCGCTCGGCTTCGATTTCGACCGCGACCCGCCGCGGCTGGCGCACATGGCGGCCATCTACAACGCGACCAGCCCCGACCTCTCGGGCTTCCGGGCCCGCGGCGGGCGGATGATCGTCTACCAGGGCTGGGCCGACACGGTGGTGCCGCCCGAGACCACCATCGCCTGGTTCGAGCGGGCGCGCGAGGCGGCGGGCGGCCGCACGGCGATGGACGCGCATGCGCGGCTCTTCATGATCCCGGGCTTCGACCATTGCGGCATCCTGAGCGGGCCCGGCATCAACGAGAACGGCATCGACCTGCTGGGCGCGCTGGAGGCCTGGGTGGAGCGCGGCGAGGCGCCGGCGAGCATCGCCACGACGCGCCCCGCCGCGGGCGGCCAGCCGGGCTGGTCGCGGCCGGTCTGCCCCTGGCCGCAGGTCGCGCGCCACGACGGCCGCGGGCCGGTGACGGAGGCGGCAAGCTTCGCCTGCGCCGAGCCGTGAGCGGGGGATGCGGGCCGGACCCGCCGCGCGCCGTGGAGGGAGGCATGGGGGCTGCCCGCCGGCCGCGATCGCGCCGCACCGCGCTCGGCGCGCTTGCCGC
>CAYNYQ010000108.1:0-14042 GCA_964401305.1 uncultured Acetobacteraceae bacterium | reverse complement strand
CGTCGCGCCGCCGCCCGGCACCGGCACGCGCCCAGCCGTCGCGGCGCCGCCGGGCGCCGGGTCCGCTCCTCTCATCGGTGTGCGGGCGGCCAAGTCCGTCCGGTGCGGGACGGCGGGGGGCGCCCGGGCCGGGGCGCCCTGCTGGGGGTTCCGCGCATCGGCCCTGACCTCCTCGTCACCACACGGCGCAGCACGCTAACGCGCAACGGTCCTCCGCCGGAAGCCGCTCGAGCGTAACGCGGCCCCGGCCCCGGGTGGTCGCGGAGGCAGCGGCCTGCAACGGGCGCAGGATCCTGCAAGAACCCTGGCCCTGCCGCGCCCGCCATGGCCTACGGGCGGGCCCAGGCCGCCGCACCGGGGGCAGCCCGAGGGGCCGGAAAGGCATCGCGGCAGCCCTCCGCGCCGGCGGCCCGCCGATCCGGGTGGCCGTTTTCCCGCGTCCTGCTAGGGTCCGGAGATGGACCAGGCCCTGCACGACACGCTCACCCGCTGGCGACGCCACCTGCACGCCCATCCCGGCCTCACCCTGCACGAAGGCGAGACCGCCGCCTTCGTGGTGGAACGCCTGCGCGAGCTCGGCATCACCGAGATCGCCTCCGGCGTCGGCGGGCATGGCGTGGTGGCGACCATCCGGCGGGGCGGCGCGGCGGCGAGCGGCGCCGGCGGCAACCGCGCCGTCGGCCTGCGCGCCGACATGGACGCGCTGCCGATCCAGGAGATGAACGACGGCCTCGCCCACCGCTCCACCCTACCCGGCGTGATGCATGCCTGCGGCCATGACGGGCACACCACGGCGCTGCTCGGCGCCGCGGCGCTGCTGCTGGCCGATCCCGGCTGGTCGGGCACGGTGCAGCTGGTCTTCCAGCCGGCCGAGGAGGGCGGCGGCGGGGCGCGGGCGATGATCGCCGACGGGCTGTTCCAGCGCTTCCCGATGGACCGCATCTTCGGCTGGCACAACTGGCCCGGGCTCGAGGCCGGCACCGTCGCGGTGCACGAGGGGCCCGTGATGGCCGCCGGCGCGCGCTTCGAGATCGTCTTCGACGGCCACGCCGGCCACGCCGCCCTGCCGCACCTGACGCGCGACCCGATGCTGGGCGCCGGCCACTGCATCGTGGCGCTGCAGGGCATCGTGGCGCGCAACCTCGACCCGCTGGATTCGGGCGTGATCAGCGTGACCGTCGCCGAGGCCGGGGAGGCCACGAACCAGGTGCCGCGCCGGGCCGTGCTGAAGGGCACCGCGCGCTGGCTGAACGATCCCGTCGGCCTGCTGCTGGAGGAGGGCATGCGTCGCGTCGCCGCCGGCATCGCCGCCACCTACGGGCTCGAGGCCGCGGTCGAGTTCCGCCGCGGCATCCCCGTCACCGCGAACCATCCGGGCGAGCGCGACCTGGCCGCCGGCGCCGCCGGGGCGGTGACGGCGGTGCGGCGCGACCTGCCGCCGGCGATGACGGGCGAGGATTTCTCCTGGTTCCTCGCCGAGGTGCCGGGCGCCTTCGTCTGGATCGGCAACGGCCCGGCCGAGGACGGACGCGAGCTGCACCACCCCCGCTACGACTTCAACGACGCCATCCTGCCGGTGGCGAGCCGCTACCTCGCCGAGGTGGCCAGGCGGGCGCTGGCCGCGACCTGACGATCCGGCGCGGCCCGTGACCCGCCTCACAGCGGCACGGGCAGCCCCAGCCTATCCCTTCTACACGGCAGGCGGTGCGCCCATCGGCTGGGTGTCGCCGCCGCGATGGCGGAAGGGAGATGCCGGCCGATGAGCGACGTCGAAAAGGTCTACGCCTATGCCTGCAAGCTCGGATCGGGGACGCCGATCCGCCTGCGCTGGGAGGGCGCCGGAGACTGCGCGCATCCAGTGCACCTGCTGGGCACGCTCAAGCACAAGACCTACCCCGGCACCGAGATCCGCATCAAATACGCCGCCGTGATCAACATCTACGAGCCGGAAACCGACCCGATCTTCGTCAAGGCCAAACAGCAGCTCCAGCTGATCCATGGCTGGGGTGCCAGCGCAGGCCAGGGCTACACCATGAAGGCCAAGGCGGACATCACGCGGCAACCGAACGAGCTTGGCCAGGAGAAGGCGCACATCATGTTCGTGCGCAACCTCATGCCGACCGACGGCACGGGGAAGAGCCTGACCTCCGACACGGACAGCCTGCAGACCTTGCACAAGGACGGGCTGCGGCAACGCTCGAATTCGCTGGTGAAGGGCGGGCAGATCCGGCTCGGCGTCTCTGGAGCGCCCGGGATCGTCGCCGCCTCCGAGGCCGAACGGCTGGCGATGAAGGTGGACGCGCTCTTCACCGGCGCCAACGACCTGATCGAGGTCGCCGAGAATGCGGGGCTCAAGATGGCCTTTGCCTCGGACAGCTGCGGCAAGGACGACTACGACCGCGACGTCGTCATGAAGAACAACGGCGTGTCGCTCGGCGAGAAGAACACCTACTACATGACCTTCATGCTGCCCGCGTGAGGCGTGCCGCGCGGGGGGGGCTTCCCGCGGTGGCCACGGCCCGCCCGTGCGGCGCCGGCGCCCGCGGTTGGCCGCGCGAGGCTGCCGCGCCGTCAGGGTATGCCCGGGGCGCCGGCAGCCCCAGCCTCGGGGCGATCACGGCGTGGCGCCATCTCGCCCGGGCTGGTCTGTGCGCGCGCTCCGCGTCCCGGCGCCGCGCCGCGCGGCGGCGCCGGCTTTCCCACCGTCAGGGCGCCGCGGCGGTGTCGGCCTCCCAACCGTCAGGACGCCGCGGCGGCGCCGGCTTCCGCGCCGTCAGGACGCCGTGGATTGCGCCGGGCGATCGGCCTCCCCGGCGGCCGCGGCGGCGAAGGGATCGGCCGCCTCCGTCGCCGTCCGCACCGCCAGCCCCATCAGCCGGCTCGACGCCTCGGCATAGCTGCGCGTCGCCTCGGCGAACCAGCGCTGCTGCCACTGCGCGAACTCCATCGGGGTGGTGCAGCCGGGCAGCGCCATCAGCGCATCGGCATCGGCGCGGAATCGCTCGGCGAGCAGCGCGGCCATCTCCGCGCCCCAGGCCTTGCCCAGCCCGGGCAGCGCGCCGCCGCGCGCGAAGGAGGCGGCCAGCGCCGACCAGGCATCGGTGGTGCCGGTCGCCAGACCGGTCATGTCGGGGGTTGTGTCCATGCTGCCCTCCAGGTGCTGCGGGGGCCGCACCGTCGCCGCGCCTGCCCCGCGCGGCCTTGAGGCTGATCAAGCCCGGCCCCGCGTGTCTATCAGAAATTCGTGATATTGCGGAGACGCGCCGCGCCGGCCTGCTCAGCCCCTTGGCAAGTCGCGCCAGCCGGGCCGGACCGCTCAGCCCGCCGGCAGGTCGCGCCAGCCTAGCCGGTCGCCCAGCCCCTCGGCCGCATGCACGCCGCGCGCGACCGCCCGCGCCAGGGTATCGGCGGCGAGATGGCCGAGCCGCGCCAGCATCGCCGGCCCGGCCAGCGGGATCGCCCCGGTGCCGAGGACGAACACCGTATCCCCGTCGAAGGGCGTGTGGATCGGCCGGATCGCCCGCGCCAGCCCGTCCTGCGCCATGATCGCCAGCCGCTGCGCCTGGCCCTTGTCGAGCGCCGCGTTCACCGCGACCACCGCGATGGTGGTGTTGGCCAGCGGGTCCAGCGCCGAGCCCGGCGGCAGCGGCATCTCCGGCGCGGCGCGCCAGGCCGGGTCCGCGGGCGGGCCGAGGCCGCCGAACTCCGCCCCCATCTCCAGCGGCCAGGCCCAGAAGCGGTTGGTCCCCGGCATCAGCGCGCTGCCGAAGCTGTTCACCGCCACCAGCGCGCCGACCTGCCAGCCCTCCGCGGTGACCGTGCTGGCGCTGCCGAGGCCGCCCTTCACCGCCCCCGATCGCGCGCCGAGCCCGGCCCCGGCATTGCCCAGCGCGAAGTCCCGCCCGCAGGCGGCCAGCGCGGCGCGGCCGAGCGCCTCGTAGGGCGGCGCCGCGCCCCAGCCCTTGTCGCCGCCATTGGCCAGGTCGAAGAGGATGGCGGCCGGCACCACCGGGATGGTGGCGCCGCCGAAGCCGATGCCGCGCCCCTGCGCGCCGAGCTCCGCCACCACGCCCATCGCCGCGGCCAGCCCGTACATCGACCCGCCGGAGAGCACGACGGCATCGACTTCGTGCGCGAGGCTGGTCGGGTGCAGCGCGTCGACGTTCATGGTGCCCGGCGCGCCGCCCCGCACATCGGCGCCGGCGGCGCAGCGCTGGGCGGGCAGCACCACGGTGACGCCGGTGCGCACGCGGTGGTCTTCGGCATTGCCGACCAGGATCCCGTCGACATCGGTGATCAGGTTGCGCGGGCCCGGGGCGATCGGGGGCATGGCGCCGGCGGCGGGCGGGGACGGGGGCGCGGACATGGGCGGAGGCTCGCATGCCGCACCGCGCCGCGCTATCGCGGGCCCATGGCCGATCCCGTCCCCGCCGCCGGCCTCGCCTGGCGCCCGATGCGCCCGGCGGACCTGCCCGCCGTGCTCGCCCTGGCCGGCTGCGTCCACCGCGATCACCCGGAGCGACCCGAGGTCTTCGCCGAGCGGCTGCGCCTCGCCCCGGAGGGCTGCTTGGCGCTGGCGGACGCGGCGGGCCGGCTGCTCGGCTATGCGCTGAGCCATCCCTGGGGAGACGAGGGGCCGCCGTCGCTCGACAGCCTGCTCGGTGCGCTGCCTGCGCGCCCGGCCTGCTGGCATGTGCACGACATCGCGCTGCACCCCGAGGCGCGCGGCCAGGGCCTGGCGGGACAGGCGCTCGGCCGCGTGCTGGCCGCGGCGGCGGCGCGCGGGGTGGCGCTGGCCAGCCTGGTGGCGGTGGCGGGGAAGGCGGCGCTCTGGGCCCGCCACGGCTTCCAGGTGGCCGAGGGCGAGGGCGGCGCGGGGCTGGCCAGCTATGGCCCGGGCGCCAGCCTCATGCGGCGCCGGCTGCCGCCCGGCGGCGTCCCGCCCGCCCTCTCCGGGGTGCCGCCCGGATCGTAACCACTCCAGACAAATGCCGGCTTCCGTTGCCGATGCGGCTGGACTAGCCTCCGGATCAATTTGGAGACGGGGAGAGCCCATGCCTGTGGTGACCGACTACACCGCCCTGCTGTCGGGCAGCTACTGGACCGGCTTCGAGGTCACCTCCCGGCCGTATTTCCTGACCTTCAGCTTCCCCACCGTGGCGCCGCCCGCGCATGCGGATCCGGGCGCCATCGGCGCGGCAATCTCCACCTTCCAGGCCTTCGACGCCGCCGACCAGGCCGAGGCGCGCCTCGCGCTGGCCGAGTGGGCCGATGCCTCCGGCCTCACCCTGCTCGAGGTCGGGGCCGGGCGCGGCGACATCGAGTTCGCCTGGTACGACTTCACCGGCACGCCCTACGACGCCGCCGCCGGCTTCGCCTTCTTCCCTGGCGGTGCCTGGAGCTTCGACAGCGACCCCTATTTCGTCGACCATGCCTCGGTCAGCCCGAACGGCGGCGACGTCTTCCTCGACATCGGCTTCGCCGAGGCCGACGGCACGCCGGCCTACGGGCTGCTGCTGCACGAGATCGGCCATGCGCTCGGCCTCAAGCACCCCTTCGAGGTCTTCGGCACGCATGACGAGATCCTCGATCCCGCCGTCGACAACACGTCGCAGACGGTGATGAGCTACACCGGCGCCGAGCCCACCACGCTGGGCCCGCTTGACCGTGCCGCGGTGTCGCACATCTACGGCGCGGCGACGCGCGACGGGAAGCAGGTGCTCTCCTGGAGCTGGGATCCGGTGCTCGAGCTGCTGACGCAGGAGGGACGCAACACCGCGGAGGTGATGCAGGGCGTCTCCGTCGCCGACAGCATGATGGGCCGTGGCGGCAACGACCGAATGCTCGGGATCGAGGGCGACGACACGCTGAACGGCGGCAGCGGCGCCGACTGGATCCATGGCGGCGCCGGGGTCGATTCCCTGCTCGGCGGCACCGAGGGCGATACGCTCGACGGCGGCGCCGGCAACGACCGCGTCTACGGCCAGGCCGGCGATGATTCGCTGATCGGCGGCGCGGGCCTGGACTCGCTCTACGGCGGCGACGGGGCGGACATCCTGATCGGCGCCGAGGACAACGACCGGCTGGACGGCGGCGCCGGCGACGACCTGCTCTTCGCCGATGCGGGGCGCGACACGCTGATGGGCGGCGCCGGCGGCGACCAGCTCGCCGGCGGCGACGGCAATGACCGGCTCGATGGCGGCACCGAGGCCGACAACCTCTTCGGCGATGCCGGCGCGGACACGCTGATCGGCGGCGCCGGCGATGATTCCCTGACCGGCGGCGCGGGCGTGGACCGCTTCAGCTTCGGCGCCGGCTTCGGCAGCGCCACGGGCCTCGACATCATCTGGGACTACCTGGACGGCACCGACCGCATCGCCTTCAGCGCCATCGCCGGCATCGACGACATCGGCGACCTCGCCATCGCCGACGGCTTCTTCGGCGCGACGATCACCGTCGCCGGCCATGGCACGGTGCTGGTCTACCAGACCGCCGCCGCATCCATCACCGCCGGCGACCTGATGTTCCTGTAGGTCCTCCGCTCAGGCGAAGCGGCGGCGGAGCCAGGTGCCGGCCTCGGCCACCGCGCGGCGCGCCTCGCCCACATGGCCGAGGGCGCGCAGGAAGCCGTGCACCATGCCCGGGAACTCCGCCTGCTCCACCGCGACGCCGGCGGCCTGCAGGCGCGCCGCCATGGCGCGGTTCTCGCTGGCCAGCACGTCGAGCCCGGCGATGTGCAGCAGGCAGGGCGGCAGGCCGGCGAGGTCGGCGCGCAGCGGCGCGGCATGGGGGTGCGCGCGGTCGGCCTCGCGCGGCGCGTAGACCGACCAGTAGAAGCGCATGCGCTCCTGGGTCAGGCCGTAGCCGGTGGCGAATTCGCGGTAGCTCGGCGTGTCGAGGCGCGAATCGAAGACGCCGTAGTTCAGCAGCAGCCCGCGCAGGCCGGCGGGCAGACCCTCCGCGTCGCGCAGCAGGAGCGCGACGCCGGCGGCGAGGTTGGCCCCCGCCGAATCGCCGCCGAGCACGATGCGTGTCGGATCGAGCCCCCAGGCCGCGCCCTCCGCCGCCACCCAGCGCAGCACGCCGGCGCATTCCTCGAGCGCCTGCGGGAAGGCGGCCTCCGGGCTCAGCGCGTAGTCCGGCCCGATCACCGCACAGCCGGCGGCGGCGGCGTACTCCCGCATCAGCCGGTCATGCGTGTCGATGCTGTTCCAGACCCAGCCGCCGCCATGGAGGTAGACCAGCACCGGCAGCGGCCCCGCGACGCCGGGCGGGCGATGCACCCGGCACTGGATGCGCCGGCCGCGCACCGGCAGCCAGCGGTCGGCGCTCTCGGCCATCACCGGCCCGCCGTCCGAGAGCGGCAGGTTCAGCGCCTCGGTCAGCGCGCGCGGCCCGTCGAAGGGGAAGCCAAGGGTGATCGGCGGCAGCGCCGCGGCGCGGCTCTCCATCATGGCGTTGAAGGATGCCATCTCCGGATCGAGTCGTGGGTCCGCCATGCGTCTCTCGCTCCCCGCGCGCTGTCCTCGCCCGCAGTGGAGCCCCTGGCGCGACCCCCGGCAAGCCGCGCGAACCGGGCCCCGCCATCCCGCCCGCGCCGCGTGCCCGGGCCGGCCCGGCGCCCCGCATGGCAGGTATCGCCGGAAAATCACTTGGGCCGGGCCGCCGGAGGCCCCATGCTGCACCGCACCATGACCAGCCTGCTCCCCGGCGGCCCCAAGGGCGGCTACCGCGACACCGCGCTGTTCCGGCCCGGCAGCCTGGTGCTCCTTGCCGATCCGGCGCTGGCCGAGAGCGCGGTGCTGGCGCGCAACCTCGGCGCGGGCGGCTTCCAGGGCCAGGGCTTCGCCATCGGGCTCGAGGTCGCCGGCTTCGCCACCCTGCCGGGCCTTGCCGCCCTGCCGGCGCCGCCTGACCTTGCCGTGCTCAGCCTGCCGCCGGCGGCGCTGGAGGCGGCGATGGCCGGGCTCGCCGCGCAGGGCTGCTTCGCCGCCATCGTCACCGGCGCCGCGCCCGACCTTGCCGCGCTCTCGGCCCGCACCGGCGTGCGCGCGCTCGGCCAGGGCAGCTTCGGCCTCGCGGTGCCGGCGATCGGGCTGAACGCAACGCTGGCGCATCTCGCGCCGCGGCGGGGCAAGCTCGCCCTGGTCAGCCAGTCGGCGGCCCTCGCCCGCGCCGTGCTGGACTGGGCCGAGGCCGAGGCGGTCGGGTTCAGCCACGTCATCGGCATCGGCGGCAATGCCAGCCTCGGCTTCGCCGCCGCGCTGGACTGGCTGGCGCGCGACACCGAGACGGGGGCCGTGGTGCTGGAGCTGCGCCGCGTGCGCAACCGCCGCGCCTTCATCTCCGCCGCGCGCGCCGCCGCCCGCACCCGGCCCGTGGTGGCGATCCGCGCCGGCGGCCGCGGCGGCGATCCCAGCGGCATCAGCGACGCGGTGATGGAGGCGGCGCTGCGCCGCGCCGGCGTGCTGACGGTGACCGGGCTCGACGACCTGCTGGCAGCGGCCGAGACCCTGGCCCGTGCCCGGCTGCGGCCGAATTCGCTGGGGGCCGGCGACCGGGTCGCGGTGGTGACCAACGGCATCGGCCTCGGCCTGCTGGCGACGGATGCGGCGGTGGCGGCGGGGCTGCGCCTGGCCGCGCCCGCGCCGGAATCCCTCGCCGCCCTCGGCATGCTGCTGCCCGAGGGGGTGCGGCCCGGCAACCCGCTGCTGCTCGGCCCCGGCGCCGGGCCGCGCCTCGCGGAGGCGGCGGCGCTGCTGGCCACCCTGCCGGAGGTCGATACGGTCCTCGCGCTGCACGCCCCGGCGCCCGACCCCTCGGGCGACGACGTGGCGGCGGAGGCGATGGCGGCCGCGGCCCGGTCGCGCGCCGTGGGCGGGCGGGGCAATGCGCCGATCCTGGTGGGCTGGGCCGGCCAGGCGACGGCGGGGCGGCAGCGGCGGCGCCTCGCCGAGGCGGGGCTGGCGGTCTTCGCCTCGCCGGAGGCCGCGGTGCGCGGCGCGCAGCATCTCGCGCGCGACCGCGCCAACCGCGTCGCCGCCGCCGAGCTGCCGCCGCGCGACGTGCTGGAGCTCGAGCCCGATCGCGCCGCGGTGGCGCGCCTACTGGCCGCGGTGCGCGGCGAGGGGCGCGCGGCGCTGCGCGAGGACGAGGCGCTGGACCTGCTGGCCGCCTATGGCCTGCCGGTGGCGCCGGGCCGGCGCACCGCGCCGCGGCCCGAGGATGCGGCCGATGCCGCGGCGCTGCTCGGCTTTCCCGTCGTGCTGAAGCTGATGAGCCCCGACCTCGCGCACAAGTCCGAGGTGGGCGGGGTGCGCGTCGGGCTCGATTCGGCGGGCGCCGTGCGTGGCGCGGCGGCGGCGATGCTGCGGCGCCTGGCGATGCGGCGGCCCGAGGCGCGGCTGGCGGGCTTCCTGGTGCAGCGCCAGGTGGCGCGGGCGCAGGAGCTGCGCCTCAGGCTCGGCGAGGATGCGATGTTCGGGCCCTGGATCGGCTTCGGCCAGGGCGGCACCGCGGCCGACCTCGCCGGCGACGAGGCCTTCGACCTGCCGCCGCTGAACCTGGCCCTGGCCCGGCAGCTGATCGGCCGCGCCCGCGTCGCGCGGCTGATCGAGGGCTTCCGCGACCACCCGCCGGCCAATGCCGCCGCCATCGCCGATGCCCTCGTGCGCGTGTCGCAGATCGCCGTCGACTTCCCCGAGATCGCGGCGCTGACCGTCAACCCGCTCTTCGCCGATGCCGAGGGCGTGCTGGCGGTGGATGCCAAGGTGGCGCTGCGCCCGCCCGGCGCGCCGCCGGCGGTGCTGGCCGTGCTGCCCTATCCGGCGGAGCTCGCGTGCCGCTTCGTCACCCGCGGCGGCGAGGCGCTGCTGGTGCGCCCGATCCGCCCGGAGGACGCGACGGCGCATGCCGAGGCCTTCCGCCGCGTCCCGCCCGAGGATGTGCGCTACCGCTTCTTCTCGCCGCTGAAGGAGCTCTCGCCGGCGATGATCGCGCGGCTGACGCAGATCGACTACGACCGGGAGATGGCCTTCGTCGCCGTGCGCCCGGCCGGGCCCGAGGAGCCCGAGCGCATCCTCGGCGTCTCCCGCCTGATCCGCGCGCCCGGCGAGTCGGGGGATGCCGAGTTCGCGGTGCTCGTCGGGCGCGAGATGAAGGGCCAGGGCCTGGCGCGGCACCTGATGGAGCGGCTCTTCGACTGGGCCCGGGCGCAGGGCATCCGCCGCATCATCGGCCACGTGCTGGCCGACAACCAGCCGATGCTGGGCTTCGTCCGCGCGCTCGGCTTCCGGCTGCACCGCTCGCTGGAGGAGGAGGACCTGGTCGAGGCCGTCTGGGAAGTGGCGCCGGCGGAGGGCTGAGGCGGGCCCGCGCAGGGCCCTCGGATCGATCGAAGCGGCTGGCGATCGCGCCGCGGCCGCGGATGGCGCGCCGCCCTGCACGACGGCGTTCAGCGCCAGGCGGCGAGCACCTGGTCCGCGGTGGCGGTCTCGACCTGCTGACCGTAGCGCTCGCGGTAGAGGGTCAGCAGCGCCTCGTGCGTGCGGTCCGAGCCCGAGCAGATCGCATCCGTCGGCACGATGACGCGGTAGCCGCGCTCGACCGCGCCGAGCACGGCGGCGAGCACGCAGACATCGGTCTCGGCGCCGGTGACGATCAGGGTGTCGATGCGGCGCGCCCGCAGCCGCTGCTCCAGCGCGGTCTCGTGCCAGGGCGAATAGCCGCGCTTGTCGAGCACCTCGGCCGGCGGAACCAGGCGGGCAAGCGGGGGCAGCAGGTCCTCGGCGCCGCGCGGCAGGCGGTCCAGCGTCATCTCCGCCCAACGATCCCAATAGGCGCGCCAGCGGCCCTCGCCCGTGCCGGGGCGGTCGGCGGGGATGAAGCGGGTGAAGAGCGTGTGGTCGGGATGGGCGGCGGCGATGCGCTCGACCACGGGCAGCACGCGCTCGAGCCATGGCGTGTGCCAGGCGGTGCCGCCGGTGAAGAGGTTCTGCATGTCGATGCAGAGATGCGCGACGCCGGGACCCAGCGGGCCGTGCTGCAACCCGTCCTGACGCATGCCGTCCTCGCCTGCCCGTCGCGGCTGCAACGGCCGAGGCGGGCGCGGGATGCATGGCGGGGGGCACCGGCAGTGCGACCGGGCCGGCGCGGCAGGCCCGGCCCGCGGACCCGCCCCTGGCGAGACGGCTGGCCGGCGCGTCAGCCGTTGCGGGTGCGCGCCTCGGCCACCAGCTCGCGCACGCGGCCGGCGGCCGCTGCGCCCTTCAGCGCGTCCCGCCAGGCCGATTCGGCCACGCGCTGGTGCACGGCCACGGCGTCGTCCGCCGCGGTGATCATGGCGACGCCGATGCCGCCATTCGGCGCCGCATCGGGCGGGAAGGGGCTGGCGACCACATGCGCGCGCTCGCGCCCGCGCAGCACCATGAAGCTGCCGGCCGGGTCGGGGCCGGCGGTCAGGCCGAGCTGGATGCCGATCGGCACCGACTCCATCAGCCCGGCCATGGCCTCGGCCTCGGCGGCGGCGGCGCTGCGGCAGCGGGCGCGGATCCGCTCGGAGAGCGGCAGGCCGGCTGCCACGCCGTCCTGCAGGAAGCGGCGCAGCTGGCCCTCGGCGAGGATGCCGATGATGGTGGGCTTGCGGCTCTGGAAGAGGCGGCGGCGGGAGGCGAGCATGCCGAGCGCCTGGTCGGCCGCGGCGCGGGCCTGGGCGCGGTCCGGCGCCGAATCGGCGATCTCGGCCCAGGCCTCGGCCAGCGCGCCCTCGAAGGCATCCGTCAGGGTCTGGAAGCACACGGCGCCGCCGACGAGCAGCAGCTGGTCGGCCTGCTCCTCCACCTGGCGCAGGCGCTCGAGGAAGCCGACGGGACGCGCGAAATACTCGACCCCGATGCCGAGCAGCGAGAGCGGCGAGATCTTCAGCAGTTCCGCCAGCCGGCGGATCGTGTCGAGCTTGATGACCTCGCCCTTCTCGTACCGGTAGAGAGCGGCCCGGGAGACGCCGAGGCGCGCTGCGATCTCCTCCGCCCGAAGGCCCGACTCGAGGCGGTAGGCTCGCAACTGCTGGCCTATGTCGGCGAAACGCATAGCAGCCTCCGGTTGGCCTGGGGGTCTAGAGCAGGCCCCGAAAATGAGACGAATGACAGGCAGATGGGGTCGTGGAGCAAAAGAGTGCTACACCCGGCGCCGGGTTGCAAGTCAAAGCGGAGGGGATTCGCCGCAGCCGGCAGCATCGGGCCGCCGTTTCACCCTATCGGCACCGTGACTGCGGCGCACGGTGTCGTGACCGCAACGAGGTTTTCGCGGACTGCGCGTGCCGCGACGGCGCTGCGGAACGCCGCCGCTTCGTTCTCCGGCGCAACCCGGTTTCAGCCCTCCGTGTCGGGCGCCACCTTGTGTGCCGCCAGCGCCTCGAGCGCGCGGACCATGCCGGAATGGTCGAGCTCCGCGCCGTCCGCGGCCACCACGGCGGAGAAGAGCTGCTGCGCCGAGGCGGTCGCCGGCAGCGCCACGCCGAGATCCTTCGCCGCCGACAGCGCGAGGTTCAGGTCCTTCTGGTGCAGGCGAATCCGGAAGCCGGGCGCAAAGGTGCGCTTGATCATCCGCTCGCCATGCAACTCGAGGATGCGGGAGGTGGCGAGGCCACCCATCAGCGCCTGGCGCACCTTGGCCGGATCGGCACCCGCCTTGCTGGCGAAGACCAGCGCCTCCGCCACCGCCTCGATGGTCAGCGCGACCACGATCTGGTTGGCGACCTTGCAGGTCTGGCCGGCGCCGTTCTCCTCGCCGACCAGGGTGATGTTCTTGCCCATGGCCTGGAACAGCGGCAGCGCGCGGTCGAAGGCCTGCTGCGGCCCGCCCACCATGATCGTCAGGCTGGCCTGCCTGGCGCCCACCTCGCCGCCCGACACCGGCGCGTCGAGGTAGTCGCAGCCGGCCGCATTGATCCGCTGCGCGAAGCCCTTCGTCGCCGTCGGGCTGATCGAGGACATGTCGATCACGAGCTTGCCCGGCGCGAGCCCCTCGGCGACGCCGGCCGGGCCGAACAGCACGGCCTCCACGTCCGGCGTGTCGGGCACCATCAGGATGATCGCCTCGGCCTGCTGCGCGACGCTGCGCGCATCGGCCAGCACGGTGAAGGCGGCGCGCTGCTCGGGCCCGAGGCTGGCGCGCTCGGGCACCAGGATGTCGTGGCCGGCGTCCTTGAGGTGCCCCGCCATGGGCTTGCCCATGATGCCGAGGCCGATGAAGCCGATCTTCATGTCGTGCGATTCCTTCGCTTGCGCGGGCGCCAGTCAGGCCCGGTAGGGGGCGAACCAGCCGAGCCCGTCCTCGGTGATTCCCTTCGGCCGGTACTCGCAGCCGATCCAGCCGCGGAAGCCCATCGCGTCGAGCTGCGCGAAGACGAAGGGCCAGTTCACCTCGCCGGTGCCGGGCTCGTGCCGGCCCGGCGTGTCGGCAACCTGGCAATGCGCGACCAGCGGCAGGTGGCGGCGCGCCGTCTCGACCACGTCGCCCTCGGTGATCTGGCAGTGGTAGAGGTCGAACTGCATGCCGAGCCGCTCCGGCCCGATCGCCTGGATGATCGCCGCCGCCTCGTCGGTGGTGTTGAGGAAGAAGCCCGGTATGTCGCGGTGGTTGATCGGCTCGATCACCGGTTTCACGCCGGCCCTGGCGCATTCCTCGGCCGCCCAGGCCAGGTTCACGGCATAGGTCGCAAGCAGCGTGTCGCGCGGCACGCCGGCCGGCGCGAGCCCGGCCATCACGTGCAGCCGCGGGCAGGCGAGGGCGGCGCAGTACTCGAGCGCCTGGCGGATGCCGGCGCGGAACGCATCCCCCCGGCCGGGCAGGGCGGCGATGCCGCGCTCGCCGGCCGCCCAGTCGCCGGGCGGGGCGTTGAAGAGCACCTGCGCCAGGCCGTTGTCCTTCAGGCGACGGGCGATCTCGGCGGCGGGGAATTCGTAGGGGAAGAGGAACTCCACGGCCTCGAAGCCGGCCGCGCGGGCGCGGGCGAAGCGGTCGAGGAAGGGGACCTCGGTGAA